>JAZOVB010000039.1:0-57171 GCA_045658425.1 Clostridia bacterium | reverse complement strand
AGGTTTTATAATAATCGTAGAATATCTCAACTAATAAAAAATAAAACAAATGTTTTTCCATACTTTTTTTGTTATAATAACACAAGAATTTTACTGTGAAACAATAAAGAAAGGTGATTAAAATGAAACCAGATAATACTTTTTCCGTATTAGGAAACAAACCAAAGGAATATTTTAATTTAATTCCGCAAACAGGAGTAACACATCTTCTATGCGAAGATTTACCAACTCATAACGCAGTATGGGATATGGCTATAAGCCCAGAAGGAAGAGTTTTATTTTCAGCATGTGGCGAAAGTTACGTTGCAGAGTATGCACGTCTTATAGAATATGACCATAAAAACAAAAAATTAATCAGACATTTTAACTTAGAAGATAAGATTATTTTAAGAGATTATACTTTAAGAACCTCTAAATTCCACACCGCACTTTCCTTTATGGAAGATGGCAGAATTATCACAACAACTCACACAACATCTCCTTCTCCGCTTCATCCGACATGGATGCCTTATGAATATGCAAATCATCAGTGGGAAGGATTTCCGGGTTCTGAAATATTAATAATAGATTTAGAAAAAGGAACAGTTGAAAATAAAGGTGTAATATCTCCATATGACACAACATACGGTGGAATATATTGTCCAAGATCTAATGAATATTTTTGCACAACATGGATGAGAGGAACAGGATATGTTTATGAAGTTGACACAGGAAAAGTAAGATGTTTAGGTCAGGTTTCTGATACTGCAACCAGCAGAACTTTCCTTCTTTCTGACGGACACGTTTACGGTTCTACATATTCAGGTAAAATGTTCAGATATAATACAATCAAAAGAGAATTAGAATATCTTGATGCTGATATCAAAGCATTAATGCGTCACGCAAGAGAAAAAGACGGTATTTTATATATTACAACAGGACCTTGCTCAGTTGACGGAAGAGGTCAGATGCTTTATGCATACAATATGGAAACAGGAGAAGTTAAGGAAATCGGAAGACCTGTTCCGAAAATTGATTGTACAAACGGCCAGGATTCTACATATTATAATCTTTACGGCATGGATTTCGACTCTGAAGGCAGACTTTGGTATGGATGTATGACATTTACCAAACAAATTAAATATGCAGGTATGAGACTTTATATGTGGGATTTCTTAAACGGCAAAGATCCTGTTGATTTAGGATTTTTAGGTTCTAAGAAAAGAACTTTAAGCATCTCAGCTGAATTCGACATTTTTGATGATGTTATATACATATCCGACGGGAATCATACAAGTGATGAGGAATTATATTGCGGGATAATTGCAATTGATTTAAAAGAATTCATTCCTGCTATAGAAACAGAAGAAAGAATTCCGTCACACGACTATATGAATTATCTTCCATTCCCTCTTGAATGTTCAAAATATTATCCACTTGATGATTATGAAGAAAACTGGAATAAATTCTATAAAAAATATCAGTTTGAACTTAAAATGAAAAAATTCCAGGAAGATAACTACTTTATAAAGAACTATCAGGAAGTTAAAGCTATAAGTTACTGGGAAGAAACAGGAAGAGAAAATACAAAAGTTAATAAAATTGAGTGGAATGACAACGAAAGTATATCTATCTACTGTGGAACAGATAAAACATATAAAATTGATGTTAATTTAACTGATATGTCACAAACAATTAAGGAACATCCATTAGTTACAGCAAATGAACTAAAAGTTGACGTTGATGAAAATACTAAATTACCGTTTATGGCAGGAAGACAATATCTTGCAAAGGCAAATGCTTCTGTAAAATTAAGTGATGGCTCAATAATAGCCGGTACAAAAGATATGATGCTTGCAAAAATAAAAGATGGTAAAGTTAAAAGTTTAGGTGCTGTTACTCCTTGCGGAAGTGTTAATTCACTTATAAGCACAGGAGATACCGTTTACGGTGTTGCAGGGTATCCTAAGGGCGGATGCAATATGTTTAAATACGATGATGAAAATGGAATTGAACAATTGGGATATGTTCCTAAGGCCTTTGCACCAAACGGAAGAAATGTATGTATCTTCAACGCAACAACAATGGAAATAAGTCCTGATAAAAAATACATCGCAATAGGCGGAGCAGATGAACTTTCAGGTGTAATTATTGTTAAATTATAATAAACGAGGTAATTTACTGTATGAAGATGTTATTTAAAGGTGGAAAAAGAAAAGTTGTAACACTAAGTTATGATGATGGTGTAATTCAGGATATAAGATTAATTGACATTATGAGTAAATACGGATTAAAAGGAACTTTCAATCTCAATTCAGGTAAATTTAATCCCGAAGAAAATAAGAGCGTTATAAACCCTACAGGTACTACCAATGACAAACTGAAACTTTCTGAAGCATTAAAACTTTACAAAAACTCAGGACATGAGATTGCAGTTCATGGGTTTAAACATCTGAAATTAAATTTTTTTACAGACTCTGAAATAATTTATGAAATAACATCTGACAGGATAAATTTAGAAAAAGAATTTAACACAATTGTGAAAGGTATGGCTTATGCCTACGGAACTTACAACGACAGGATAATTGATTGTCTTAAAAAATGCGGGATAGTTTATTCAAGAACCAATCTTAAAACCGAAAGTTTCAGACTTCCCGAAAATTGGCTTGCATGGCATCCTACCTGTCACCACAATCATCCTTCACTTATGGAACTTGCAAAAAAATTTATTGAGGTGCCACTCAGGGAACAAATCTGTGAATTAGCAGTATTTAATCTGTGGGGTCACAGTTATGAATTTGACAGAGATAATAACTGGAATGTAATTGAAGATTTTTCAAAATATATAGGCAAAAGAGATGATATATGGTATGCTACAAATAAAGAAATATATGATTATGTAACAGCTTATAAACGATTAGAGAAAAGCATGAATTCCAAAATAGTTTATAATCCAACCAATCTTACACTTTGGACAAGAAAAAGCGGAAAGGTTTATGAAATTAAACCTGGAGAAACGGTAGAATTTTAGAACGGGATCAGATAACTTTCCGACGTTATTAAAATTAAATTATAATAAGGTTTATTGATTTTAACAGGAGGCGATAAAAATGTTCAAAATTTGCGTTATTGGCTGTGGAAACATGTCTAAGGGTGGTCATGGTCCATCGTTTAAGAAATATTATGATGATTATGAAAATGTATGTCTTGCAGCATGTTGTGACCTTAATGAAGATGCTGCTAAAAACTACATGGAAAGATTCGGTTTTAAAAAATACTATACAAATTATAAAGAAATGTTAGAAACCGAAAAACCTGATGTTGTATCTTTGATTGTGCCGGTTCACCTTACAAAATCTATGGCTATCGATATAATGAAAAAAGGCTTTAATATAATTTTAGAAAAACCTCCGGGAAAAGATGTTGATGAAATAAATGAAATGATTGCAGAAGCAAAGAAGGCAAATGTAAATGTTCGTGTTGCATTTAACAGAAGATATGTACCTTTGCTTATTAAACTCAAGGAACTTATAAAAGAATCAGAGGAAGAAATAACCAATATCACATATCAGATGTATCGTCATAATAGACGCGAAAGTGATTTTTCGACAACAGCTATTCATGCTATTGACACAGTTAAGTATATTGCTGAGGCCGATTATAAAAGGGTTGATTTAAGTTATCAGAATAGACCTGATATTGGTGAAAATGTAAAAAACATTTATCTTGAATGTGAACTTGAAAAAAACATACATGCTCATATAGATTTAGTTCCTATGGGCGGTGCTCAATTTGAAAGAATTTCACTGAATACTATCAATCATACTTATTTTGTTCATTTACCTATCCAAGGATGTTTTGATCGACCTGGGGAACTTGTTCATTTTAAACAAAAACAGTTTGTTGAAAAAATTGATGGTGCGTCATTAGTGGACTGCGAAGAGTATTTTGAAAGCGCAGGTTTTTATAATGAAAACAGGCTCTTCTTTGAACATATAAGAAACAATGATGAAATCATCTGTGACCTTGCAACCGCAATTCAGTCAGTTGAACTTGAAGACTGTGTAAGAAAATCTATTACAACATATGGAAAATAAATATTAACTGTGTAAAGAACCGATACTTCCTTTAAAAGTATCGGTTCTTTGTTGTAGATAGTATATAATATTCTATAACATAGTACTTGATATTTATATTCCTCTATATCACAATATGATACACAGTAACCAAAGAAAAAGCCTGTATGATTGATGCCATTCTTTTAAGAAATTGATACTTTTTATTCGCAAAAACGCTTGACTTGTGCCGAGCTTTACGGTATTGTTTGTGTTGCCAAAAAGGTAATACATAATAAAGGAAGTGAGATAATGCAGAGAAAGCTACTTACAAATGGAAATGTGTTCAAAAGAACAGACGGTCGTTGGGGCGGAGTCGTATGGTACATGGACGAGCAAGGCAACCGCAAAAGGAAATCCTTCTCAGGAACTACCAAGCAGGAAGCCAATAAGAAAATCACAGCCTACATAGCGGAATTCGAGAATCAGGTTGAACTATCAGACGAAAGCAAGAAATTGCTCAAAGATAGCATACAGAATTGGCTTGAGATATTCAAATTCCCGACAGTAGAGCAAACCACCTACGACAGATGTGAATGTACGGCAATAAATCAAGTATATCCCACACTCGGAGACAAGGTGGTCGGTGACATCGTAGCAGCGGATATAAAAAATTTGTTGAACAACTTAATGAACAAGGGATTATCATTCTCAACAGTAAAGAAAGCCTATGTACTCCTAAACGAATACTTCAGGACAATGTACCTCGAAGCAATGATTAGCAAGAATCCAATGGATAATGTGGAGATGATAAAAAAGGCAAACTTCCTGTCAGCACAAGGAAAGGAACTACTGCCTGAATGTGAGATGATAACCGTACTCGATCCGAATGAACTCAAAAAATTCAAGGAAGAAGCCTACGCCACATACTCAAACGGAGAACGAAAGCATAGGCAGGCTGCCGCATACACCCTAATGCTCAACACAGGAGCAAGGCCTGGCGAGATGCTGGCGGTAAATAATCGAGACATCGACATAGAAAAAAGACAAATGAAAATACAAAACTCTCTAAAAGAAATAAATAACCGGGAAGGCACCAAAGCTACAGGCGGAAAATCAGCCAAGGTAGGCAAAACAAAGACACTGACAAGTAATCGCACCGTACCGCTGAATGATGCCGCGATAGAGGCGATAAAAGAGCTTAGAGCAGAATACTACTTCGGAGAGGATTCACCGCTAATATGCGATGAGCATGGAAACTTCACAAAGCCTGTGAACTTCCGAAAGAGATTCTATAGAATCCTGGATGCTGCAGGAATAGAACGAAAAGGACTGCACTCGCTAAGGCACACCTTCGCAACTAACTTAGTAAACGGAATTAAACAAGCTGACGGCAGTATCAAAGCACTCAGCCCAAAACAAGTGGCAGACATGCTCGGGCACACGACATCACAGATAACTGAGATGTACTATGTGAAGAAGGACACCTCAAGGCTTAACGGAATCACAGACGGATTCGAGATATGATAGAATCGAAAATCCCTCCACCAAACTCCGTTTGGTCCCCCTCCCTTTAGGCAAGGGAGGCTAAATACACCCTGAGAATGAAAACAATTCACTCTTCAGTGTATCAAATTTTAATACGCTATAAACAAAGAAAACAAAATTCTTTGATGCTTTTTTGATGATGTAGCAGACGGAATAGTTAGAAACGGGTAAGAACGGATGGGAAATTGATGCTTGGATTTTATGAAAAATGGAATATTTTGCTTATAATAATTATTAATTATTCATTATTCATTAGCAATGCGACTTCATTATTCATTAAAAAAATCCTGTCATGTTTAATGAATAATGAATATTGAATAATGAAAAATGAACAATACAAAATAAAAAATCCTATCTTTCGACAGGATTTTTTATTTTGGCAGGGGTAGTAAGACTTGAACTCACGGCACGCGGTTTTGGAGACCGCTGCTCTACCAACTGAGCTATACCCCTAAGTACCAAAATATTATAACATATAATTTTTAAAATGTAAAGATTTTTTTTAATTTTTTTATAATATTTGACTTTATGGAAATAATATGGTATCTTAAAAGTGATTTTTATGTACGGAAGTGATCTATAATGCAAGGTGCAATATTTGATTTAGACGGAACAATACTTGATTCTATGCCGTTCTGGAAGGATGTTGTTAACATCTATATGAAAAAACATGGGAAAACGGTTACTGATGAAGAAAGAGAAGAAATTGACAGACTCTCCATTACTAAAGCTACAAAATTTATTAAGAATACTTATGGGCTATCAGAAACTCCCGAAGAAATTGAGAAGGATATTTTAGATATTATTGAGGCAAATTATAAATTCAACATTCCATTAAAGCCCTATGTTCATCTTTTACTTACCAATTTAAAAAAGAGAGGAATTAAGATGTGTATTGCATCGGCTACTCCTGCTTATTTAATAGAACATGCACTTTTAAGGCACAATATTTCAGATTTTTTTGATTTTATAATAACTGTTCCTGAGGTTGGCGAAGGAAAGAATGAAAGTGCCAAAATTTACGAAAAGGCATTAAAGAGGTTAGAAACCCCAAAGGAAGAAACTTATATTTTTGAAGATACTCTCCATGCTGTTAAAACAGCTAAGAGCGGAGGATTTTTCGTTGTAGGAATTCAGGATGCGGCATCAAAAGCACACCGTGATGAAATAGAAGCCGAATGTGATTTATACATTAAAAACTTCCGTGAATTTATCAACTTTAAAGGTTACAAAAAAGGTGCAATTAAATGATAATTATTGCTTGTGTTGATAATTCTTTTGGTTTGTTATTTAATAACAGGCGCTTATCAAAGGATCGGGCGGTTACCAAAAGAATTCTTGAATTAACTAAAGGACATAACCTTCTGACAAACAGCTTTTCAAGTGATTTATTTGAAGGAGCAATTACCAAAGAAAATGAGGATTTTTTAATAACTGCGGATAAAGAAGATTTTTGCTTTATCGAAAACAAATTACCCGATAACTTTGAAGAAATCGATAAAGTAATTCTGTTTTTCTGGAACAGAGATTATCCCAGTGACCTTACATTCCCTCTCCCCCGCAATTTCAAAGAAGTTTCAAGAAATGAATTCAAAGGATACAGCCACGACAAAATAACAGAGGTTCATTATGAGAAAGACATTTAAACTGTTTTTAATACTTTTATCAGCGATATTTTTATTTACGGGTTGTCTTACACTTACAGACAACACTGATATTTATACCGACACCGCCTTTGAGGTTTTTGAAAAACCGCAATATTCAGGAACACCATACACGGTAATAAACAACAATATCCCATATTTTGATACAGACATTTCCGATATTGAAGTTTATGAAGAATATTCACCGCTTGATGAATACGGAAGATGCCAAAGCACGAGCGCACTGATAGGAAAAGAACTGATGCCAACGGAAGAAAGAGGCTCAATCGGTCAGGTTAAGCCTACGGGGTGGCATACTTCAAAATATGATTTTGTTGACGGGAAATATTTATATAACCGTTGCCACTTAATCGGTTATCAGTTAACAGGTGAAAATGCCAATGAAAGAAATCTTATTACCGGTACAAGATACTTAAACACCAAAGGGATGTTACCTTTTGAGAATATGGTAGCAGATTACATAAAAGAAACAGACAATCATGTTCTATACAGAGTTACACCATATTACACCAAAGAAAATCTTCTTGCAGACGGTGTGTTAATGGAGGCATATTCTATTGAAGATAACGGAAAAGGAATTTGCTTTAATGTATTTTGCCACAATGTTCAGCCCGGAGTTATAATTGACTATGCTACAGGGCAGAATGACCTTGATAATTCGGTTTATATGAAAACCGATGATGAAGAAGAGGAAAATTTTGTTCTCAACATCAGTTCAAAAAAAATACATAAACCCGCTTGTTCAAGCATTAACAATATGAAAGAAAAGAACAAAAGAAAATTTACGGGATATCTTTCAACACTGCTTAATGAAGGTTATAAGAAATGCGGAGAATGCTTTTAAATATTTTTTAATAACAAAGAGATGTATTTAGGGCTGTTTATAAAGTCTGACTTTATAAACAGCCCTATTACTATTATTTAACTCATTTTAAAAATTTTGACGCTATTTGCCATTATTACCCAATATTATTAAAGATTTGATATTTCATTTATTGCTTTTCGTTTTTTATCTCTTATTTTTTCATCTTTAGGATAACCTAAGGTTATTACAAGACGAATTCTGTCAGGGATATTTAAAAGCTTCTGAATTTCCGGCTCATTAAACCAGCCCAGAATACAGCTTGATATGCCCTGATTGGCAGCCTCAAGAACTATATGGGAAGTAACAATACCTATATCAATTGAGCGGTAATCATTATTCTTTATTTTAGAACCCACTAAAGCAGATTTTACATATTCCTTTTCACTTACAACAATAAGACAGGGAGCTTCTGTTGCAAACTTATTAAGTCCCATCCCCGCAGTTAGCTTTGCGACCTTTTTGGCTGTTTCACCTTTGCAAACGGTTAAGAAGTATGGCTGACCGTTACAGGCAGATGGTGCGAGGTTTGCGGTATTTATTATTTTTTCAAGTATTTCATCACTGACCGGAGTATCAAGATACCCACGGCAGGATTGTCTTTTTGTTACTACACTTTCAAATTCCATAACGGCTCCAATTCTTTTTTTGCTTCATAGCTTAAAATATTCTCATACCCCTCACCATCAATCTGAAGTGAGGCAGGAGTATCATATTCCACCTTTATATCATAACCTTCAAGTATTTCAATATTCTTCTTAAAGATTGTATGCTTACCGAAAAGAACAAAGAAAAAGGCAGTCAGAATAGTAAGCTTTGATGCATTATGAGCAACCACTAAAGATAATTTCCCCTCATTATCAAGTCTGTCCTGATTAGGTGAAAACATAAAACCACCGCCACAGTACCTGCCTTTCATAGTGGCACACACCCATACTTTTTTATATTCTTTTCTCTCACTGTCTACAAAAACAGTTGCATTAACCGGCTTATACCCTTTTATGACACCTTTTAAGGCTATAAGGCCATAATTGACCTTTCTGTCCGATTTTTGTCTAATCTTATCGCCTTCGGTACAACAATAACCGTCTACCCCATAGCCTACACCGTTAAAAAATTTCTTTCTTTCTCCGTTAACGGTACAAACAGGAAGATTATTTATATATTTATTAACATGGATAAGCCCTTTTCTTTTTTTGACATCTCTTGCAAAGTCATTACCGCTTCCGCATGGATAATAATAAACATCCCTTAAAAGCACATCACAGTCATTTACAAACTTATTAAGAGTTCCGTCACCACCGGCAATTATAATATTATCCGAAATATCTATTGTTTCCATATATGCTCTGATGTCCTTAATTCCGGTAATATCCATAAAAATCAATTTACCGTGCTGAATAAGAGCACCCAATTCCTCCCTGACCTTATCCCCTCTGCCATTATTGGAGGTTGGGTTATAAAGCACATAATTTTTCACTTTATCCCCTCTTTCCCATGAATGTTAAATCTGATTTAAAGCTTGTTCAAAGTCAGCAATTATATCTTCAACATTCTCCAAGCCAACTGAAACACGAATAAGACCTGCATCAATACCTGCTGCCTTTAACTGTTCATCGGAAAGCTGTCTGTGAGTTTCACTTGCAGGATGAAGCACACAGGTTCTTATATCTGCAACGTGAACAACATTGGAAGCAAGTTTCAGGGCATCCATAAACTTAACGGCTTTTTCTTTACCGCCGTCAATGATTATAGCAATTACGCCACTTGCACCGTCAGGTAGATATTTTTTATATAGCTCATAATTCGCATCATTTTTAAGTGCAGGGTATCCAACTGACTTTATTTCTTTTCTTCCTTCAAAGAATTCAGCAACCTTAAGAGCATTTTCACAGTATTTAGCCATTCTTAAAGGCAGAGTTTCAATACCCAGATTAAGAAGAAATGCACCATTTGCGCTCTGGCACATACCATAGTCTCTCATCATCTGTGCTCTTGCTTTTGCAATATAAGCTGCCTTTCCAAAATGCTCGGTATAAATAAGACCATGATAGGATTCATCCGGTTCATAAAGATCTGTAAAACCATTTGCCTTCCAGTCAAAATTACCCGAGTCAATAACCGCACCGCCTACCTGTATCGCATGACCATCAAGATACTTTGTAGTTGAGTGGATAACGATATCGGCACCATACTCGATTGGTCTGCATAGAATTGGTGTTGCAAAAGTATTGTCAATGATAAAAGGAATATTATTATCGTGGGCAAGTTTAACAAACTTTTCAATATCTAAAACATTAATGGTTGGATTGGAAATGGTTTCACCAAATACTGCTCTTGTATTTGGTCTTATTTCCTTCTGAAGCTCCTCGAGAGGCAGTTCAGGGTCAACAAAAGTAACCTCGATACCAAGCTTTTTAAAGGTAACTGCAAACAAATTGAAAGTACCGCCGTAGATAGTTGCAGAACTTATAAAGTGGTCACCTGCTTTTAAGATATTAAAAAGAGCCAATGTGGTAGCTGCCTGACCGGAAGATGTTAAAACTGCACCTATACCGCCTTCTAAATCAGCAAGTTTATCTTCTACTGCCGCAACGGTAGGATTTGATAATCTTGAATAGAAGTGTGCAGATGCAGAAAAGTCGAACAAATCGCCTATAAATTCGGTTGAATCAAAGGCAAAGGTTGTACTCTGATATATTGGAAGAGCGCGAGGCTCGCCGTTTTTTGGTGTATAGCCTGAGTGAAGGCATTTTGTTTCAATTTTCATTTTTAAAACCTCATTTCAAAATAAAATATTCTATTATAATTTTAACTAAAAGTATATAAAAAGTCAAGTAATTTACTCAGATGGAATATACTATGATTTGCGTATAAAGATGTTAAGTAAAAGTGCAACAAAGGTTAAGGATAAAAGCATTACAAATGCGCCTGTATAACCGCCTGTGATTTCCAGAACCTTATTTGATGCAGTAGCTATAAATGAGCCTACCATAACCGTAAAGGTCATAACTGCCATATTATCCGAAAAATGCTTCATACCGAAGAATGACGAGGTAAATGCAGCAGTAATTGTCGGGCAGGAGCCATAGGACATACCTGTAAGACACAAACCTATAATACAAAGAGAAAGAGAGTCTAAGGATACTGAAATCAAGGTAACGAGAGCCGCACATATAGTAAGTATATTGGCACATAGCATAGTTTTTCGTCTGCCGATAACATCAAAAACCGCACCTGTTATAATTCGTCCCACGCCGTTACAAACCGAAAGCACACCGACTAAGGATACTGCAAGAGTTTCGGATGCATTAACCGAAAGGGCTAAATCTTTAGCAAAGCTGATTACCGAGCTACCCACTGCAGCCAAGAAGGATATACAGATAAATGCCATCCAGAAGGAGGGCTGACAAAGCATTTTAACAGTTGTAAAATCCTCCTGTTTTTCAGCTTGAGTTGTTTTTTTCCCGGTTTCAGGGACAGGAAGCTTAATTTCCCCGGGAGTTTTAAGTAAAAAGCCTGATAAGGTTATTACAAAAAAGATTGAAGCTCCCAAAATTATATAGGTAGTACGCCATCCTAAAGTACTTTTAAACATAGCATTCGCAAGATTACCAAGCACTAAAGCCGAAGCTCCAAAGCCCATCATAAGACACCCTGAGCATAAGCCTTTTTTATCGGGGAACCAGGCACTTACCGTTGCTATAACCACATTATAGGAAATGCCGATACCAAAACCTGCAAGTATGCCGTAGGTTATGTATAACATTACAACTGAAGCGTTATTTAAAATTGCAGTAAGAATAAATCCCAATGCGGACAAGGTGCCTGATATGACAAGTGCAATTTTATGTCCCTTTCGTTTGGAAATTTGTGCACCGAATAAGCCACCTATACAAAAGAAAGTCATAGCAAGTGTAAAGTTAAGGGCAAGTTCTGATGCCCCCCAACCAAATTCATTTGCTAAAGGAAATTTTAAAATAGACCATGCATATAAAACACCTGCAAAGAGCATTGCAACAACGCCGATAATCATATAAAACCAGCGAAAGCTTAAGTTTTCATTTGTATTTTTCATCATTAACACTCCTGTTTATTTACTTTATTACAGTATAATTTATTACAATAAAAAAATCAACATAAAAAGGCAATCTTCTTACGAAAATTGCCTTTTAAAATTACAACTTATTTCTCTGAATTTTACCGCTTACAGTTTTCGGAAGACTTTCCTTAAACTCTACTATACGAGGATATTTATAAGGTGCAGTACTTTCTTTAACATAGTTCTGAATTTCTTTTTTAAGCTCTTCAGTAGGCTCGGTACCGTTTACTAAAACAATACTTGCTTTTACTATCTGACCTCTTACCTCATCAGGAACGGCAGAAACACCACATTCAAGAACATAAGGAAGCTCCATAATAACACTTTCGATTTCAAAGGGGCCGATACGGTAGCCTGAGGACTTAATAACATCATCAATTCTTCCCACATACCAGTAGAAGCCGTCTTCATCACGCCACGCTACATCACCTGTATGATAGTAGCCGTCATGCCAAACCTCACGGGTTTTTTCTTCATCTCCATAGTATCCTGTAAACAGACCACAGGGAGCACCATCTTTAACATTAATAACTATTTCACCTGATTCAGAGGTTTTAACCTGATTTCCATCTGCATCATGAAGCTCAACCTTATAAATTGGTGCAGGTTTACCCATAGCTCCGATTTTATGAGGTTTACCAACAAGATTACCGATAATCATTGTACTTTCCGTCTGACCAAAGCCCTCTTTAATCTGAAGACCTGTTGCCTTTTCAAACTGACGGTAAACCTCCGGATTTAAAGCTTCACCTGCAGTTGTCATGTGCTTAACTGATGAAAAATCGTATTTGGAAATATCCTGCTTTATCATCATACGAAGCATTGTTGGCGGTGCACAGAAAGTAGTTATGTTATGCTTTGCAAACATTGGTAGAATTTCCGATGCATCAAAGCGGTCAAAATCATAAACAAAGGTTGCAGCTTCACACAGCCATTGACCATAAAGCTTACCCCACATAGCCTTTGCCCAGCCTGTATCCGAAATGGTAAAGTGGAGACCGTCAGGGTCTACATTATGCCAGTATTTTGCGGTATGGAAATGACCTAATGGATATTTATAGTTATGGGTTGCAATTTTTGGATAACCTGAAGTTCCCGAGGTGAAATACATAAGCATTATATCATCACCACATGGGGAAGCATCGGTACGGTCAAAGTGAGAGCTGAAGCGCTTATATTCTTCGTCAAAATCTCTCCAACCGTCTTTTTTACCTCCAACCATCATTTTAACAGCTAATCCCGGATAGTTCTTTTCTGCTGTATCAACATAGTTTGAAACCTCTCCGTCAGCGGTACATACTATTGCTTTTACTCCCGCAGCCTTAAATCTGTATTCAAGGTCATGGTCGTGGAGCTGGTCAACAGCAGGGATAACTACCGCGCCAAGCTTATTAAGACCAAGCATTGCAATCCAGAACTGATAGTGACGCTTTAAGATAAGCATTACCTTATCACCCTTTTTAATTCCCAAGGATGCAAAATAGTTAGCACACTGACTGGATGCCTTTCTCATATCGGTAAATGTAAAACGTCTTTCAGTTTTGTCCTTGGAAATATGAAGCATTGCAAGTTTATCAGGTTCTCTTCTTGAAAGTTCATCAACAAGGTCAAAGGCAAAGTTGAATTTTTCGGTATTTTTAAAAGTAATGGAAGTGGGAGTTCCCATTTCATCCTCTGTTACATCAATGAATTTGTGATAAATTCTATCCTTTGTATCGCGATGAACGGAGCCTATAATTTCCTCGGTTGAAACTATTTCACTTGTAGCATCAACAACCCCCTCTGCATCAGCACGAAGAACAATCGCATAGAATTTACAGTCTTTACCATTTACGGCAATCATACCATGAGGAGTTGAAGAATTATAATAGATACTGTCACCAGGGCCTAAAACTTCCCTGTGTTCCCCCACCTGAACCATAAGATGACCTTCAATTACAATGTCACATTCCTGACCCGAGTGAGTAGTAAGTTCAATATCCTTCCCCTGTGCTTCCTCACTATATGTACTTACAACATAAAGAGGCTCAGCTATACGATTTTTGAATGCATAGGCAAGGTTATGGTAAACCATTCCATGAGCCTTTGCAATCTGCTGACCTGCACCGGCACGGGTTACGGTATAGGATTTTAAGTTAGGGCTGTAACCTTCAATAATATCGGTTACATTAACTTTTAAAGCCGATGCACAACGATAAATAAAGGCAAAGTTCATATCCGATTCGCCGTTTTCACATTTAATATACTCCTCAGCCGAAATTCCGGTTTTCAGAGCCATATCCTCGTATGAAAAGCCTTCTATTTCACGAAGCTCACGAATACGCTGTGGCATTTCCTTTAATTTAAGATTAATGTCTCTTGAGTTTTCCATAATAAAAATTTCTCCTTTTATGAGGCAAAAAAAATCCCGCCTCAAAGTATAGTTAAAATCTTTGAGACGAGTGCATAAATTCACCCGCGGTACCACTCAAATTGCGTAAAATACGCCACTTATCAGGGTCAGTCAACCCCAATGCATTAACGCAGCAATCACGGGAAGGCTCTACTGACAAGTTTACCTTGTGTTCTTCCTTCCGGCTCAGAAGCTACAAAAACAAGCCTTCCCCCATGACTCGCACCAACCGTCAATTCTCTTAAGGGGTCCAAAATTGCTTCCCTCTTCGTCAAAGCCTTTATATTCTTACTTATATTATCATAAAATAAGATGAGTTGTCAAGGGTTTTTAAAAATATTAAGGTGTTTCCCGAAAGAAACACCTTGCAATTTATATATTTTCAACTATTTTTTCTACAATAGCTTTTAATTCTTCTTCCTTTTCAGAAATATCCTTAACTAACTTAAACTGATTTCTTGCACGGTCTAAGTTATGATGCTCTCTGTGGATTTTAAAGTATGTATCTCCGTTTAAATAGTCGGTTAAAAATCTTATACCACATTCATAAGTCATAAGCTTTGCAGAGAACGGTAAAAGTTCAATTTCTCTTTTATTCAGAGTTTTGCTGGTTTCTTCTAAAAAGCCCTTAGCAAAGATTTCAAAGGTTTCCTTATCAAACCATACCTTACTTAAATCAACCTCGTCCTCAGCACCTGTTGAAGCACCCATTCTTAAGGTATCTCCAAAATCATAAAGAACGCTTCCCGGCATAACGGTATCAAGGTCAATTACACATGTTGCTTCATTGGTTTTTGCATCAAATAAAATGTTATTGATTTTAGTATCGTTGTGAGTTACACGAACAGGAATTTCTCCCTTTTCAATACCATCGGTTACAGTAGCGGCAAATTCTGCACAGGAAAGTGCAAATTCAACTTCTTCTTTTACAGATGCAAGTCTTCCTGCTTTATCCTCTTTAATTGCAGTTTTTAAGGCTTCTACTCTTTTCGGTGTATGGTGGAAGTCAACAATAGTTTCAAAAAGCTTATCAACCGGGAAATCTGCAAGTAAATTCTGGAATTTACCAAATCCCTTACCTGCATTATATAAATCTAACATAGTTTTATCGGTTTCCACAGTTTTTGTGCCTTCGATAAACTTATATAATCTGAAGCAGTTTCCCTCGTATTCAAAATAGTTTTTGCCGTCACGGGTTTTAATAACAGTAAGAGTTTCTCTGTCAGGATCTCCACCTGCGGCAACTATTTTTTCTCTTAAGTGAGCAGTAACATTTTCAATGTTCTGCATTAATTCATCGGGATTTTTAAAGATATTTGTATTAATTCTCTGTAAGATAAAACGCCCCGGCTCAACACAATAGGTATCATTGATATGACCGTTACCGTATGGTGCGATCTCGGCTTCGATGTCAAACTGTCCAAAAACATAGTTTAAATTCATTTGATTTCCTCTTTTCTTTATTTAATAGTCATTCATATTATACATTAACTTTTTTCAAAAGGAAATACCTTTTTGGCTCAATTTTATAAGTTTTTGGTTCTTTTTTAAAATTTTATTCTTGCAAGACCGCCCTCAGAGGTTTCTTTGTAGGCTTTATGCATATCTTTTCCCGTTTCTTTCATTGTTTTTATGACTCTGTCTAACGAGATTTTTCTCGAATTCCACAAAAAACTTGCAAGATTAACTGCATTTATTGCACGCATGGCGGCTACTGCATTTCTTTCAATACAGGGAATCTGGACAAGTCCGCAGATTGGGTCACAGGTAAGCCCCAGATGATGCTCTATTGCTATTTCTGCGGCGTACTCTATTTTCTCCAAAGAAAGAGAAAAAAGCTCCGCAAGTGCTGCTGCAGCCATAGCACAAGCGGTTCCCACCTCTGCCTGACATCCGCACTCGGCTCCCGATATGGATGCATTGGTTTTTACTAAATTACCTATTACACCTGCAGTTATAAGAGCATGAACAATTTCATCATCGGTAAAATTATTTTTTTCCTGATGGTAATAAAGTACGGCAGGTAATATTCCTGCGGCTCCGCAGGTGGGAGCGGTTACCACCCTTTCCCCCGAAGCATTTTGTTCTCCTACCGCAAAAGCATAGGCGCATACAAGTCTGTTTTCTCTTGTTTCTTTGGTTTCATCTATATGCTGACTGTTATAAAGAACTTTTGCTTTTTTCATAACATTAAGTCCGCCGGGCAGATAACCACTGTCCGAAAGCCCTTTTTTTATGGTTTCCTTCATCGTGTTCCATATTTTATGCATATAATCCAAAAAGCCTTCCTGCTCATTCTTAAGGGCATACTCCCATAAACGAATTTCCTTTTCCTCACAATAAGCGGCAATATCTTCAAATTTGTAAAGGGAATATATTTTATCAGGTCTTTTTATTTCCTCATTGTCAAAAAGAATACTTCCGCCACCGATACTGAATACTCTTTTCCTTGCAATTTCCTTATGGTTTTTCAAAGCAACAAGCTCCATTGTATTCGGATGAGGAATATTTTCCCCGATAAACTTAAATTCCACCGCAACAAAACGAGGCAGAAAGGTTTTTCTTATTACTTCATCGGTACCGTGACCTTTTCCCGTTTTGGCAAGTGAACCAAAAAGCTCAACCTTAAACTCATCCGCATCGGGATATTGATTTTTAAATATCATACAAGCTTTTTCGGGGCCTATGGTATGAGAGCTTGAGGGACCTCTTCCTATTTTATAAAGCTCTGTAATAGACTCCATTCCGTTTACAGTATTTATATTTTCGGTCTGTTTATCCTCTTTCAAGAAAAAATCCAATGGTACATCTAATATTTTCGAAAGTCCCAGCATATTTTCAAAGGTTGGCTTGGAAAGTCCGTTCTCCCACTTGGAAACTGCACGATCACTTATTCCAAGCTTTTCACCAAGCTCCCTTTGAGAAATACCACTCTTTTTTCTTAGTTTTTTTATTTTTTCATATTGAAATCCGTTCATTTTTGCACCTCCGTCAGTTTTATTATACCAAAAATTTTATCAACTATAAATACTATTTCAAGCAAAAAACATCAACTGTTGGTTGATGTTTTTATAACTTGTCACATACCTGTGGATAATTATATGACTAGTCATCGGAAAGTTATCCGACGGCTAACCCAGCATTACATCGAGAAGCATCATAACTGCAAAGCCGGTTACAATTCCCATAGTAGAAAAATATGAATCCCGTGAATTTTCACGACATTCAGGAATAAGCTCGTGAACTGCTACGGTAACCATAGCACCTGCGGCAAAGGAAAGTGCAAAGGGAAGAATTTTATCCACATACATTACAAGCATTGCACCGATAAGCCCGGATATTGGTTCTACCATTCCCGAAGCCTGACCTAAAAAGAAGCATTTACCTCTTGAATACCCGTCTCTTCTTAAAGGCAGAGAAACTGCGGCTCCTTCGGGAAAATTCTGCAGTCCTATTCCGATTGCTACACCGATTGCTCCCATAAGGGCATCTACTGTGCAGCCACCTTTAAGAGCGCCGAAGGCAACGCCCACTGCCAAGCCCTCGGGAATATTATGAAGAGTTATTGAAAGAATAAGCATAATAATACGGTTTTTCTTATTATCTTTAAGATTATCCTTACGCACAAAATTTATAAATTTATCGGATGCCCATATAAACAAAGCGCCCGACAGAAAGCCTGAAGTTGCAACTATTGCAGGCGGACATGGTAAGCTTTCCGCCCGTTCTATTGCAGGAGCAAGTAAAGACCAGAAGCTTGCAGCTATCATCACTCCCGCGGCAAAGCCCAGCATAAGATTTAAAAGCTTTGCATTAGGTATTTTAAAAAAAATTACAGTTGCGGCACCAAGGGCGGTTACAAGCCATGTGCCTGTGGTTGCCAGAAGTGCCATAAGAACATAAGTATCCATAGCTAACCTCCTGTAATTATTATATATATCAAATCGTAGATAAGTGAATTTTAGATTGATTTTTCAAAGAATTTATTTTATAATTTTAATGGGTGATTTTATGGAATTTGACAAAGTAATAACCGAAAGATATTCGGTAAGAAAATTTAAAGAGATGCCTCTTAAAAAAGAGGAAATTAATAAGATATTAGAGGCAGGACACATTGCCCCTACCGGCTGTAATTTTCAACCTCAACGAATACTGGTTTTAAATACAGAAGAGTCTTTGAATAAACTAAAAAGCTGTACCAAATGCCATTTTGATGCACCTTGTGCATTTTTGGTATGCTACAATAAGGATGAGACCTGGACAAGACCCTATGACGGTGAAATTTCAGCACCTTATGATTCGGTTATAGTCGCCACACATATGATTTTAAAGGCAAGGGATATAGGAATCGGAAGCTGTATTGTTATGCATTTTAATCCTGAAAAAATGAGAAATATGTTTAATATTCCCGATAATATTGTTCCCGCTCTGCTTCTTGTTATGGGCTATGAAGATGAGGAGTCTAAACCCATAGAGATGCATCATAAAAAAAGACCTCTTTGCGAGGTAGTTAAATATGAACACTTTTAAAGGAGAAAATTATGAAGGCGATAAGAGAAAAATGGTTAAAGGCACTGGGTACCCCCTCTTATGAAATCGGCAATGGAAAAATGACATTTGAGAAAATATATGAATATGATGATTTCACAGTTGAAATGTACACTCAGGAAAACGGCCCCGAAAAAACCCAGAGAGTTTCCATGGCAATTCCTAAAAACACTGTATTCCCCTGCCCTGCAGTTGTAGTTCCTTTTTATTACAGAGAGGCAATGCTGGGATTTAATCCCGAAACAGGTGAGGAAATTGAAAAATTCAATAAATATCCGATAATGAAAGACCTTGTAAAAAGAGGTTATATTACAATAAGTGCTGATGCATATTACAGAAGCTATGACCCTGAAAATTATACTGATGAAAGTTTTTTCCAATGGAAAAAAGCTGCAGAATCTTTAAGAAACGACCATCCTTACTGGACAGGTATGGCAAAGCTTGTTACCGATACAAAGCTGCTTGTTAATGCACTTTCCCGGGATAACCGTGTTGACCCGGAAAAAATAGGTATTATGGGACATTCCTTAGGCGGAAAAATGGCATTCTATACCGCTTGTCTTGATGACAGAGTAAAAGTAATGGTTGCAAGTGATTTTGGTTTTGGATGGGATCAGACCAACTGGAATGACATCTGGTACTGGGGCGATTTTGTTGATAATTTAAAAGAAATGAATATGGATCACACTGAGCTTTTAGGTTCAGTTTATCCCAAACCATTCTGCCTTATTGCAGGTGAATTTGATAATGAAGAAAGCATTGAAATGATTTATAAGGCCAAAGGATATGACAATGATAAAAGCAATTTAAAGATGATTAATCACGCAACAGGTCATAAGCCACCTAAGGATGCACTTATTAAGGCTTATGAATTTTTGGATAAATATCTAAAATACTGATAGCAAAGGATAATTTATGAATATTTACGGATGTACTTTAAAAAAGCTTCAGGATTATTTCGTAAGTTTTAATGAAAATCCTGCAAAGGCTAAAATAGTATATAATGAGGTTTATAAAAACAATATAACCTCTTTTTATGATATAAAAAACCTTTCTCTTCCCGTTTTAAAAAAACTTAGTGATGATTTTGAGTTTACACACCTTACTCTTATGGATAAAAAGGAAAGTGAAAGCACGGTTAAATTTTTATTTGGACTTTCGGATGGATACTCGGTTGAAACGGTTGTTATGAAGCATGATTACGGAAACGGAGTTTGTGTATCCACTCAGGTAGGATGCAATATGGACTGTGCCTTTTGTGAAAGCGGTAAGCTTAAGAAAATAAGAAATCTTGAGGCACATGAAATTACAGGTCAGCTTTTATATATTAAAAATATTCTTAAAATACCCGTATCTCACGTGGTTTTAATGGGAATCGGCGAACCATTTGATAATTATGAAAGTACAATGGATTTTATTGACATTATAACCGAGCAGACAGGGATAGCACTCCCCCATAAGCATATTACAATTTCCACAAGCGGTATAGTGCCAAAAATAAAGGAATATGCAAAGAGAAAAATTTTAAACGGTCTTGCAATAAGTCTTCACGCACCAACGGATGAATTAAGAAACAAGCTGATGCCCATTAATAAGGCTTATCCCATAAAAGAGCTTATAGAAGCCGCAAAGGAATATACAAGGGGAAATAAAAAGGTAACCTTTGCTTATATAATGCTTAAGGATATAAATGATTCGGATGAGTGTGCATATAAATTAGCAGAGCTTTTAAAGGATTTAAACTGTTATGTTAATATTATCCCCTATAACAAAACACCTTCCGCAGACTTTGAGCCTAGTGACAGGATGCGAATATCGGCATTTTTCGATATTCTTAAAAAACAAGGGTTAAATGTTACAGTACGCCGTGAGTTCGGCGGAGATTTAGATGCCGCCTGCGGACAGCTTGCGGTGAAGTATATAAAAGAAAATCAATAGAAATTAAAATGGAGGGTGTTTAAAAGTTTCGACTTTCTAAACACCCCCTTATGTTGTCCGTAGGGGATAGGAAAAAAGCTTTGGAATGGACTAATTTAGCCCCGTAAGGGTAGTTACCCGAAGCTGTATGAGATACAGCGAGGGCTAAATTTGTTCATAGCAAAAAGTTTAAAATCTTTACCTTATTGTAAAAACCTTCATTTTTGTATATATGGAAAACATTGATAAGACTTACTTTTTGCGGTCCGGAGTTTTTTTACATCCCTTTTTATTTATGACATGAATACTTTTTACATTCCTTTGCATAGGGACAGCCGATACATTTATCCCCTGCTTTTTTGCGTTTTATGATATACAAAGATGCAAGGGCTATAATTACCGCCAGTATTAAGATTACGATTAAGTCTTTCATAATTTTATCACCTTGTATTTTTCACAGTTCCTTTTACACAAAGGAATGTAATTACTCCTACTATAACCGATACAGCGATAATACCGGGGACAAAGCCCTGCGCTAAAGAACCTGTTTCGATCAGTGTGCCGAGCTGGTACACTAAAAACGCGAGAGTATAGCCTGTTGAGAACTGAAGTGCAATACCGCCCCAGAACCATTTTGCACTTTTAAGTTCTGAATTCATAGCGCCCATTGCGGCAAAGCAAGGAGGAGTAAACAGGTTAAACACAAGACAAGACAAGGCTGCGGCTTTTGTAAGGTTTAAAACCAATGCCACCTCGTTAACACCGCCTGTTACGGACAATGCTTCGGTATCAATAAAGTTCGTTATACCATAACACACAGCAATTGTTCCAACCACATTTTCTTTAGCAATAAATCCGCTTAAGGCGGCTGCTGCCATTTGCCATACACCAAAGCCAAGGGGAACAAATAAAATTGCAACAGGATTTGAAATCACAGCTAAAATTGATGTATTAGCCATTCCATCTTCAACCATTTTAAAATCCATAGTAAAGGTTTGCATTATCTGAATTAAGGTATTGCAAATTAAGATTACTGTTCCCGCTTTTACGATATACGCCCAGCCTCTTTGACACATAGCTAAAAATGCTCCTTTAAGGCTTGGGATTTTATATTCGGGAAGCTCTATTATAAAATAGGATTTTTTTGCTTTATTACCTGTTATCTTATTTACTATAAGGGCACCTAAAAAAATTATCAGAATTCCCATAAAATACATAAGTGTTCCTATCCAGGTAGCATCCGAGAAAAACACACTTGAAAACAGAGCGATGACAGGAAGCTTTGCACCGCAGGGCATAAAGGGAGCAAGCATTGCAGTGGCGCGTCTTTCCCTCTCATCACGGATGGTACGACAAGCCATAACACCAGGCACCGCACAGCCGGTTCCAATTACCATCGGGATAACTGATTTACCGCTTAGACCAACTCTTTTGAAAATCGGGTCAAGCACCACTGAAACACGGGACATATATCCGCAATCCTCCAAAAGTGCTATAAGAAAATACATTACCATTACAAGCGGTAAAAAGCCAACTACTGCACCCACACCGCCGATTATACCGTCAACTATAAGCGAATGTAGAAGCGGATTTACCCCTGTAAGAAGATTGCTTACTATATTCTGAAAGCCTTCAATCAAAGCGGATAGTCCCGGAATTACCATACCATTTTCCAAAACAATACCGTCCGCAATAAAGGGGCCTACCCAGGCTTGTGAAATCTGGAACACAAGAAACATTACAAGGGCAAAAAACGGAATTCCCATCCATTTATTGGTTAAATACACATCAATTTTATCCTGGTTTGTCTTATCCTTTGTAAAAATTTTTCTTGACTCAACAGATTTTACAATATTATTTACAAATTTAAATCTTTTTCTGTCTTCTTTATTGGCTGACTGCTTATCTTCCGCATTGGTTGTTTCATAGGCAGGAGTCTGTCCCTTTCCTTTTAAGGAAATTGCATCCGAAATAAACTCTTTAACATTGTTAAGAGCTGTGGAATTGGTTTCATATACAGGGCAGGACAGCTTTAAAGAAAGTGTCTCTGTATCAATTACAGTTTGCTTTTTTTCATTTATATCCGATTTATTTATCACTATAATTACAGGAATATTAAGCTCCATTAACTGAGTGGTTAAAAACAGGCTTCGACTTAAATTTGTTCCGTCAACTATATTTAAAATTACATCCGGATTTTCGTTTAATATATAGTCCCGTGTTACCCCTTCTTCAGAAGTAAAGGGGGACATTGAATATGTACCGGGAAGGTCAATAATAACTATTTCCTCATCCCCGTTATAAAAGCTTTTTTTAAGTAAGCTCTCTTTCTTATCAACCGTAACACCTGCCCAATTCCCTACCTTTTCATTTTTCCCTGTCAAAGCATTGAACATGGTGGTTTTCCCACTATTCGGATTCCCTGCTAATGCGATTTTCATTTTGTTCTCCAATCTGATTTTTGTATTCCCCTTAAAGTTAGCATTTGCTAACCAATATTCATAAAAAACGCCCGCTTTTTATGGCGAACCATCTAAATTATCAAACGGCTATTGCCTGGGCGAGCTGTTTATCAATGTGATAACGGCTATCTTTAATAGAAACGATACATCCGTTCTTTAAGCGGGATATAACCGTAATAGGCTCTCCGGCGTAACATCCAAGAGAGAATAAAAATGTATTCATTTCATCATCATGGGTTTCAATACTGTTTATAATATATTCTACGCCCTCTTTTGCATTAAATATGCTCATAAAAACACCTCATTTCAAATTAGCGGTGGCTAACTAAACCCTTTAAAAAATGAATTAGCCTTTGCTAACCACCTATATATTACCATATCAGAAGCCGTTTGTCAACCTTTTTTTATTGCTTGAAAAAAGTTTTTTTATATGGTACAATATAGAAAATGAGTAATTATAAATGAGTAATGACACTTGTAAAATCAGCACATAGGTAAGTAATTTGTGTCAGCACATAGGTAAGTCGGTGGTAAGTGCAGGTAAGACTTTGTCATGCCTTATGAATTATATATTTTAAAATGTGCTTTATATTCGATAGTAAGCTTATGATACCACAACGAGAAGAAAAGGAGGATTAATACCGTGCGTTTACAGGAATCAGCAGAGATGTATTTAGAGACTATATATATGCTTTCAAAGACCAAAGGGGTTGTCAGAAGTATTGATGTGGCAGAGTATATGAAATACTCCAAGCCAAGCGTTTGCCGTGCAGTGGGGCTTTTAAAAAACGGCGGTTATCTTTTAATGGCTAAAGATGGTGCGCTTACTCTTACTCCCCAGGGGATTGAGGTTGCTAACAAGATTTTTGAAAGACACACTATTTTATCCGAGCTTCTTAAAAAAATCGGTGTTGAGGATGAGGTTGCTGCGAAAGAGGCCTGTAAAATTGAGCATGTTATAAGTGATGATACATTAAATAAGATAAAAGAGTTTTTGGATGAGCAGGAATGTTAAAATTCCCCGGACCGAAAATAAAATATTACAAATAACAGACGCGCTACGCACTTGATATGTTTTTTGACAAAAAGCGATATATTTACCATTTAGGTAAATTCAATATGTTGCCTTTGGCAACAAGAAGTAACAGAGGAGAATTTTATGAATATCCCCCCATTTATTGTATATCTTCTTATTGTTAACACCCTGGGGCTTTTGTTCCCTTTAGTCAACAGATACGCAAAGAAGGTATTTTTTGATATTGTTACAACAATTGTTTCTGCTATGGGCGGAAGTATTGGTGCAATTATCGGCATACTTATTTTTGACCGGAAGGCAAAAAAAGAAAATATGCTTTCCAGAATTCTTATTATATGTATTCTTATAATTCAGATTATTTTAATTCTTGTTTTTAAAGGAAAACATTCAGATAGTTTAAACATTAACATTATTAAATTTTTCAAAGAGCATTTTTTCTTTTTCTGTTATCTTATTTTAATTAATATTATGGCGGTTGTTTCTTTCGGACTGGACAAGTTCTATGCGGTTAAGCAAAAGAGCCGTATTCCCATTGTTATCCTTATAGGAATTGCATTTTTCGGAGGTACATTAGGGGCAATTTCAGGGATGTATTTATTTAAGCATAAAACACAAAAGAGTTATTTTAATATTGGATTAAAGGTAATTCTTTTTACACAGTTGGTAGTTTTATTTTACATAATGAATATATAAAAAAGGCGATAAAAATCGCCTTTTTTTATATGCTATTAACGCATTTTTTAATAATTTCAAGTTCCTTTTCGGAAACCGGTTCATCGGTATCGCAAAAAGTATTTTTCATTATATCATTACCTGTTAAGGTTTTATACCATAAAAGCCCCACAGCCAGTCTGCCTATACCATAGGACACATGACCTAAATCTCTCCACACGGGAGAAAGTCCGTTTTCATAAAGAGAATAGATAAGCTCTCCCGATTTAATTATTCCGTCAGCTTTTATTTCCTTATATGCTTTTTCATAAGCTTTTTTTATTTCTGTAAGCATATCCTTATTTGTTTTAAATCCAAAGCCCTCTAAGCGCGGACTATCCACATTATCGCACCAGGTCTGGTGAATATATATTTTAGCACCGGGGCAAAGCGTTTTTACATAGTCGGAAAGCACTGTAAGATAAGGTTCATAGTTTGCAAAATCAAAGCTTTCATAACTTGCCTGTTGAAGTGTTATAATATCCCATTTTCTGTTAAGCAACGCTTCCTTTAAGGATACGGAAAATCCGCTATCCTCCCCGTTTATATGCAGGGTATATGCATCATTACCTGAGTGCATATTACGATAGTGTCTCTCTAATGGGCAACCGCCTATATAAAGACAGGCTGTGGTTATATTTTCCTTATCTGCTCTTGCTATGCGGTGAAGATATCTTGTTGCGTCTACCGAATAGCTGTTTCCGATTAATAAAATGTTCATTTTTCTTCTCCTTTTACAGTTTTATTTTATATGTATATATTCTGAAGGTATCTCCGCTTCGATACTGAGTGTCGCTCAGATCATTATAAAATTCTTCATTTACAACATAAGTACTGATTGCAAGACTTACATTACTATCCCCTACTGTATAGCTAAGCGGTGTATCATATTTTCCGTTTTCGCTTATATCAGCTCCTATCAGAGTTTTAGCTTTAAAATCACCTGTTAAGATTTTTTCAAGACAGCTATACACGGATACAAATTCAAATTCCACATTATCGCTGTATGCGGAAAAAAACATACCGCCCCCTGCCGCATAATTTCCTGTGGGATAGCTTATATCCATTACCTGAATTTCAACTTCATCAATAGTTTTTTTATCCTCTGACTTTAAATATATTGCACAACACATTGCATAATAAGGACTGTAGGTAATAGAGTATCCGTAATAGCAATCATCCTTTTCGGAATAGTTAATCTCAATAAGCTGAGGCTCTTTATCCTCCCATCTTAAAGACAGAGAGTTAACACTGTAATCCCTGTATTCCTCATTATCAAAATTAAGGTTATTATAATAATCAAGGTCTGCTACAAGTTTTTTTGCACCATCCAAAGTATAAGAATAAGAGACTTTCGGAATATCATTCATACTTTCCTTTATACTTCTTGGAACAGCAGTAGCAATTGAGGATGTATTAAAGGAAAACCCATACACGTTCTTATCAAAGAAATCGGGACCTGATAAAACCTTATTTTCAGTAAGTATGTTAATCCCCGCAAAAGGATTTTTGTAACTTAGTGCACTTATTGAAGAAAAGGCATAACCTACTGATTCATCAAGATATATTTGTGCTTTTCCCGTAAATGGATAGCCGTCATAATCAGATGCAGATTCGCTTCCCTTTACAAGAGGCAAACTCAGATCACCCTTTTCACCGTTGTTTATAATTTTATAAATTTTTTCATAAATCGGATAGCCATCCGCAGGAAACAATGCTTCGGTATTTTCATAAGTTGCGCTGTTAATTTTCTCATTTTGAGACACACAGCCTGTTATATTTAAAATTAATATTGTTATAACCAAAAATAATATTATTTTTTTCATTGTATACTCTCCTTAAAGCTCAAACCAGAATGTTGAACCCTTTTCTTTCTCACTTATAACTCCGTAGTCTGCTTTATGCAGGGTGAGGATATTTTTTACAATAGCAAGACCTATACCGCTTCCTGATATTTCCCTTGTATTATTTTTTGAGGCACGGTAATATCTCTCCCACACTCTTTTTTTATCTTCTTCAGATATTCCCTTTCCTGTATCGGTTACCTCAAATCTTATTTTATCTTCTTTAGCATAAAGGTTGATATATACCTTTTTATCTTCGCCGGTATAGTTCACGGCGTTATTTACAAGGTTATATATAACCTGGGTTATACGAGCTTCATTTCCTGTAGCTTTTAAATTTTCCTCAACCGAAAGAATAAAGTCATAATTTTCATACTGTGAAAACACCTTGAATTGCTCATAAACCTTTTTAACCGCAGAGGATATATCAAACTCTCCCATTTCCATCACAACCCCTCCTGATTCAATTTTGGATAAATCAAGAATATCGTTCACAAGCAGGGACAGCCTGTCCGCCTCTTTAATTATAACATTAAGATGCTCTTCTCTTTTTTCTTTGTTATCTCCTGAAATATCAATAACCATTTCTCCGTATGATTTTATAATGGTAAGCGGAGTTCTTAAATCGTGAGATACATTGGCTATAAGATCACGCCTTAACGCCTCATTTCTTGAAAGTTCTTCTGCTGTATAATTAAGTACTCCTGCCAACTCGTCAATTTCCCTGTATCCTCCCTCTTCAAAATTAACCGAATAGTTTCCCGAGGATAATTTTAAAGATGTATCCTTTATTTTTATAATAGGCCCTGATATTTTCTTTGCAAGAAAAAATGAAATCAGTATACTTATTAAAATAATTACAACCGATACTATTATAAGCTGACTTTTAAGTACTCTGACCGTTGCATCGGTAGAGGTAAGCGGTGCCTGGATAAGAAGATAGGAATGAAGGGTTCCTTTTTCATCAACCACTCTGGAAAGATAGACTATGTTTTTATTGTTTCCTCTGAAATCGTCAGTGATTATTTCAACTATATGGTTTTTCCCCGATTTATTAAGCTTTTCTATGTAAGCTTGTAAATTCCTTTTTTCAAAGTGTTCTCTCATACGAGGCTCATTTATCATTCTGTCGGGATATGCACCCGAACCGTCAAGGTTTATATTCTTCACTATCATTCCGTGCCTGAACATCCCCTGAGCAGGTATATCCGAAACATTATCAGAGGTATACAACAGTGCAAGTTCATCCCCCAGCTTTTCAGTTTCTTTGATTTTCATAGTTTCATAATAACCATTAAAAAAGATAATCTGGAGTAACCAGAGAGTAATTATTATCACCATTGAAAACATGGCAAAATACCACCACAGCTTATGTAAAAGCCCGGGTTTTTTATTAAATTCAAACTTCAAATTTATACCCCATTCCTCTTACTGTTACTATAAAATCTCTGTATTTACCAAGGGAATTACGAAGCATTTTTATATGGGTATCAACCGTTCTGTCATCCCCGAAGTAATCAAAGCCCCATATTTCGGTAAGAAGCTTTTCCCTTGACAGAGCAATGTTTTTATTCTTAATAAAGTAGAATAAAAGGTCATATTCCTTGGGGGTCATATCCTTTTTCACATTATCCACATAAACATTTCGTCCCGGAAAATCAATCCTGAGCCCTGAAAATTCAATAATGTCTTCTTTTTTATTTCCGTTTCTTCCCATTACCACTTTAAGTCTTGCCATTATTTCTTTTGGCGAGAAGGGTTTTACCACATAATCGTCAATACCAAGCTCAAAGCCGTAAAGCTTATCGTATTCTTCCCCTCTTGCAGACAGCATTATAATGGGTACATCCTTTATTTTTTTGATTTCCTTACAGGTTGTAAATCCGTCTATTCGCGGCATCATAATATCCAGAATAATGGCTTCAAAGTCGTATTTTTTAACAGCTTCTATCGCCTGTACACCATCCTCTGCCTCATACACTTCATAACCCTCAAAGGCAGAATATTCTCTTATTACCTCACGGATTTTCTGTTCATCATCACAGATTAATATTCTTTTCATTTTTATCACCCGTACATATAATAAAACTTTTTTGTGAAATACTCGTGAAAACTAAACGGAATAGATTATATGATACACAAAGTTTTCAGTTATGCCCTGCTCTCTTTTTATACTTTCATCAAAATAGCTTACCGATTGAAAATCACCAAGGCCTGTGCCAAGATACTTAAAATAGGCTTCCTTAAAGGTCCATATTAAAAGCAGACGGATATTTTTTTCTTCCCCCTGGGCATTTTCTACAAATTCCGCTTCCTTGAGAGTACAGATTTTTTTAATGATATTTTTATTTACAGGTCTTATACATTCAATATCCGCACCGATTTTTTCATCGGATACGGCAAGTAGTACAAAGTTACCCGAATGGGAAAGGGAAAATTCTCCTTTTTTATTTTCAAGAAATGGTTTTCCTTTTTCGCCGATACCTATTACCGCATCCTCTCCAAAATGCTTTTTTACAAGCATTTCACCCGATACAGTACGGAATTTATCTTCTTTTAATTTAAGACGGGAAACCCGTTCCCGTCTTAAACCAGTCATATTTTCAAAGTAATGTTCAAAGTCTTTTCCGGTTAAAAATCTTATATCAAATATATATTTATTCATTGACTATAATTTCTTTTATAACGATAGGTTCAACCGGGTTATCATTAGCATCAGTTTCCGCATTACAGATTTCATCAAGTACATCAAAGCCATCGGTAATTTCACCGAATGCAGCATAGTAACCGTCAAGGTGCTTTAAATCAGAATGACAGATAAAGAACTGATTGCTTCCTCCATTCGGGTCATCGGGTCTTGCCAAAGAGATAACCCCTCTTTTGTGAGGAATCAGATTGAACTGACCATTCAATACAAATTCACCTATAATTTTATCTGCCTCTTTAAGCTCACCGCTTACAGCATCGATACCTCCGCCCTGAGCAACGAAATCTTTTATTACTCTATGGAAAATAGTATTATTATATGCACCCTCGTCTGCAAGTTTTACAAACTGACTTGCTGTTAAAAGAGCAAGTTCAGGATACACCTTAAAGCTCATTTCTTTACCTGAAGCAAGAATAATTTTACCACTCAATCCCTCTAAGGTACCATTCATAAATGCTTCATATTCATTATACATCAAAGATAAAAGCTGACCGTATATTACACATTCCCCTGCTATACCCTCGTTTGCTTCAAGTTCACCTATTTCATAGTTTATGGTAACGGTTTTTGTTTCTCCGTCCCAGAAAACCTCCGCACCTAAAAGCTCTGCAACAGCTCTTACGGGAACAAGAGTTCTCCCCTCGGTAATCTGAGGCGGTGTATCCATGGTATATGCTTTTTCAAGACCTATTCCATCCATTAAAAAGGCAGTTGGTTTTCCTATCCACATAGTAATAAGATTATTATTTCTGTAAACTGTTATTCCCGAGGTTTCTTCATCCCAGGCAATATCAAAATTAAGCTTACTGCTTATTGCACGAAGCGGAAGCATTGTTCTGTCGCCTAAATAGTTTCCGTTTCCGTCAAGAACGGGAACCATTAAAGCCGGTACATCTGTTTCGATTTTTTCACCGTTAATTACAATATCAACCGAGCCATCTGCTGATGCAATAACAGGCATAGCCGATACTAACATTGAAAGAATAGTTAAGAATAAAATAAGTTTTTTCATAAGTATAACTCCTCTTAATTAATATTTTCTATTGAACATTCATATTCAAATAGCTTTACAATATCTTCCTCATTAACCGTTTCTTCCATTTCAATATGGAAAATATAATCGAAAATATTGTCTTTATATTTTTTTATTGAAAGGTCAGTAATTGTAACCTCAATATCCTCAAGCATTTTTTTAACATTATTTACGTAATTTTCCTGGGATACTCCGTTTATATAGAGAGATTTTTGTTTGGTATGAATAACGATTTTATTTCGTTTATGAAAAAAAATCTGAATAACAAGTATAATAAAGGTGGCACTTATTCCAATAATGTACATTCCTGCGCCGATTGCCATACCTATTCCCGATACTGCCCATATACCCGATGCAGTTGTAAGACCGATTAGTGTTCCTCTCTGGAAATAAATCATTCCTGCGCCAAGAAAACCAACTCCGGTTACTATCCCCTGTGCCATACGGGAGGGGTCAAGCTTAACATCCCCTAAAGAAAACTCCATATCGTAAAATCCGTATTTTGAAATTATCATCATTAATGCGGCGGCACAGGCAACAATACAATGAGTTCTTATACCTGCTTCCTTACCGCTGTTTTTTCTTTCAAGCCCGATAATAATTCCGCATATCCCTGCAACAATTATTCTTAAAATCAAATTTATATGATAATCATATATAAAATTCATTTTAATCCTCCTCGTTATATATCAGATAAGATGCTTCGAAGCAAAACAAAGGTGCCATTGACCCGAAACGAGCTCTTTGTGATAATCCTTCTTTTCTTATTTCGGGCATCGAAAAGAGTCTGTCCTTAAATCCGCTTACATCAAAATAAACTTTATCACAACTTAAAATCGCATCCTTAATTCTTATAACCTCATAAAATCCTATGGTACATAACTGAATTTCAATATCCTTATTTTCAGTTATAAACTTAGCTATTTCATCACAAGGAGTTCCCACGGGATGATAAAGATAAGAAGTCCTCTCATCCTCAAGATGAGAATTTATAAATAAAGGAAGATTGTTTTCCCTTAAAATCGCCGTAATATTTTTAACACAGTCGCTAAGAATACTGTAGCCGTGAAATCCGGGCATTATTCTTACACCCTTTATATTAAGCTCTTTTATTGCTCTTTTAACGATATTTTCAGCAATGTCAAGTGTGGGATTAATTGTCATAATCTGTTTGTATCCGCTTCCCTTGATTTCGTTATATAAGTCAAGTTCACTCTCATAAGGGTCGTTATAGAATATAGATTCTATTTTTGATATATAGCCGTATTCTACCGAATACTTCCGGTGAAGAGCTTTAACATCCTCAAAGGTATTTTTCCTTATTTTATGGAAGGGCCAGTTTCCTGTAAAGCAATTATAATCTATCATTTTACTTTCCCTCCAATCTGAAATTTGTATCAAGAACCTTAAGAGCATTTTTATAAAAAATCATTTCTCTTTCCTCATCGCTTATATTTGCGTGGAGCACTTTTCCCACATTATTAAGAAAAGGCAAAGACATATCGGTTCCGAAAAGCAGTCTGTCGGCACCAATTCTTTCCACTGTATAGTCAATATAATCCCCGTGAAAGATTGAGCCTGATAAATCCACCCATACATTTTTAAAATCCTGAATCATCGGAATTCCGTTATAGGGATTTCCGCCAAGATGAGCCATTATTATTTTAAGCTCTGGAAATCTTTTTGCAAGGTTGGCAACATTTTTGCCCACCGACTCTTTTTCCAGTTGTTTTCTGCTTTTATGAAAGCTGTGGATAAGCATTGGCACACCGTACTCAATTATTTTTTCAGCCACCTTATCCATCAGAGGTGAATCGCATTTTTCCGAAACCCAGATTTTCACACCTTCAAATCCCTGCTCTTCTATTCCCCTTTTCAATACATCAACCGCATTATCATGTTCGTGGCTTACATATACAAATCCGCCTATTTTATCGGGGTGCTTTCTCATAAAATTATAAGCTGATAAATTTCCCTCGTCAACCTGTTCCTTAGTGGGATATACTGCCATTAAGTTTGAAATATATATTTTTGCTACATTATATTTTTCAGAAGCTCTTAAAAGACGCTCCTCATTATAGGGTATATTTCCTCCCGGAGTACATCCGTGAGCATGAATATCAATTATCATCTTTCTTTCTCCTTACTTTCAGTCAACTTATAATAAAGAAGTAATCCTCCTATACACAATACAGCAGTTAGGGTCATTAAAAGAATGGCTTTAAAATAGCTTTTCGTTCCTAAAAAGTCTCCGCTTACCGTTGAGGTTATAATGGACGGAATACGGGCAAAGAGACTTATATAAATCCACTCATAAATTTTCATATCGGTAAGCCCTGCAAAGTAACACACAAGGTCTTTCGGAGTCCCAGGAATAAGCATTATAAAAAATATTATAATGAGTTTTTTCTTTGAGGTTTTTAAAAAGGATAATGAATTTATTTTTTCCTCACTGAAAAAGAGCTTTACCATTTTAAGTCCGAAAAATCTTACAAGAGAGAATACTATCACTCCACCCACAGTAATTGCAACCAGAGAAAGAAGTGTTCCCTCCAGTGCACCAAAGGCATACCCTGCTGCAAGTTCAAAGGGTTCTCCCGGTATTACTGCAACCACAACCTGAAATATCACAAGAAGAATATAGATAAGTCTTGCATATAAGCCTTTATCCTCTACCCATTCTCTGAAATCGGCAGGGTTTTTTATTATGTGAAAAAGCTCACTTTTAAAGCTTAACACCAATATAGTCATTACGGTCAGTACTGTCCCAAGTATTATAAGAGACATTATTTTTTTATTTTTTTCTTTCATTCAATCATCCTAAAAACATAGTACCGTCAATTTTGAATTCGCCGTCTTCAATTATTACATAATATTCATATTTCATTGTCCTTATACTTCCTAATCCATTCGGGAAGCCAATTCTTGCGGCAATTTCGCTGTTACCGCATTGAAGCATTTCAACCGCTAAATCAACCTTTAAGGTATAGCCATTTTCAGTTCTGACAATACTCGTTACATCACAGCTGTTAAGACGGGTTGAAAGCTTATATCCTGCATATAGTTTTTTCTGCTTTGCCGCATAGTCTCCCTCTCGGTTGATTTCTTCCAAACACTTTTTCGATAGATATTTCTGGTCCTCATTGCCTTTAAAGGTATAATAGATACGGTCATTCTGAGCTTTTGCAAAAAGATATGCAAACTGCTTAAGCTTATCCTCTTCGGTTAAATTTGCCTGAAGGATTTCGTCATATTTTTCAAAGGAAAGAAGATACCCCTCTCTGTCCTCCACCGAATAGTCATAAACTATGTAGCCTCTGTCCACATACTGAAGCTTTATGTTATAAGCACAAAGAGCATTACTGTTTACCCCTGATTTATAACCGATTATACCTGCAACAACAGGATTATTACACTCGGTAAGTCTTACCTTTGCCACACATTTTACATACGCATCTCCGTTAACATCCACTACACTTTCATAGTCAATCCCCATAAGTTCAGTGGTGATACCGTAGTTACTGTAAAGGTCCTTGATATATAAAATCTTTTCTTCGGCACTTTGCTTATTCTTTTCAAGATATTCCTCGGAAAACATTATGGTTTCGTGCTCAACACTGGTATTTGCCTTATAAGTTCTGTTATACATAATGGATAAAAACTGATTGGTAAATTCTTTGGCATCCTTAATAATTTTAGTTTCCGCACATTGTTTTAAGGAGTCGCCCGAAACCTTGGAATAGTGATAACTTGTTTCAAAGGTATCAACATTATCAAGTGTTATTTTCTCCGAACAACCTGTAAATGATACAAGCAGTAATATTATCAGACCTGTTATAATCAGAATTTTTTTCATAGTTTTTCTCCTTTAATTGTTATAAATATTATAAAGCTCATCGACGCCTTGTTTTTTTATTTCAGCTAACCATTCAGTATAATCGGCATCCTCTGTGCCTGAAATGTAATCCATCGCAAACTGATATGCTTTCATATCAAGTGCTGTTATAAGCTGATAAGCTCTTTCCCTATCCGAATCTGAAAGAAGTTTATTTTTTTGTTTTTCTTTTACATAATTATTTTTATTTAAAAATACAACCGAAGAAAGCTCATTCCCCTCATACCTTAACCATGGACTTCTTTTATCTGCAGATAAATAAAGACCTGGGATAAATAAACCGAATTTTTCTTCCAACTCCTTAATACTGAGGGCTTTGTTTTTAGAAAAGCTTATATATTCCACTCCGCCGTTTTCACGGTATTCATAGGTTACATTAACAGTTCCCAAAGTAGAAAGTTCTACTCCCGAAGGACTTAAAAGATAATCGAGAAGTTTTAGAGAAAGCAAGGAGTTTTTATTATTGGTTACCACAGGCCCAACACCTGTTAAATTGTTTTTAAAGACTCTGTATTCTCCCGAAACATCCGGTGCAACAGAAAGGTGATATTCATCGTGAGTTTTATTGACAGACAGTATTTCACCGAATGTAACAAAACCATTTTCACCGGTTATTTTCCAGTCCCATATATAAGACGAATCACTTAAGAAATTCCGGTCAATAAGCTCTTCATCATAAAGCCTTTTTATAAACTTAATCATTTCGGCAAATCCGGGATGAGATGCAGAATACATCCAAATCCCCTTATCCTTGTCATAATACATACCGGGAAATTCAAATCCGAAAGATGGTGCCCAGTCTTCAAATATTTTTTCACCGTTTTGCGAAACATAAGGGTTTGACCCGGGATATAGCTCCTTTAGTTTTTTTAAGGTCTGATAGAATTCTTCACGGTTTTCCCAAATTTCAAGAGAATTTTTATCAAATATATCCTTTCGCATTAAAAATGAATGAGTAATTTCTTTCTGATATTCAAGGCGAGGGAAAAAATACAGGTTTCCGTCAACTGAAGTATATTCGTCCATAACACCGTTAAATTCTGAATTTTCTATAAATTGTTTTCTGAAATTGGGAAGCTCGTTAAGGTACTTATTCACAGGGACAAATATCCCTGATTTCCCAAGTCGGTTGATTTCGTCAAGCTCAATTCCCGAGCACAGAATATCGGGAAGCTCGTTGGTGCTTAAATACAGCTGAATCTGCCTGTTTACCACCGAGGGAGATATGCTTACAAGGTTTATATTAAGGCCTGTTCTTTTGGCCAGTTCTTTTATAACAAGGGAATCGGCAAGTTCATCTACATCAGTTACAGCCATAATTTCTAACTGGGTATTATTAATATCAAGAGGGAGATTAAGACCGCCTGTATCCCCATAATCCTCGGTTGTATTAGAAAAAATTATTCTGTCCTTATCCACAGGAGCACAGGAGGTTAAGACCAATACAAATATAAGAGAAATTATTACACATACTTTCTTCACAACCTCAACTCCTTTACATCATTCTATTATAATAAAAAAAAGTCCTTATGTCAATTTATATATAATATTATTTTATATATTTAACTTTTTGTTTACTTTTTTTTGTCTTTTTGGTATAATGTACATAAAAATATTTATGGAGTGCTTTTATGATTCAATTTGGAAATGACTGGGATATACTTTTAAAAGAAGAATTAAAAAAAGACTATTATCAGAAAATCCGTATGATATTAAAAAGCGAATACGGTTCTAAAACCATATATCCTGATATGTACGATATATTTAATGCCCTTAAATTCACATCCTTCGAGGATTGTAAGGTTGTACTTTTAGGTCAGGACCCTTATCACGGCGAAGGTCAGGCACATGGACTTGCATTTTCGGTTAAGCCCGGAATAAAGACTCCCCCATCACTTGTTAATATGTACAAGGAATTAAAGGAGGATATCCGGGGCTTTTATATCCCGAATAACGGTTATCTTACCAAGTGGGCTAAACAAGGGGTACTGTTACTCAACACCTCATTAACGGTGGTTGCGAACAATGCAAATTCTCACTCATCAATAGGTTGGCAGGAATTTACTGACAACATTATAAAGCTTTTAAACGAAAGAGAAAAACCTATGGTATTTCTTCTCTGGGGTAATAATGCCAGAAGAAAAAAAGCATTTATCACTAATAAAAATCACCTTGTGCTTGAAGCGGCGCACCCAAGCCCGTTATCTGCTTATAACGGTTTTTTCGGTTGCAGACATTTTTCCAAAGCCAATGAATTTTTAACTAAAAACTCTCAAAGCCCCATTGACTGGCAGATTGAGAATATATGAGGTCTTACTATGTACGGTAATTTTGCTTGGGGGTATCATACTGTTATGAAAGATACCGCTCAGAAAGATTTTTTTAACTTTTATCTTGAAATTTTTAAAAAACTCAATATCAATCCTGAGCTTATTCTTGATTTGGGATGCGGAACGGGAGATATAACCCGTCTTTTTGCAGAAAAAGGCTATGATTTAATAGGCATTGATATTTCTTTTGATATGTTAAATATCGCAAGAGAGGAAAACAGTCATAAAAACATCCTTTATCTTAACCAGGATATGAGAGAATTTGAACTGTACGGAACAGTTGATGTTATTTATTCATCCCTTGACTGTCTTAACTATATTACCGATAAGAGGGATTTAAAAAAAGTATTTTCTCTTTGCCACAACTATCTCAATCCCGATGGGTTATTTATTTTTGATATAAATACTGAATTCAAGTACGAGAATATTCTTGATAAAAACACCTTTGTTTATGACAATGAGAATGCATATCTTGTATGGCAAAGCGAATATGACAAAAAAAGAAAAATATGCACTTTCTTTCTGGATATGTTTTATAAAAACAACGAAGTTTACGAAAGATTTTACGAGGAACAGGAACAAAGGGCATATTCACTTGATGACTTTAAAAAAATTGCATATAGCACAGGTTTTGAAATCCTTGGAATCTATGACAATTTATCAATTAAAAAACCTAAAAAAACAAGCGAAAAGATTTTTTTCGTTTTAAGAAAGGAATAATGATATGAAAGATAAAATTCTTAAAATACTTTCTAAAAACAAGGAAATAAGAGTGTTTTTAGCAAAAACAACGGATATGACTGAATGTGCAAAGGTACTTCATTCCCTTTCCAAAACCGCAACGGCAACCTTAGGTAGAGTTCTTACTGCAAATGCACTTATGGCAGCCGATTTAAAATCCCCTGATAATACCGTTTCGATACAGATAAGAACAGAAGGCCCGATTGGTAACATTATAAGCTATGCAAACGGAAGCTGTGAGATAAAAGGGTATGTTTCAAACCCCGAAACCGACCTTCCCATCCGCAAAGACGGCAAAATCGATGTGGGCGGTGCGGTAACCTTAAACGGTTCATTAACGGTTGTTAAGGACATTGGAGGAAAAGAGCCTTATTCGGGTACAATAGAGCTTATAAGCGGAGAAATCGCCCAGGATTTAACCTATTATTTCGCAAAGAGTGAACAAATTCCGACAGCTATTGCTCTTGGAGTTTTAGTTGATAAGGATAATCGCTGTGTATTATCCTCGGGGGGACTTATGATTCAGCTTCTTCCCGATGCAAGTGAGGAAACAATTTCAAGACTTGAGGAAATTTTAAACAGTAATTTCTCTATTTCAAAGCTTTTATGCGAGGAAGACTATATTGAAAAAACCTTAGGAATTATTTTCCCTGACGGAGATTATGAAATTTTAGAAGAAATCTATCCAACTCTTCGTTGCGACTGTTCAAAAGAAAGATTTTTAAGAGGAATTATATCCTTAGGAAAAGATGAACTTACAAAGCTTATTGAGGAAGAAGAAAAAATTGTAACACAATGTCATTTCTGCAATACTTCTTATGAATTTGACACAGAAGAATTAAAACCGCTAATAGATTAAAAAATGTCGGAGGATTGATACCCTCCGACATTTTTTAATATAATAACACCTTTTTACCTGTTCTGCTTGATTCATAAGCCGCAAGGATAATATCAACCGGTTTTTTACCCTCGTATACATTAACCATTGGTTCGCGGTTTTCCTTTATAGCACCAATGAGGTCCTTAATCTGACGGCGGTGATTGTCGATATCAAAACCGGCAGGGTCTCTGAAGCTTTTTGCATTACCCTTTGGAATCTGGTCTTCGGATAACTGCTCTCCGTCAACATCCCAGCGGATAATAACATCTTCTTTTATAACTATTGTTCCCCTTGTTCCGCTTATTTCTATAACTCTCGGATATCCGGGGTCAACCGAAGTAGTACCCTGAATTGTACCTATTGCACCACTTGCATATTCAACAATCAGGTTGGCGGTATCTTCAACCTCAATATCCCTTGTAAGAGTTTTACAAACCCCTGAAACAGATACAACAGGACCAACAAGGTACTGAAGAACATCTATTCCGTGTATTCCCTGATTCATTAATGCTCCGCCACCGTCCATTTCCCATGTACCTCTCCAGCCTGCTGATGCATAATATTCGGGAGAACGGTAATATTTCATATAAACATCACCTAAAATAATTCTGCCAAGCTCACCGTTCCTGATTGCTTCTCTTGCTCTCTGAATAGACGGGGTAAATCTTAACTGAGAAATTACCGCACCCTTTACTTTATTTTTCTCTACTGCATCAATTATATCAATAACCTGTTTTTTGGTTATTGCCATTGGTTTTTCCACTATAAAATGTTTTCCTGCATTTGCCGCCTCAATGGCAAGTTTTGCGTGAAGACCACTTGGTGTACAGATACATACTATATCAATATCTTCCCTTTGAAGCATTTCTTCCAGGGTTTCAAAAGCTATACAGCCTCGTTCCTCAGAAAACTGCTTTGCACTTTCAAATCTTGTATCAAAGGCACCTATAATTTTAGCATCATCGATTTTTTCTATTGAATCGGCGTGCCACTTGGAAATAACACCGCACCCGATTATACCAAATCCAAAAATTTTACTCATATCTTTTACCTCACTAAGTCATTATAAAATTCGGAATTTCTGAAAATCCCACCGCTGATTTTATAGAATTCTTCGTTAAGATTGAAAATTCCATGCTCTTGTTTTATGTAGTCTGCCTTACCATACATAGGATGATATGTCTGCATTTCATCCCAGCGTACATAGTTCTGCATACCGTTTGATTCCAATATTCCGATTTTGATACCGGGAAATTTATCAATTCTTGCTGCAATATTTTTATTGAATTCAACCATAACCGGATTAACAGTCAAATCTGCACAGAAGCAAGGAATTTTTCTCTTATAAGCTTCTTTTAAAATTTTAATGCTTTCAGACATTGTTTTTGCAATAGGCTTTAAAGCAATCGCCTTGTAGCCCAGTTCAATTCTCTCAACAGCATCCTCATAAGAATGAGCTGATTCATCAGCCGCAATTCTTACATTTAAGTCAGACACATCCACTTTATATTCTTCAGGAAAAGGCTCTTCAATTATTGCAATTCTGTCAAGTGCACCTATTTGCTCAGCATAATCTATAAATTCCTTTAATCTTTCCTTACTGTCATATCTTCCGTTTGCATCAAAGTAGTAAGGTATATATCCGGAATCGGTGTATTCCGTTTTTATATCCTTAACCGCATTATGAATCTCATAAAGCCTCAGTTTATCCCACTCAAGCATTCTTTCGTAAGAACCGCTCCCGTCAGGATTCGAGCCTATTTTAATTTTCAAGAAGAAAAATCCTTCGTTTACAAGCTTTAAGACATCATCAACTGTCATATTATATGTAACCAACGGAATATTGCATAGCTTTTCAGCTTTATTCATAAGAGGTGCTTTAAATTCATCTAAAAGAAGTGCTAAAAAGTCTTCGGTTTTATTTATTTTACCATACAATTGCCACAGGGCATTATCAACAGCCACCAGAGCATTTAATACGAATGTTTTTCGCAAATCCTCATTTTTGGTTATTTTCTTACCGTATTCGTATACCTTTTCAAATATACTGTCAACAGCATCCATAGGGTCTTTATAGGAATTTCCTTCAAGCAGTGCAAGTGCATATTTTGTGATTTCGTACATAAAATTATTTCCCTCTTCAGGGGAATTGTCGGCAAACACTTTAGCATCTGACCAAAGAACGCTCTGAACACCTAAACCTACCCCAAAATCATCAGCGGACTCAACTTTTGCAACAACCGTCCACAACTCGTCAACATAACCGCCTTTAAAGCCAAAAGGGGATTTCAGCTTTTCTTTAACCACATTAATTTTTGTATTTTTAATGTCAAGCATAAAATAACTCCTTTGAACACAATAATACAATAATACAATAATACAGTAACATTATACTATGTTATCCCAAAAAAGTCTTTAGTCAATATTGTCTTTTTTTTGCATAAAGTTGACCTAAAAAAGAAGCTTATGAAATGCTGTAACAGTACACTTCATAAGCTTTTTGTTATTCCTTTGATGAGTCAAACTCATCTTCATTATTTGATTTTTCACATCTTATAACCTGTATCAGGGTTACACGGTGGGAATCGGTTTCAAGTATTGAAATCTTAAGATTATCAAACTCAAAATTATCTCCTGTCTCGGGAATTTTACCTAAACATTCCATTGCCCATCCGCCTACCGAAATACTTTCGGATTCCGCTTCAATATCAAAAAAATCACAAAAGTCGTCAAAATTAACTGAGCCTTCAACCCTGTAAATATCTGTATCCACTTCCTTGAAGTTTTCTACTACTTCATCATGTTCATCCCAGATTTCACCTACAAGTTCTTCCAATATATCCTCCATTGTAACAATCCCCAAAGTTCCGCCGTATTCATCAATTACAACAGCAATATGGGATTTGTTGGTCTGAAGAATTTTTAAAAGGTCATTTATCTTTTCACCCTTCTGAATAAACAAAGGCTTGGTCATAAGCTCTCTTACGGTTTTTTTGGTAATACCATTTTCCGAATAAAAATCCTTAAGGTGGATTATACCTACTATATCGTCAATACTTTCGTTATATACAAGAAGTCTTGAAAACTGCGTTTCCTTAAACTTTCTTGCAATATCCACTTTATCCTCTTCCAGCGAAACCGCTTCAAGATCAACACGGTGAGTGAGAATATCTTCTGCCGCAAGATCTGCAAACTCTATTGCATTTCTTATAAGCTCACTGTCATCATCATCAATCGTTCCCTCCTGCTGAACCTCTTCAACCAGCATAATAAGCTCTTCAGGAGACATTTTCGCACTTTCTTCAATTTTAAACACCTTTGCTACAAACTTTTTCCACATAGAGAAAATAAAGTTAACAGGTGTAAGAACAAAAATCAGTATATTTATCAAAGGAGCAGAAAACATTGCAAATTTTTCCGCCGCATCTTTAGCAATACTTTTCGGAGTAATTTCTCCGAATATCAGTACAAGAATTGTGATTACAGCAGTGGCTATTGTAGCACCGTGAGTTGGTGATTTTGCAATAAAAAACACTGTTGCAATAGATGATACTGCAATGTTCACTATATTATTTCCCACTAAGATAGTTGAAATAAGCTTATCATATTTATCCGATAATCTGCAGGCAAGTTCTGCTTTCTTATTTCCTTTTTCAGCAAGGTTCTTAAGCCTTGTTTTATTCATTGATGAAAATGCCGTTTCGGTAGCCGAAAAGTATGCCGACATTAATATTAAAAATGCCATTAATAAAATATATTGCGTGTCATTCATTTTTATTTTTTTCTCCTATTCGTCTTTATTATTTATTTTTAAACGCAAAAAGGCACGCCTATAAAAAAGCTTTATAGGTATGCCGCATTCTTATAATAATAAATAATAAAACAGCAATTCAGTATTAGTGTTAGAATCGCACTCGTCTGAATCCATTTTTATTATCCTCGCTTTCCTCATTATTGGTAAGTATTATACCACAGGTTATATTTTTTGTCAAATACTATTTCTCAATATCAATTCTTGCAAAATACTCAGGACGGTGAAAGTCAGGATTCGGTGTCTTAATAGGATTCCAGGTAACAAAGTGAGGAGTATCTCCTTTTTCTTTACACTTCTGGAAATTTCCCATAAAATATTCCCCGATTTTACCCGCCTTTGCCTCAATGAATGAATAAGGAATAAAAAACTTTAATATAAAGCCTTTTTCAGGAAATTCCGTTTCAACCTTAAACAAGGCAGGGTCGATATCGGGTATTCTTACTCTTAATGGCGAACGCCCTGAACCATAGCCTATATGAAGAGTGCCTGCAGCATTAATTTCAAAATTGAAATAGCCGTTACTTTCTTCCGGATTCGGATTAAAGAAAAACTCAACACAGCTATCCATAAACACATTTCCGTTGATTTCCTTACAGTCCATATAAAGCTCTTCTTCATCGGTTACGAATTTTACAAAAAGACCTTCCTCCCCTTTGAGTACCTTAACGGTAGTTTCGGGACAATAGGGATATTCTTCCCACTGGACATTATTGATTTTTATTTCATTGGCATTTTCCCATGCCTTTGAAGAAATTGTTAAATCCTTTTCATTTGTTTTTAAAATCTTATAATTCATTGTATCCTAACCCCACTATATAATTATAAATGATTTCAACGGTCTTATCTATTCCTATTGAGGAATTTATACAAAGCATATAATTATTCATCTCTCCCCATTTACGGTTTGCAAAAAATTCATAATAACTGCTTCTCGATTTATCCATTTTCCTAATCATTTCTTTTGCTTCTTTAATACTTATATTATATTTTTCCGAAATTCTTTTTTCTTTATCTTCACTGTCAGCATATATGAAAAGAGTTACAAGCTTATCACAGTCTCTTAATATATCATCCGCACATCTTCCGATAAACACTGCAGACTCTTCGGTTGCAATCTTTTTTATAGTTTCTGCCTGAATGTTGAAAATCTTATCATTGGAATACATATTATCAATGGAAACAGGACTTGAATATGCAGGAAAGCCGTGAGCTACAATTGAATACAAAAAGCTGTTTATAGGCTTTTCGTCGGCATTTTCAAAAAGAGTTTCATTAACACCGCTATCCTTGGAGGCTCTTTTGATTATTTCCTTATCAAAACATTTTATTCCAAGTTTTTTGGCAAGTTTTTCTCCTATCTCTTTTCCGCCGCTTCCATATTGACGACCGATTGTGATGCATAGATTACTCATATAATCAACTCCTTTATACTATTATATATCATTATATACTTTTAGTCAAGATGTAAGGTTAGTTATCCGAACTCGTTTTTAAATTGTAAATTTTTGATATAATTTCGTTAAAAGTCTCGGTAAAACTAACTTTTTTCCGTAATGCTTTTATAATACTCGGTTGGCGAAATCCCTTCGATTTTTTTAAACTGTCGGGAAAAATAATGGATACTGTCATATCCGAGAATTCCCGCAATTTGGGTTGCATTAAACTCCCCCTCTTTAAGAAGTATTTTAGCTTTTTTTATTTTAAGGCAGGAAAAATACTGCATAACTCCCATGCCGGTATAGCTCTTAAAAAGATTTTTAAGTCCGGTTGAAGAAAGTCCGGCTTTTTTTACAATTTCGTTAAAATGTACCTCTTTGCCGATATTCTCCTCCAGATAAGAAATTACACTTTTTACGGTTTCTTCCTCGGTTTTATTGTTTTTTTTCACCCTTTCCATTCGCAAGTTTTCACGGAAAAGTGTTAGGAAAAATTGTTCAAAAAGATTTTTAACCATAAGAGTGCTTATTTCGGAATACGGATTACCGGTTAATATTTCATATTCTTCGCATATCCCGTTAAGAATAAGCTTCTGAGATGGCCGTATATTGAAATGCCGGTTAATAAACCTTTCCCCATTCCTGCTTTTAAGCTTAATATAAAAAACACTGTAACGGGATGCAAAGGGAGAATCTATTCTTATATCACCACGATAAGCGGTTATATATATTTCATCCTTTGAAAGCCATTCATTACGGCTTCCCATTTTCAGCTGAATATCATTTTCATAAGAATATATAACTTTTATTCCATGCTTCCCATCAAAATCTCGGTCTGTATTATCGGTTATAAGAAAATCAAGCGTCCTGAATTCAATAAGTTTATCCATTATATCTCACCCCCCTGATTTAAACATTATATCACACCTTGTCTTTTTGTGCAAGTTTTTTGTCTTTTTTTCTAAATAAAAAAATAATCTTAATGGTATAATTGATGTTGTTGATTATAAAAAAAGGATGATTATATGAATACATGCGTAGAAATACTGAAGAATTTCTGCATTGAAGAGGAAATCTTAAAGATTGAGCCTTACGGCGGCGGACATATAAATGATACTTTCAGAATTACCTGCCCCGAACACAAGTACATATTACAGAGAATAAATCACAAAATATTCAAAAACCCCTGCGATGTAATGGAAAACATCGTAAATATATGCGACCATATAAGATTAAAGCTTAAGGAACAGGGCGAAGATGAAGAAAGAGGTACTCTTACCTTTATCCCTACCGTAGACGGCGAATGCTTAAGCGTATATGAGGGTAACTATTACAGAATGTATGTATTTTTAGAAAATGCAGTTTCGTATCAGACCATTGAAAACCCAATGCATTTTTACAGTGCGGGAAAAGCTTTCGGAAAATTTCAGAATATGCTGGCAGATTTTCCTGCCGAAAAGCTTCACGAAACCATTGCAAACTTTCACAATACAGAGGACAGACTTGATAAGCTGAAAAAAGCAATAGAAGAAGACAAAGCAGGTCGAAAAGCTTCAGTTACTGAAGAAATTAATTTTGTTCTTGACAGAGCTGATAAATGTGCGGTGGTTATGGATTTACTTAGGAATAATGAAATTCCTCTGAGAGTAACACATAATGATACCAAGCTTAACAACATTCTTATGGATGCAGAATCAGGCGAAGCTGTTTGTGTTATTGACCTTGATACCGTTATGCCCTCTTCTCTATTATGCGATTTCGGTGATGCTATCCGTTTTGGTGCCAACACAGCGGAAGAAGATGAAAAGGATTTAACAAAGGTTGATATTGATATTGATTTATTTGAAAAATTCACAAAAGGATTTTTGGAAGCCACAAAAACATCTATAACTCCCAAAGAGGTAGAATATCTCGCATTTTCCGCACAACTTCTTACATTGGAATGTGGAATGAGATTTTTAACCGACTATCTTGACGGAGATGTTTATTTTAAAATTCATCGTGAGGGTCATAATCTTGACAGAGCAAGAAATCAGTTCAAGCTTGTTAAGGAAATGGAAAATCACGAAGAAGAAATGATAGGCATTGTAAATAGAATATACAACAGTTTATAATCGAAAAGGAGATGTAAAAAACTCCAGACCACCAAAAGCAAGGTATATCAATAGTTCAGAAAAGATATTTTTAAAAAACTATTAAAAAGGTAAAGATTTTTTCAAAATCTTTGAAATTTATGCTTTTGGTTATGAACGAATTTAGCCGCTCGACGTATCAGGGGTGGCTTAAGAGACAGCCAAAACTGTTTCAAGATAACAAATTTTTGATATTATTGCGTTAAAAACTTGGTGAATATTTTATATATCACCAAGTTTTTGTCTTATCCTATCTAAAAATTAGTTATCTTGAAATTCTTACGAACCTTAAACCTTTAAAAATTGTGATTATCCAAGGCGAAAGGCATTGGCAATACAAGGTATGCCAATGCAGACAACGAAGAAGAATCCTATTTTTAAAGGCTTAAGGCAGATTTGGTTGCCTTTTAAGACACCCTAGCCTTCGGGTAGCTACCCCTTTGGGGCTAAATTCGCCCATTCTGAAGATTTTTTCCTATCTCCTGAAAATGTGTATAATTTAGGGGATGTAAATAAATTTACATCCCCTTTTTAACAGTCTGTTTTTATTTAATTTCGTTTATATTTATTTTATCCGCCGGATACCCTGTTTCACTGATTACCACATCCCGAATTCTTGCTATTTCCTCTGGCTTAAGCCCCTTTGTAAGAACAGATACGGTAACACGGTCATCATTAATAAACACTGATACATCTTTAAAACCCTTATGATTAAGGATGTTTTCCATATTACTTTCTTTTTCAATGCTTTTGGCTATTTTTATCATTTCGGTCTGGGCGGTTTTTTTAGCCTCCGGATCTGCGTTTTCCGATTCGGCAAGTTCTTTTATAAGAGCCAGGCTTTCACTTCTTGCCTTATCCTTATTGGTTTTTGCCGTATTAAAATAATTTTCCCCTGCATTTTCAGGTGCGCTTACATACTGTGCTTCCCCGTACATTTTAGTATCCTCTGTATTTGAAACATTTACCGAATCGTCATTTCCCATATAAGAAAAATTTATGTAACCTGCAAGTACTAATAAAAGTGCCATTGCAACAGTGACTATTTGCTTCTTTTTTATTACCATCATAGTGATTATCTCCCATCATTTATTACTATCTGAATTTTGTGAATTTCAATTCCCAGTGCCTTTGATACCGTTTTATATATAACCTCCTCCGACTGTTTCTTTGAACAGTTTAAAATCACCGAAACTCCGCTTACTTCAGGGGTTTTCTCCCTTATAACAACAGGAAGCTCTCCTTTATCCCCCCGCAAAGATACGAGCTTAGAATCTTTTTTTACCCTATCCTCCTCCAAATCCTCGCTTTCGTCAAAATAATATTCCTTAGAGCCGTTATCTGAAAATGACAGCATAACTTTAACACTTTTTACACCGTCAATTTCCTTTAAAAGATGCACCAGTCTTTTTTCCTCTGCTTCTCTTATACTGTACCCCGATGCTTCGGGTCTTTGTGTCTCTTCCTTTCCCGAGGGAATAAAAAGAAATAAAAAACCCACTGCCAGTAAAAGAATAATTACTAAGACTTTCTTATTTTTAGTATATTTAATCAACTGTTCCTTTATGTCATACATCTTAATTTTCTTCCTTTATTTCTATTTTAACAAGATTTGGATTTATCCCGAAGCTTTCGTCAAGTGCTTTTATAATATCTCTGTCCATGCCTTTCTCGTTAACATAAATATTAAGATTTTTAAGCTCTAAAGAGCTATTTAAAAACACCTTTACATCCGAAACAGAAAAGCCATCGGATACAAGCTTATTTTTTATATTTTCTTCATATCCTTCGGCAATCTCTTTTTCCGCTTCCGAAAGGGTAAGCTTTGTAAGTTCCTCCGCTTCATTATAAAATTTATTTACATCTTTTATGGGTTCTAACGAGAACACTCCCTCCACAATTACAAGAAGAGTGAAAATCCCCAATATAGCATTTACATATTTTTTATAGCTGCCTCCTCCGAATAAAAGTTCTCCCATTACCGAGGCAAGACTCAACCCTACTAAAATCTTAAGCATTTTATCCTCCAAGCATCACGGCTATTGAAATAACAAATAAAAATGCCGTACTTATAACAATTGCACCAAGCATATTTACAGTACTCCCGGACATATCCAAAACCTCTGAAATTTTATCCATAGAAAAAAGCTGACTTACTGCAGATAAAATATAAAAAGAAAGTCCTATAAGGAAAATTCTTATAACAGGTATGAAAATTATAAACATTACCCCTATAAGCCCTGCCACTCCCGTTGCATTCTTTATAAGAATCAAAGAGCTTCCCACTGCTTCAGCACCATCGGCAATAGCACCGCCTACAACAGGAATAAAATTTGCAACCACAAACTTACTTCCTTTAAGAGCTACCGTATCAAAGGAATGGGTAAGTATATTCTGAGCCGATAAAATTGCGGTAAAAAGGCTTATTAAAAATATAAGCATCCATTTTGTTGTTTTTATTAAAAGACCTGTAATACGTTTAAATCTCCCCTTTCCTCCGATACTGTCGGTAAGGCTTAATATAAAACCTGAAAGCACCGCAGGAATAAGCAATTTATTTATAACATTCATTATAAAATGAATAAGGAAGATAACAGTTGGATGCATAATAGTATAAGTGCTTATTTTCCCCATTGAAAGAAGAAGAGAATACATAACAGGAAGCATACATAAGGACATTATATTTACCTCGGAAAGAGCAGTTTCACAAAGAGTCAGAGCAGATATAAATATATTTATTATAACCGCCGTCAAAGAAAGGGCACAAACCGCCTCTGCCATTTTAACCGTCCCCTCGCTGCTTAGCGACAAATTGGATAATATTCCCATAAGCAGAAGAGGTATAACAAGAAAAGAAAGTGTTTTTATACTGTTGGAGGCTTCCTTGAAAATAATATTTATAATACTTTTTATAATATCCTTGATTGACGGAAGTTTTCCATTCTTAATAAATGAATTTTTAAATTCCACAAGGTCAAAGTCCCCTGTATTTACATTCCCGAGTTCTTTGTCTATTATTTCATTCATATCGTCCGCAGCAATTACGGTTACCGAAAAAACAACCAACAGCAAAACAATATAAATTATAAATTTCTTAAGCATTTGTATCTCCCATACTAATTAATTGTCATTATCAGCTCGGACAGTCTTTTTATCACAGGAAGACTTATAAGAAGAATTATAAGCTTTCCTGCCAGTTCTACTTTTTTTCCCATGGCAGTTTCACCTGCATCAAAAAAAAGTGCTGAGGTATATTCACTTAAAAATGCTATTCCCATTATTTTTAAGATAAGCTCTGCATACCCCGGGTCAATCTCGGATAAATTCATCATCTCCTGTATTCCCTCAAAAACGGTTTTAAAGGCACCGAAAAGATAAGATAAAATCAAGGAGGCAGCACAAAGAATTACCGCAAGAGCATACTCGGGATGGGTTTTCTTAAGAAGAATACTTAAAAAAACTGCAATAAGACTTACTCCGATAATCTTTATCAGTATACTCATAAATTAAAAACGGTTTTAATAGTATCAAACAGGTTTGCAATAACTTCAATCAGCATATAAAGAACAACTATAAGTCCCGCAAGAGTGGTAAGCATTGCCTGATCTTCTCTTCCCGAGCGGATAAGAAGCTGATTAAGCACTGCTACAATTATTCCTATTGCCGCTATTTTAAAAACTAATTCTATATCCATTTATAGCTCCTAACCATAATTTAAATTTTTATATAAGAAAAATTATAAGGACCAAAAAAGCACTTGCCGTAAGCATTGTCCCCGGCTTCTGATTTTTTTCCTTACTTTCCTTTGCTTTCTCACAGCAATCGGCAAGACAAAGCTTTTTAAACTGAAGCTCCTTAATCTGACTGTGATAATCGGTTTTTCCAAGGCTTTTAAAAAAACCTTCCAAAATTTCCTTATCTTCTTTTTTTAAATCAAATTCTCCTTTAAAGGCACTTATCAAGAAGCTCTCTTCCCCGGTTTCAAAATATTCATATATATACTTATAAAACTCTTTCATACTCCCCTGCTTCATCTTTATAATTTCTTCGGTTATTTCCCCAGCTTTAGCTTTACTGTAAGAAACCGAATTTATATAAAAATCCAAATCGGAAAGAAAGGAGGAGAGATTTTTAACTCTTAAGTCAAAGCTTCTTTTTACCGTAAGTGCCGTACTTACCCCCGAAAAAAGAATAAGACTCAGTCCTATAAGTTTACAGCTCATAAAAACTCCCTCCTCTCTTTTCAAAAAAGTATGGTCTGAAGTTTTTGTCAAGCACGATTACCCGACTGAAAAGCTCAGCTTCTTTATATTCATTTAAAAACTCTCTTTCTCCGTGCAGGGTTGCAATAATTCTTACTCCTTTTTTTATCCCCTCAAAAAGAATTTCCAAATCTTCATTTCCGCCTATTTCATCACAGGCAATAACAGTGGGCGACAAACCTCTTATACCATGAGAAAATCCCTCTTTTTTTCCATATCCCGATAGAACAAGAGTCCTTTTTCCCACATCACATCCGCACACACCTTCATAAACTGAAGCAAGTTCATCCCTTTCGTCAATAAGGACTACTCTTTCTTTTCTTTCATCCGACACAATTCTTATAAGGTCTCTTAAAAGAGTGGTCTTTCCGCACCCGGGCGGTGATACAATAAGAGTATTTTTTAGTATATTATCCTTATATACAAAGCTGATAACATTTGTTGCCACTCTTTTTTCTTTCCCGGAAACGCGGATATTAAGTCCGCTTATATCCTTTACTGCAAGAATAGTCTTATTGTCATACACAATTCTTCCCGAAATACCTATACGATGTCCGCCCTTTATGGTTATAAAGCCGTTTTTTATATCCTCGCTGTATGCATAAAGTGAATTTCCGGTTGCACATCTTAAGATATAGTCAATATCATCTTTTAATATAAGAAGCATTGTACCGTTCCGATAAAGAATATGCTCACCCGCCCTTGTATACACAAAAACGGGAGAATTGATTTTAATTCTTATTTCTTCAATACTTTCAAATGTAATTTTCATCAATTCTTCTCGTATATGAGAGGGAAAAAGCTTACAGATATTTTCCATTTTATCACTCCGTTCATTAGTAAAGCTTATTAAAAGTTGTCCCGTTTTAGAACTTACTTTTGCTTTTTTTAAAACAATGTGTTATAATTAAAAAAAATAAACGGAGAGTAAAAATGCTGAAAATAAAAATCATTTCCGTAGGGAAAATAAAAAACAAAAACCTGAAAGAAGTTATAAATGAATATGAGAAAAGACTTTCAAAGTATGCAAAGTTGGAGACAACAGAGCTTAACGACCTTTCATTAAGCGAAAAGCCCTCACAAAGCGAAATAAATGCATGTCTTGAAAAAGAGGGAGCGGAAATTGAAAAAAGAATTTCCGATAAGGCTTATGTATTCTCCCTTTGTATAGAGGGGAAAAAGCTTACTTCAGAAACACTGGCAGAAAAAATCTCACAGCTTTCTCATAATTATCCCGAAATCATATTTATAATAGGCAGTTCTCACGGAATATGCGATAAAATCAAGAAAAGATCAGATTTTTTATTATCCATGTCGGATATGACATTTCCTCATAATCTTGCTAAACTTATGCTTACAGAACAGATTTACCGTGCATTTAAAATAAATGCCAACGAATCCTATCATAAATAAACCATTATTTCTATATAAATATAATGGATGTGATTTTATGGATACTTTTTTAAAGTTGCAGAAAAAAGAAGTTATAAATGCTCATGACGGTACAAGACTCGGATACGTGAGCGATATTGATATTGACCTTGAAAACGGAAATGTAAAAGCAATAAGAATTCCCTCTTCCACCCGCACTTTTAACCTTTTCGGTAAAAATGAAGACCATATAATTGAATGGGAAAGAATTAAAAAAATCGGAGATGACATTATACTTATAAATTAAGGAGATTTACAAATGAAAAAAGAAAATTTATTTTTTGATTTGGACGGAACAATAATAGATTCCTACCCCGGAATTTCCAAGGGAGTAAAGTATGCAATTGGCAAATTAGGGGGAATACCGCTTTCCGATGAGACCTTAAGAAAATTCATAGGCCCTCCCCTTCATGATTCATTTATGAAATATCAGAATTGCGATTACGAAAAAGCAAGTGAATATGTAAGCGCCTACCGTGAATATTACAGTGTTACCGGTGTTTATGAGTTTTTACTTTTTGACGGAATTTACGATACCGTAAAAGAGCTTTCAAAAAGCTTTAATCTGTATGTAACTACATCGAAGCCTAAAAGCTTTACAGAGGTAATACTTGAAAAAGCGGGACTTTTAAATGATTTTATTTATGTTTCGGGCGGTGAAGTAGGAAAACCCGATAACAGTAAAAAAGAAGTGGTAACCAATGTTATAAATAAATTTTCATTAAATCCCGAAAGCTGTATTCTTATCGGCGATACAAAATTTGACGGTGAGGGAGCAGAACTTGTGGGTATCGATTTTTACGGTGTCTCCTATGGTTTCGGCACAAAACAAGAGCTTTCACAGTATAATCCCGTAAAAATATTTGATACAGCAAATGAGCTTAAGGATTATTTTTTACAGGTGAAATAAATGGATATTAACATTGGAGATATAATCGAAATGAAAAAAAACCACCCCTGCGGTTCGAATACCTTTTTAGTTAAACGAACAGGGATGGATATAGGAATTAAATGCACAGGTTGCGGTCATTATACATTGGTTTCCAGAAATAAGCTTATTAAAAATATCAAGAATATCAAAAAAGGAAATGTAAAAAAACTCCAGACCACCAAAAACGAGATATATCAATAGTTTTGATATAGAAGACTTATCAAATTAACTATAAAAAGGTAAAGATTTTAAAAAAATCTTTATAAATTAAGTTTTTTGTTATGAATAAACTTAGCCACTCGCTGTATCAGGGTTGGCTTTTAAGACACCCTTAGCTTCGGGTAACCCAAAATCAAAGATTTTGGCTAAGTTTATCCATTCTGAAGATTTTTTCCTATCCCCTATGGACAAAACATAAGAGGGGGTGTTTAAAAAGTTTCGACTTTTTAAACACCCCCTTTTTTTATAAATTAAACCCGCGAGTGCCGTTGCTAATCCTTATAAAAACCTGCTTTAGCAGGTGGGTACTCGCCCGTCAACTTTACTGTTTCCCCTACTGCCAGCCTTTCGGGTGGGGGGCATACAAACCATTTCCGGAGACAAAATTCCCTTTTCATTGTTATCGGTTAATATAAAAAGATTGCTGACGAACACCGCAGGTATAGGTTTTAATTATTTTTTAAGAAGCATAAGCTTATGGATAATTTTAGCCGCTTCTGCTCTCGATGTGGTTGTATTGGGTTCAAACTTACTATTCCCTTTTCCGTGAATAATATCCGCCTCCTGAAGTTTTGTTATAGGCTCTGTGGCATAATAAGTAAACTCATTTTTATCATAAAACTCGGTGGAATATTTTATTTTCGGTAAATTTACATCGGCACGAAGTGCGGCACGGTAGGCTATGGAACACATATCCTGCCTTGTTATATACACCCCGTCTTCAAATACATTTTCATCGAAAATACCTTGAATAAGAGCATAAAATTCTGCTGCTGCAAAATAGGAATGATACCATTTCCCCCTTGACCGTTCGCCGAATTCCATATCAATCATAGTATTTGTCTGAAGCATTGCTTCAACAATCATTTTCAAAAATTCCTCACGGGTAATAGGCTTGGCGGGTTCATACTTTCCCTCACTCGTTCCCTTTACAACACCGTTTTCATAAAGATAAACTATACTTTCAATTGCCCAGTCGTAATCCTTTATATCCTCAAAAGGAAGAATCACCTCCGGCTCAGGCTCCGGTTCGGGCTGAGGTTCCGGTTCTGGTTCAGGTTCGTAAACGGGTATATAGTCATCCACCACTTCAAATATAAGCTTTTCATTAAATACTATTCTTTTGAAAGTAGACATACAGTCAGGAACGGTTCTGTAAGTAAGCATATGCACAATCTCTTCCTGATATGCCATGTCAAAAGCAATTAAAACCGGAATATGCTCTTCCTTTTGCATAACCTGAAGCATTACTGTTATAAAATAAGTATCAAGGTCCTGAACATAAATTGGCGTTTGAAATGCCGCTACGGTTGCATCCATATCATCTAAAAAAGCCTCTAAAGCTTCATCCGACACTCCAACATTTCTGCATCTTACTATAAAATCATCTTCTAATGCACATAAGTTTTCATAAGTGGTCATCCCCTGAGGAGACGCATAGGAAAGAACGGGTAATATCAAAGAAAACATAATAACGAATAAAACAATTCTTTTCATACACTGCCTCCTTTACATAGCTTATATATACATTATACTATAACCATTAAAAAAAATAAATAATTATTTTAAAAAAATAAAATAATATTTAAAAAGCAAAAAGGAATGACTTAAATGACACTTATATTCAAAACAGTTATTTTATACTTTTCGGTTATATTCTCTTTAAGGCTTATGGGTAAAAAACAAATTGCACAGTTAGAACCTGCCGAACTTACAGTTGCCATTATGATATCTGAACTTGCAACAATCCCCCTTTCCGAGCCTGATATACCTATGCTAAACGGGATTATACCGGTATTTCTTCTTGGTGCAATCGAAATATTTGTTTCTTCAATTGTTATAAAAAGCATCAAATTCAGATGTCTTATAACAGGTCAGCCTATTGTAATTGTTGAAAACGGTGAAATCAAAGAGAATGCATTAAGAAGCACTCGCTTTACAACGGATGATTTACTTTGTGAAATGCGGTTAAACGGTGTTGCTACCGTATCAGATATTTTATATGCCATTTTAGAAACAGGTGGACGGGTAAGCTTTTTTTTAAAAGAAAATGCCCGGGAGGAAAACAGTGGGCCTGTTTCCTTTTCCATTATAAGTAAGGGAGCTTTAATAGAAAAAAATCTTAAAACAATCCAAAAAGACGAAAAATGGCTTAGCAGTGAACTTAAAAAACTTAACTGCCAAAATACAAAAGAGATACTTTTACTTACAGCCAGTACTGACGGTGTAACCTTTTTTCAGAAAAGAGAGGGAAAAAAATGAGAAGACTTTATCCTGCAATCATAATAATACTTTCGGTGTGTTTATTTTATTATATATTTGATACTACCCTTCATAAACATATAAACAATCTTATAAGCACTATTGAAAAAACCGATGAAGTAATTATAAAAAACGATTTTGAAAAAGCACAAGATTACTGTAAAGAGCTTGAAAAAAACTGGAAAAAAACAAAAAAACTTGCCGGTATTCTGATAGATGAAAAAGCAATTGAAAATGCAGGATATTATGTCAGACAATCCCAAAACACGGTAACTAACAAAAATAAAAACGATTACCTTATTTTTTCCGATTCCCTTAAATACTACATTAAAAATTTAGCCGTCTGTATTATTAAGGCATATAATATAAACAGAAAAGAAATTTCTTTTCTTTCTTTTATCAGTCTTTAAATATGAAGGAGGATTTGTATGAAATATTATCTGGCAACCTTCTCATCAATTACCTTTGCCAACAAAATAAAGAAAAGCTTAGATAATACACCGGGATTTATAACTCTTATGCACACCCCCTCCTCCCTGTCTCAGCAAGGCTGTTCCTACGCCTTAAGATTCAAGGAGGAAAAACTGCCCGAGGTGCTTGAGGAAGCTGAAAAATCAAACATCAGAATTCTCGGTCTTTATACAGAAGAAAATAACATTTTCAAAAAAGTGCAATGATATACCTTGACAATGCTGCCACCACCGGTAAAAAACCCAAAAAGGTTATAAAAGCGGTTTCGGATGCACTAATTGCTTCGGCAAATCCCGGTAGGGCATCCCATAAGGCAGGGCAGTTTGCTCTTAATACCATATATGAAACAAGAGAGGCGCTTTCCCGTCTTTTTAATATAAATCGCCCCGAGTCTTTTATATTGACTCCCAATGCCACTTACGGTCTTAATTTTGCGATAAAAGGGTTATTAAAACCGGGGGACCACTGTATTACAACAAAGATGGAACACAACTCAGTGCTTCGCCCTCTTCATTCAATTGACGGACTTGAAATTACTTTCCTTGATGGGAATGAATACGGTTTTGTAAACCCCGGGGATTTTTTAAAAAATATAAAAGTAAACACCAAGTTGATTATTATAAACCACTCTTCAAATGTTAACGGAATTATCCAGGATATTGAAGGAGTTTATCGTCTTGTAAAAGATAAGAATATACCCATTTTAATTGATGCTTCCCAGACAGCAGGTATCATAGATGTAACCTGGGATAATTTTTCACTTATTGCCTTTCCGGGACACAAAGGGCTTTACGGCCCGCAAGGCACAGGAGGATTATATATAAACCCAGCACTGAATCCCGATACTATTATTGAGGGTGGAACCGGAAGCAGTTCATTTGATATGAGAAACCCTGATTTCTTTCCTGACCGTTTTGAAAGCGGAACGCTTAACACTCCAGGGTTTGCAGGGCTTACCAAGGGGATTGAATTTATTGAAGAAACAGGTTTGAAAAATATTTTAACCTATGAACACATACTTATATCAAAGCTTATGGAGGGACTTGCCAATATGGAGGGAATAACCCTTTATTCTCCCAAGGATATAAATAAAATTTCCAATTCGGTAGCCTTTAATATCAAAGATATTGACAGCAGCGAAACGGCAAGAATTCTTGACAGTAGTTTTGATATAGCAGTAAGACCCGGATTACACTGTGCTCCCTTTGCCCACAAAAGACTGGGCACGGAAAAAAGCGGCGCAGTAAGAGTAAGTGTTTCATATTTTAATACAGTTGATGAAATAGCAGCTTTTATTGATGCAATATATAAAATAAAAAATGGTGTTTAGACACCATTTTTTCAGCGTGTCGATAAACCTATCGACACGCTGGCAGACTTCGACAAAAGGAAGGTATATTTCATCAAAATGAATGCAGACAGTACTAAAGTACGGCAAGGCTCATTTTGATGAAAAACAAGTAATGACAAGGGTTTTTCGATGATACCCTTGTCATTTTTTGAAATT
>JAZOVB010000038.1:0-1127 GCA_045658425.1 Clostridia bacterium | reverse complement strand
ATTGTTGTTTTTCTTTCAAGATATTGGTCTCCTTCCATGGCATAAATACCACCGCCTTTCAGTGGTATTATATCACAAGGACTTACCGATGTCCTGACACAAACACTTACCGATGTCCTGACACATTCGACTTACCGATGTCCTGACACATTCGACTTACCGATGTGCTGAAACCGGACACCGACATGCCATTCGGCATCGGTTCTTTTCTTGTTCCGTAGGAACATATCGAGTGCGAAGCACATATCGAGCAATTTTAATTACATATCGAGTTTGCAAGGCAAACATATCGAAAATCCAAAGGATTTATAAAAAACGGCGTGCTCTAATTCACAACCGTACTTTTCTTCAGTAATTTTTTCCTGTATTTTAAACTCTATCCGCCATAATTATGCCGAGAATAAATATTGTAATATAAATATAGAATAAACTCTTGAAAATTACTTTTTTCATTATATTCTCCTTAAATTTTTATCTTATGTACGGCCACATAAAACCATCAGCACTTCCGGATGTGGACCAGATAACATTCCAACCTCTGTTACACCAGTTACCGTTTTCTTTATAAAATCCGAGAATGCTACCGTTGGAACGTTCTAATCCAACATAATATACCCGTGCACTATCTTCTGAATAATTCAGCACTTTAAAATAGTCAATACCATCTAACATAGTGTATTCCCGATACATCCGAGCAAACTGTTCTCCGTACAGATAAGTCAGAATTTCGCATTTTAATATGGACAAACCCCAAAAAGCAATAAAAAGTATCAGTACAGATAAAATAAAAATTTTTATAAACTTCTTCACTTTTAATTACCTCCTTTATAAACCAAGCAATCTGTTAATGTGAAAATAATTATTTCTTGCAAATACATTATAAGATACATTATTTAATTAGTCAATCGGAAATAGACGAGTTAAGAATCCTGTAGGGATTTAAAATGACGAATTAGAAATGACAAATGACAAATGAAGGAAGAGCCGTGTAAAATCAGCACATAGGTAAGTAATTTGTGTCAGCACATAGGTAAGTCGGTGGTAAGTGCAGGTAAGCCCTTTGTCAAGGTGGAGATTGCAAGGTTTCGCAATGCGTAATCTTGCAATACTACCTTGACAAAATGAAA
>JAZOVB010000037.1:0-9540 GCA_045658425.1 Clostridia bacterium | reverse complement strand
CTTGATATGGGCGGAGTGACTGCAACGGGAGATTTTTATCTTTTTGAATATGTGTCGGAGGTTAACCAGAAAAGAGGTTTCTTTTCGGGATTTTTAAGATAATGGAAATGGAGCTTACTTTACTCGACCAGACAATTTCTTTTTTGTATTCCGCACTTGCAGGTGTATTTTCAGGACTGATATATGAGCTTTTTATGGGAATTAAAAATGTATTTTTCAGAAATAAAGTGTTGAGGGATATTACTGATATATTATTTGTATTTTCTCTTTTCGGATTTTTGCTTTTTGCATTTTTCTCAATTTGCGGATTAGGATTCAGAATTTACCATATTTTAGGCCTTTTTTTAGGTGCAGTTATCTTCTTTTTGACAGTGGGGGGATTTTTTTACAAAGTTTTTGAAAAAATATTGAAAATTTTTAAATTTTTTTTAAAAATACTCTTGTATCCTTTGAAAGTTTGTTATATAATAGTTATATCTATTATAAGGCGTATTGTATGTATAATTACTCCGCTTTTTCGCAAAGTATCCCTTTTATATGGAAAAGCGGTTATCGGTATAAAAAGAATTACAGTGAAAAGGGGCAAGATATGATATGAAAATAAATATAAAAAGAATATCTCTTTTGTTAGCTGTATTTGCAACCTTGTATGTTGGTGTTATGCACTATCAGGCTACTGTTGACAGTATCAATATAACAAAGGAAATGGATAGCTACGGCGAACTTATTGCAGAAGAAAAGGCTAAGAATGAAGAGTATAAGCGTATAGAAGAGAATTTGAATACTGCAGATTCCTATGAAACAATTGCAAGAGATGATTTGGGAATGTTAAAGTCTGATGAAACCGTTTATATAAATCCCGAAACAAAATAAAATTTTTAAAAAAATATATTGACAAATTTATAACGTTATGTTATTATATTTCAGTAATCAGTTTTGATTGCACTTGCCGGAGTGGCGGAACTGGCAGACGCCCAGGACTTAAAATCCTGTGGGAGGTGACTCCCGTACCGGTTCGATTCCGGTTTCCGGCACCAAAAATCCGTACACAATAGTGTACGGATTTTTATTTATTATGTTTTCTCGCAATACCGCTTATATTTGTGCTTATTTAACTGCTGTTTTACGGCAGTTTTTTCATATCCTTTAAAGGAATTATATGTTTTTTTATTCATTATAACTATTGAAATCTTTTTAACTATATGTTATTATATAATATATTATTATGGACAAATATTTTTAGTGAGGGGAAAGATATGAACAAAAATCCAAAAGTTGCTCTTATTATGGGCAGTGATTCAGACTATGAAGTATTAAAACCCGCAATATCCTTTCTTAAGGAAAACGGTGTAGAAGTTGAATGTAACGTTATGAGCGCTCACCGAACTCCTGATTTAGCAAAGGACTTTGCAAAAAATGCAGAAGATAACGGCATTGAGGTAATTTTAGCGGCGGCCGGTATGGCAGCTCATTTACCGGGTGTACTTGCAGCATTTACTGTTTTACCTGTTATCGGTATTCCGGTAAAAGGGAAGGTGCTTGACGGGGTAGATGCACTTCATTCAATCGTTCAGATGCCTTCGGGAATTCCTGTTGCAACTGTCGGTATCGATAATTCAAAGAATGCAGCAATTTTAGCAGTTCAGATTCTTTCTCTTAAATATCCTTATCTTAAGGAAAATCTTAAGAAGTTTAAAGAAGATATGAAAAATGAAGTTATAAAGAAAAATGAAAGACTTCAGGAAAAAATAAAGGCAGAATGTTAATTTATAAGAACGGAGAAATTCAATGAACACTTTTGATGTAAAAGATTTTGATAAAGTAAAAGAAGAATGTGGTGTATTCGGCATTTTCTCAAATGAAGAAAATCTCGATGTTGCAAGACTTACAAATTTCGGATTGTTTGCTCTTCAGCACAGGGGGCAGGATGCCTGCGGTATTGCCGTTAATGATAACGGAACGATAGTTTATCATAAAAATTTAGGTACCGTTCCCGAGGTTTTTGATGATGTGGTGCTTAATCATCTTACCGGTCAGATGGCGGTGGGGCATGTAAGAGCTGCAACTGCGGTAAGTAATTCCAGAGAAAATGCTCAGCCTCTTGTATCTAAATATGTTAAGGGAACTCTTACCCTTGCTTTTAACGGAACTCTTGTTAACGCAAGAAGCTTAAGAGAAGAATTGGAACAGTCAGGTGCACTTTTCCAGGGAACAACCGATACTGAAATTTTAGCTTATCTTATAGCAAAGGAAAGATTATTTACCCATTCGGTTGAAGATGCTATTTCCAATATGGTTAATAAGCTTAACGGAGCTTATGCGTTTATTGTTATGTCACCATCAAAGCTTATTGGTGTGAGAGACCCTAAGGGGATGAAACCTCTTTGTCTTGGTAAATATAAAAACTCCTATGTACTTGCAAGTGAATCAGTTGCTTTCGATGCGATTAATGCGGAGTTTATACGAGATGTAGAACCGGGTGAAATGGTAATTATCACAAAAGAGGGCGTTGATTCAAAAAGATTTGCACCGAAATGTGATACTGCACTATGTGTATTTGAACATGTATATTTTGCACGTCCGGACAGTGTTATTGACGGTGCAAGTGTTTATGAAGCAAGAAAGGAAGCGGGAAGATTTTTGGCAAGACAGAAGCCTGTTGATGCTGATGTTGTTATAGCCGCTCCCGACTCGGGTATTTCTGCTGCAATAGGGTATTCTCAGGAGTCGGGAATTCCTTATGAAGTAGGACTTATGAAAAACAGATATATAGCAAGAACCTTTATTCAGCCTACTCAGGAAATGAGAGAAAATGCAGTCCGTATTAAGCTTAATGCTCTTAAGAGTGTTGTGGCCGGAAAGAGAGTTATCTTGATTGATGACTCAATCGTTCGCGGAACAACCTCAAAACGAGTTGTATCTTTATTAAGAGAAGCAGGTGCAACCGAAGTTCATATGAGAATAAGCTCTCCTGCATTTTTATACCCTTGCTATTTTGGTACAGATGTAGGCTCACAGGATGTTTTGGTTGCTGTTAACAGAACTGTTGAGGAAATAAATGATCTTATAGGTTCTGATTCTTTGGATTATTTATCTTTGGAAAACTTATTAAAAACACCGGTCGGTTCAAAATGTGAGTTTTGTACTGCGTGCTTTAACGGTAAATATCCACTTGATGTAAGTGAGGTAACTAAAGCGAGCGACTTTAAAGATGTTCACTTTATAAAAAAATTACACATTGAAAAATAATAAAAGGAGATATATTATGAGTAACGCATACAAAGAAGCCGGTGTTGATGTAACAGCCGGATACGAAGCAGTCAATTTAATGAAAAAACATGTTAAGAAAACCTTTATTGACGGTGTAATGACCGATATAGGTGGCTTTGGCGGCCTTTTTGAAATAGGTACAGGTTATAAAAATCCTGTATTGGTTTCGGGTACTGACGGTGTCGGAACCAAGCTTAAAATAGCTTTTCTTACTGATAAACATAACACAATCGGTCAGGATTGTGTTGCTATGTGTGCAAATGATATTGCATGTTCAGGTGCTAAACCGTTATTCTTCCTTGATTACCTTGCAGTAGGTAAAAACTTCCCTGAAAAAATTGCGGACATTGTATCAGGTGTTGCAGACGGTTGTGTACTTTCAGGCTGTGCATTAATCGGTGGTGAAACTGCTGAAATGCCCGGATTTTATGCAATTGATGAATATGACCTTGCAGGTTTTTGTGTAGGTATTGTTGATAAGGAAAATATCATAGACGGTAAGAGTATTTCGATTGGCGATACCTTAATAGGTGTTGCTTCAAGCGGTGTTCACTCCAACGGCTATTCTTTAGTGCGAAAAGTATTTGACTTAAACTGTGAAGATGAGGTTGCCAAGGAAAAATTATCTGTATATTATGAGGAACTTGGCAAAACCTTAGGGGAAGAGCTTATAACCCCTACAAGAATTTATGTTAAAACCATTTTAGGGCTTAACGAACAGGTTAAAATTAAGGGTATTTCTCATATTACCGGTGGTGGTTTCTATGAAAATATTCCAAGAATGTTAAATGATGGTCAGTCTGCAAAAGTTGTTAAAGATTCTTTTGAAATTCTTCCTGTTTTTAAATTAATGGCTAAAATCGGAAATATACCTGAAAAGGATATGTTCAATACCTTTAATATGGGTATCGGTCTTGTTATGGCTGTTGATAAAAACGATGCTGAAAAAGCTGTTGAGTTATTAAAGGCAATGGGCGAAAAAGCATATATTATCGGTGAAGTTACCGAAGGAAATAAGGAAGTGGAAATATGCTAAATATCGCAGTATTGGTATCCGGCTCGGGAAGTAACCTTCAGGCTATAATTGACGAAATGAAAAAAGGGGAAATAAATGGTAAAATAGTAACCATTGTTTCCAATAAGCCTGATGTGTATGCCTTGAAAAGAGCAGAGGATAACAATATTCCCACAAAGGTTATAGTAAGCAAGGATAATCCTGAATTTGATAATGAGCTTCTTAACCATCTTAAAGAATTAAAAGTTGACCTTATCGTACTGGCAGGTTTCTTGTGTATATTAAAAGGTGATATTTTAAAGGAATATTCCAATAAAATTATAAATGTTCATCCATCTTTAATCCCATCTTTTTGCGGTGACGGTTTTTATGGACTTAAGGTTCATGAAGCAGCTCTTAATTATGGTGTTAAGGTGACAGGGGCAACCGTTCATTTTGTAAATGAGATTACCGATGGCGGTAAAATTATTCTACAAAAAGCAGTTTATATAAAAGATGGAGATACTCCTGAAATTCTTCAAAGAAGGGTAATGGAGGAAGCAGAGTGGAAAATACTGCCACAGGCGGTTAAAATGATTTGTAACGGAGGTTTATAATGGAGCTACTTAATTTAAATGAAGTATTAAAGGGAAATACATATCCGGGCAGAGGAATTGTTATCGGCAGATGTGATTGCGGATGTTCAATGGTTATCGCTTATTTCATTATGGGAAGAAGCGAAAACAGCAGAAACAGAGTGTTTTTAGAAGATGGCGAGGGAATTAAAACAAAAGCATTCGATGAAGTAAAGCTTGTTGACCCAAGTCTTATAATATATTCTCCTGTAAGAGTTATTGACGGTAAAACAATCGTAACCAACGGTGATCAGACCGATACAGTATATGATTTTGTAAAAGAGGGAAAAACCTTTGAAGAAGCGTTAAGAACGAGATGTTATGAACCGGACGAGCCTAATTTTACACCAAGAATTTCAGGTATTGTAGAGGGCGATTTTTATAAGCTTTCAATACTTAAAAGCGCTGATGGTGACGGAGATGGACATCACAGATATTTCTACGAATATTATAACACCAAACCCGGTATAGGTCATTTTATCCATACCTATAAGTGTGACGGAAATCCAATCCCATCTTTTGAAGGTGAGCCTCTAAAAGTTGAACTTAAAGGGGATATTGATACATTTACAAAAAATGTATGGGAAAGCTTAAATTCCGACAATAAGGTTTCTTTATTTGTAAGATATATTGATTTACAAACCGGAAAATATGATACAAGAATTATCAATAAAAATGTGTAGGTGATAAAAATGAGAGAAATAGAATTAAAATACGGATGTAATCCCAATCAGAAACCCGCAAAGATTTTTATGAAAAACGGGGAATTACCGCTAAAAGTTTTAAACGGTAAACCGGGGTATATAAATTTTCTTGATGCATTCAACAGCTTTCAGCTTGTAAAGGAATTAAAGAAAGCAACAGGTCTTCCTGCAGCAGCTTCCTTTAAGCATGTGAGTCCTGCAGGTGCGGCTGTTTACAGAGAAATGTCTGATACATTAAAGAAAATATATTTTGTTGACGATTTGGAACTTTCTCCTTTAGCTTGTGCTTACGCATGTGCAAGAGGTGCGGACAGAATGTCCTCTTACGGTGATTTTATTGCACTTTCTGAGGTATGTGATGTTCCTACCGCAAAGCTTATTCAGCGTGAGGTTTCCGATGGTGTTATTGCCCCCGGATACGAGCCTGAAGCTTTGGAAATTTTAAAATCCAAAAGAAAAGGCACCTACAATATAATTGAAATGGATATTAACTATATCCCTGACGAAATTGAACATAAGGATTGCTTCGGTATAACCTTTGAGCAAGGAAGAAATAATATCGAAATAAGTGAAGAAGCACTTTCAAATATAGTAACTGATAATAAGGAAATCCCCGATAGTGCAAAGATTGACCTTCTTATCGCTCTTATCACTTTAAAATATACCCAGTCAAACTCGGTATGCTATGTTAAAGACGGTCAGGCAATCGGAATCGGTGCAGGTCAGCAGTCAAGAATTCACTGCACAAGACTTGCAGGTAATAAAGCCGATGTATGGTACTTAAGACAGCATGAAAAAGTGCTTAATCTTCCCTTTAAAGCGGATATAAGAAGAGCGGACAGAGATAATACTATCGATGTGTATGTTTCTGAAGACTATATGGATGTTCTTGCTGACGGTATCTGGGAAAACTTCTTTACTGAAAAGCCTGAACCTCTTACACTTGAAGAAAAGAAAGCATGGCTTAAGACTCTTGATAATGTTGCACTTGGCTCAGATGCATTCTTCCCATTCGGGGATAATATAGAAAGAGCACATAAGAGCGGTGTTAAATATATTGCTCAGCCCGGTGGTTCTATCCGTGATGATAATGTTATTGAAACCTGTAATAAATACAAAATTGCAATGGCATTTAATGGTATAAGATTATTCCATCATTAAAATTTAAACTGAGAGGAAAACTTTTATGAATATATTGGTTATAGGCAGTGGTGGCAGAGAACATGCCATTGTTAAAAAAATCAGCGAAAGTAAAAGAGTATCAAAAATATACTGTGCTCCCGGAAATGGAGGAATTTCCGATATTGCAGAGTGTGTACCCATTAAAGTAATGGAGTTTGATAAGCTTATTGATTTTGCTAAAGAAAAAAGTATTGATTTAACAGTTGTTGGTCCAGATGATCCGCTTGTATACGGAATCTCAGATGCATTTAAAGCGGCAGGTCTTAAGGTTTTTGGTCCTACAAAAGATGGTGCTCAGATTGAGGGAAGTAAGGTCTTTTCCAAAGAGCTTATGAAAAAATACAATATCCCAACCGCAAAATATGAGGTTTTTGAAAACTATGATGAAGCTTTATCATATATTGAAAAAGAAAATTCCTATCCTGCGGTTATTAAGGCTGAAGGCTTAGCACTGGGTAAGGGCGTTATAATTGCCAAGGATTTAGATGAGGCAAAAACTGCTTTGAATGAAATTATGGTGGACAAGGTATTTGGCGATTCAGGTAATAGAGTTGTTATTGAAGAATTTTTAACCGGTCCCGAAATTTCCGTACTTTCTTTCTGTGACGGTGAAACAATTGTTCCTATGGTTTCCGCTCAGGACCATAAAAGAGCTTATGATAATGACGAGGGACCCAATACCGGCGGTATGGGAACTTTCTCTCCAAGCAGAATTTATAATAAAGAGCTTCAGGAAGAATGTATGAATAATATTTTTCTTCCTACTGTAAATGCATTAAGAAGTGAAGGTATTATCTATAAAGGGGTTATATTCTTTGGACTTATGTCTACTAAAAACGGTGTAAAGGTAATTGAATACAATGCCCGTTTTGGCGACCCTGAAACTCAGGTTGTTCTGCCAAGACTTAAAACCGATATAGTGGATATTTTCGAAGCTGTTTGTGACGGTACTTTGAAAAATGTTAATGTTGAATGGGAGGATAACGCCTGTGTATGTGTTGTGGAAGCTTCAGGCGGATACCCCAAGAAATATCAGACAGGCTATGAAATAGAGGGCCTTGATAATGTTTCCGATAATATTTTTGTTTACCATGCAGGTACTAAAAAAGAAGATGGAAAATACCTTACAGCAGGTGGCAGAGTGCTTGGAATAACAGCAAAATCCAAAGATTTAGATACTGCTATTTCGGATGCATATAAGGCTGTAAAGAATGTTAGCTTTACAGATGTCCATTACAGAAAGGATATCGGTGTAAAATGATAAATCAGAGCATTTCAAAAATCAATTTGTTTTTAAATGGTCTGTGTGTAAGATTGGAAGAAAACCGGGATATTTTCAAAAGTATCCTGGTTACTTTTAAATCGGGGGTAAAAGAATATTATTTAAGTATTCATTATGAGGATGACCTTGTTTGTGAATATATGGGCGAAACAAGGGATATCAAAATAAGTGAAATCCCCGCTCTTATTACAGGCGAACTTGAAAAGTATGACAGTGTAATTATAGACTATAATGACCGTATCTCAACCTTTGAAATAAAGGGGGATAATAAAAATGTAGTGACTACTAACAAAGCTGCGGTTAGTGATGATTTGCCAAAGGCAAAAAATGCCACGGTGGGCGGAAGAGATTATATTATAAAAGGCGAAAAGGCTTCACCGCTTTTAAAAGCAATCGGAATAATGGCTGATAACGGTAAAATTAAAAACGATATGGTAAGAAAATATAACCAGATTGATCGTTTTATTGAGCTTATTTCAGATATTGATTACGGGGAAAATCCTAATATTATGGATTGTGCCTGCGGAAAAAGCTATCTTTCTTTTGCGGTTAATTATTTTATCACCGAAATTTTAAGAAAAAAATGCTTTGTATACGGTATTGACTATAATGAGGGGGTAATTAAAGCCTCGAATAAAATTAAAGAACAGTTAAAATATAATAATATGCAGTTTTTAAAAGAGGATTTAAGGGAATTTCAGTTAAACAAAAAAATTGACCTTGTAATCTCTCTTCATGCCTGTGATATTGCTACCGACTATGCTCTTTATTCAGGTATAAAGCATAAAGCGAAAGCTATAATATGTGTACCTTGTTGTCATAAAGAGTTGTCAAATCAGATTTCTTATGAGCCTTTTTCCGATATATTAAAGCACGGTATCTTCAACAGAAGATTTTGTGATATACTAACTGATGCTTTAAGAACTCTGCTTCTTGAAGCAAATGGATATAAAGTTTCTGTAATTGAGTATACATCTCCTCTTGATACCCCTAAGAATATAATGCTTAAGGCAATTAAAGTATCGGATAAAAACGAAAAGGCACTGAAAAAATATTATGAGCTTAAAGACCAGTTTAAGGTTAATCCAACTTTGGAGGCATTGCTTGTATCTGATGAGGTGAACTTATGAAAAAATGTATTTTGTATGACAGAGCTTGTATAAATTGCAATGAATGTAATATTTGTGACCTTGACCCGAATAAAATATGTGATAACTGTGAAAAGTGTCTTAAGCTTGAAGATAATGATTATAAAGGTGTTGTAATTGATGAAATTCTGTCTGAGAAAGATTATACTGCAAGTGATGGCGAAGAACAGTAATATAAATAATTTAAAGGAGTGTTGTAAATGAAAATCTGCGTATATGGTGCAGCATCGCCTACCATTGATGATACATTCAAGAAAAAAGCTTTTGAATTTGGAAAAGAAATGGTTAAAAGAGGTCATTCTCTTGTTTTCGGTGGCGGTGGTAA
>JAZOVB010000036.1:0-1833 GCA_045658425.1 Clostridia bacterium | reverse complement strand
AAAGAGGCAACAGCACTTGCTGAGTGGTTGAAGTCGACTGATTTATTTGCATAATGTGCAAATATATAAAACAAGTTGACAGAAAATAAAAAAAAGATTATATGTTCCAGGCAACTTATCCAAGCGTGAAAGATAGGAAAGGAAGCAGAAAATATATGCCGATTTATCGGTTTACATAAAGTGGAGGACAATTAACAATGGGAAGATGTTGTGAAGTATGTGGAAAAGGAACCGGCGTTGGATATAATGTACCAAGAAAAGGTTTGTGCAAAAAGAAAGGCGGTACAGGTTCTAAAATTGGTGTAAGAACAAAAAGAACATTTAAAGCAAATTTAGTAGATAAATCTCTTAATGTTGACGGAGAAATGAGAAAAGTAAAAATTTGTATGAGATGTTTGAGAACTTTGAACAAGGTTGAAAAATAATTCTTCACACTATAGATTGTGCTTACAAGGCAGTACTAAAAGTACTGCCTTTTTTTATGGGCTCATGAGCCCGTGAAAATATGGAGCGAAGCGAAATATTTTCACAATAAACCACCCGCTATGCGGGTGTGCGACAAAAGCTTATAGCAAAAAACTTTCCTCAAAAGTGTACAATAAGATTGTTCAAGTCTATTGCAAAGCACCAAGGAGGAAAGTTAAATGGCAAATATAAGAGATTCGTTAAGCCATACAAAATGGCTATGTAAATATCATATAGTATTTACTCCGAAATATCGGCGGAAAGCGATATATGGACAGTATAAAGAAAGCATAGGTAAAATTTTAAGGCAATTATGTAATTATAAAGGCGTAGAAATAATAGAAGGTCACCTAATGCCAGATTATATACATATGTTAGTAAGTATACCACCGAAGTATTGTGTATCACAAATTATGGGGTACTTGAAAGGTAAAAGTAGCCTAATGATATTTGATAGGCACGCAAATTTAAAATATAAATTTGGGAATCGCCATTTTTGGGCGGAAGGGTATTATGTAAGTACAGTAGGTTTGAATGAAGCAACAATAAGGAAGTACATACAAGACCAAGAAGCTCATGATATATCGATTGATAAATTAACAAAGAAAGAATACGAAGACCCTTTTAAGGGTAGTAAGTAGTACAAACGCCCCTGCAGGGGCAGCGACGTGTCAAATTGCAATAGGCTTGAACGTAAGTGAAAGCGAAGGACTTAAGTCTTGCATGGGAACCTAGCCTTATAGGCTAAGTGCAAACCACCCGTTTGACGGGTGGTTATGATTATTGCGAGTTTCAGAAAGAAACCTCTCGCAGACTCAAACCGCCGGTTCCTTCGATATAAATAACATATTCATCACCTTTTTGTGCATTTGCAGGAATAGTGATTGTATTACCATATGCTACACGGATTCCAAGTTCTTGACTTTTAATAGGGTCTTTTACTATTTCTATGAACTCTTTTGCACACTTACGAAAAGTATCTCGTGAAAGTCCCAACATACCTTCAACTCCGTTTTCAATAAATTCATCAGGATTACCTAATGTAAACATTGAGTCCAAAATTGTGGCGTTTTTCGGGGAGATTTCATTTGAAAATATTCTGTAAGGGAAAGCAAGATTTCGTTGTTTGCCGGCTCCGATTTCGGAATAGTCAAAATTTATTACCATCGAATCAAGTCGTAAGTCACTTCCTTGCAATTGATATGTTTTTTCTGAGATAACGTCACCTGTAATTCCATCATAAATATATATTTCATAGGTTCCGTATTCTCCGTTATCATTAACTTCTTTGTCACAAACTTTAATTTGAGCAATTTTACTATTGCTGCCTAAGTTTTTTGCAAATACCGTGAGTTCTTTTATCCGTTG
>JAZOVB010000035.1:0-7723 GCA_045658425.1 Clostridia bacterium | reverse complement strand
ATAGCTTTTATAACTATTTTATTTATCACGCCGGGGATAAAATCAAGGCATATAATACCGAAACTAAAGAGATTATTACTCTTTACGGCCCCGTGAATGAAACAGAGGGTGCCTTTTTTATCTATAACGGTTTTGTTTATTATACGGGAACAGGTGAATACTATAAAATTTCCGTAAAAGAAAAGGAGCTTTTTTGTGAAATTGTTTCAGGCTATATTCCCACAGTTTTAGTAAACTGCGATGTTAACAGTGTCGGAGATGAATTTGAAGACTATAATCTTCTTACAGGGAAATTCAAGGTAACCTATAATACTACCGCTCAGTCAAAAATAATTCATTTTCCTAAAGGTGTTAATGGGATTAATCTTATATCTGTATTATTTAATTCAAAAGAGCTTACAGGATATACCATTAATAAAGAAGACAGGTATATTTCCTTTAATAATATGGAGGAAGGACATAATATGCTGGAAATCACCTTTGAACTAAACGGAGATGAAGACAGAAAGAAAATAACAGGCTGTAATATTACCGAAAGCTTTGGCGGTCTTAATGCAGGAATTTCCGAGGGAACGAGAATGTTCTTTTCGGGAAATCCCGATTACAAGACTACATTCTTTTACTCGGGACTTAAAAATCCCGAATATTTCCCCGTAAATCAGTTTGATATTATAGGCGATGATGTTGATCCAATAACAGGAATGGGAAAGCAATATAACGGACTTATTTTCTTTAAGGAGAGAAGTATTTATATTTCCCATTATGAATACCAGGGGGATACGGTTAATTTTACCCTGTCCCGCCTTAACAGCGAAATAGGATGCGACTGTAAAAATACCATTACATCGGTTGGAAATCAGTTAGTCTGGCTTAACAGTAATTACGGAGTTATGACTCTTTTTTCAACCTATATAAAGGAAGAGAAAAATGTAAGATGTATTTCCAGGAATATAAACGGTCAGTATTCCGAAAAAGCTCTTCTTAACGGAAAAAATTTAAAGGAGTCTGTTGCCTTTACAACAAGGGATGCCCTTTATCTTGTTACAGGAAAATATACTTATATGATGCCTGTTGATTTGGGCAATTCACTAACAGAAACTTCAAGCTGGTTTATTTCAGACAATATAAGTTGCAGGTCATTTATCTTTTTTAACAGAGAGGTTTATCTTCTTGGGGAAAAAGGTGCTGTATGCTTTAAAAATCAGCTTTATGATTTTGATATGAATACCCCTATAAAAGCATATTTCAAAACAAAGGCAATTGATTTTAATCGGTTTGGGGATTTTAAAAATATTTATGAAATTACTTTCAGTTTAAGGGCAATTCAAAACTCTTATTTTCTTTTAAAAGCCCGTGATGAAAACGGCAAACTTAAGAATGAGTGGGAGTATAAGGTGAATAAATTTAATTTTCTTAATTTTAATTTCAGCAAATTTACATTTATGACCAATATCTTTTCCTTTGCGGTAAACCGAAGATTAAAAAGGGCAAGAGTGAAATATTTAATGCTTGAATTTTCAAATGATATTCCCGGCTCACAGATGAATATATCTGATATAAATATTACTTATTCTTACGAAAGGAGTGTAAGATTCAATGGAATTTAAAAAATTTGTATTCAGTCCGGAAGACGGATTTTTAAATAGTGATTTTTATGAGGATACACCGGAAAATCCTCGTGAAATCCTGCAAAGACAACATAATCAGACAAGAGAGTTTATAAACTCTGTGGTAGATAAATTAAATAGCCCGATTGAAGGAGAAAGCGGGATTGAAATGATTAAATCTCCGCAGATTGAGGGCGTTTACGGCGATAATGCATACAGTCAGATAAAAAGTATAAAAAAACAGCTTGATGATATTGCATTAAAGGAAATTCCTGATAACTCGTTAGGAGAAGATAAGCTTAAAAATGACAGTATATCCTCTGGAAAAATTAAGGATGGAGCAATAACAACTTCTAAATTTTCTTTTGATGCCACAGTACCATATTCAAATGAAGCACTTAATATAAACGGAGTGGCTGCTGATAAATTTCAGCCTGTTTTTAACTCTTCTACAATAGGTGTTTATAAGGAATGTTTGGGACAGGTAAAATCGGCTTATTTTCTGGAGGGAAAAACCTTTGGTAATAAAAGATACTTAAATTCAGAGGGGATTATATCTAATATTAATTTAGAAACAGGGGAAGAGGAAATTGTTGCAACAATTTCCGATATAAGCTTTACGGATTTTATTGTGGATGAAGAGGAAAATATATATCTTTTCAAGTCTGCCTATACAGGCGGAAAACATAAACTTAAAGTTTATCAGTATAAAGAGGAATACGGAATATGCACTCTTATTAAGGAGATAACCGTAAATTCTCTGCCTTCAAGCAGTTACGGATTATATAAAACTGTCTTAAACAAGGATTATATTTATATACTTATGGCAAACAGGACCACAAGTGTAAGCCATTATTATCTTTATGAAATAAAAAGAGAAGAGCTTACCGATACAGAGGAAACAGACGGTGTAGGATATACAAAGTTTTCCGATATGCGTGATATATTCTTTGGCTGTGACGAAAATATTATTATTTTCGGAGATATGGCAATATATAACAGGGATTTTGAAAATGCGGTAAAGCTTAATTTTACTGCCGATGATTTAAGCGGCGGATATATTTATTCGGAAGGAAGCAACATTCTTTTAAGAAATGCATCGGATTTAACTCCGAAAATTATAGTGTGTGATAATCTTAAAAGCTTTATAGGCTTTATATGGAATGGATATATATACACATATACAGGCGGTTATCTTGCAAGAGGAAGAATATTATAAAGGAGGTATACTATGAATGGATTTGATTATGAAAAAAAGAGAAATGAAAACAAAGAGCTAATTAATCTTAATGCGGCACAAAGCCTTGCTTCAGGTAAAAAAATAATACAAAATACTCTTAATAAAAATCTTTCGGGTTATAATGACAGACTTAAAAAAATTCCGGAAATTTATCAGAATATGAAAAACAATCTTACCAATACCAACAATAATGAGCTTAAAAAAATGAATGAGAATATTGCAAATACCGGCAATCATACGGCGGGAGGATATGCAGTATCCAAAAGACTTAGTAATATAAACAGCTTTAACAAGGCTCAGAGTGATATTGATAAGGCAAAGCAGAATGAAATATCCGATATTAAGAATAAAATGGCGGCTGCGAAAACTGATGCAGCTACCGAGATGGCAAAGCTTGACAGGGATGTTTACTCTAAAAAGCTGGATATGGCAATTGAAGAAAATAACCGTGATATTGACTTTAATTTTGAAAAGGAAAAATTCGGTGAAACCAAAAGAGTAAATGATGCATCTATTGCAAAAATCAATAACGATATTTTACTTGCAGGGAATGAGGACAGAAGAAAAGAGGAAGCCAACATAAGAGAATGGGAAATACATGATATTGAAAAACAATACCGTCCCTTAAAATATGACCAGGAGCTTTTAAATATGAAAACCGATAACCGTCTTACCGAAGAAAAGATAAAAACAGAGGGGATAAGACAGTCAACCTTAGGAAGCTCAGGACGTTCCTCCGGTTCCGGCTCTGCAAAGAATAATAATGGGAAGTTATCACAAATGTCTGCCAAAGATCTTGCTAGTAACCTTATAAATCAGATAGGAAAAAAGAGCTATGACAGTTATGGAAATGCAGAAGTAAAATTTTCCAAGGATGAAGCTTATGTTTATTTGATGGAATGGAAGAAAAAATATGATCTGCCCGAGTATATGGTGAATGACGTATCAATTATCCTTGGAATTCAGGATTACATTTAAGGGAGGTTGTTATGAATTTACTTAAAATTGATATTTTAAATGATGGAACTGCCCAGTGTGAAAGACAGGTTACAGGGCAGATAGGAGAGGGAAATATAACCCGCCTTAAATTTTCAGTCCCATATATATACACAGAATATTATAAATATCTTGATATTCTTAAAGGAAACGGTGAAAAAACTCAGACGGTTATAGGGGACACCGAGTCGGAAATTTTTTATTATACCCTCCCTCACAGGCTTACCGATTGCCGTGAGCTTTATATTCAGCTTATTATGAAAAAAGAGGATAAAATTTTCAAATCTAAAATGATAGCTCTTCATTTTGACGGAAGTATTTCGGCAACTCAATACTTAGAAGAAAACTTTCAGGATACAATAGAGTATCTTATGGAAAATAAAGCTGATGAAAAAGATGTGAAAAGTGTTGAATCAAAGCTTCTTTTAAAGGCAGGTAAAAGCGAACTTTATGAGCTTAACGAGTCTTTGACGGAAAAAATGAATGACCATCAGGAAAAAAACGGCATAAGACTTGAGGGACTTGAAGTTATAACCGAAAGCTTAAGGGAAAAAAAGGTGGATAAAATCTACGGAAAAGGCTTATCCTCAAATGATTTTACAAACGAGGAAAAAGAAAAGGTTGCCAAAATTGATGATATTTCAAAAGAGCTTAAGGGAAAGACATCTCTTAACGATGTATTAAATTCATCTGAATTTGTCAGCCTGAATAACAGGATAGGCTATATAAATTTTGGTATGTATGAGGAAAATACAATGCCACAGCCAAAGGAATTTGAAGGTTATCCAAGCGGGATATATCATATTGAGTGGACAGATAGCTATTACGGCACTCAGAAAGGATTAGTGGTAATTTGCTATTGTAACGCCGAAATAAATCTTATATTACTTCATCGTGAACATCTGTATTACTCTTATATAGAGGCTATGGGAGAATGGATGAAAAGTACATATTCCACGCATGAAATAAATTCTCTCAAGAATGAATTAAAGTCTGATATAGACAGACTGGCAAATGAAATGAATGACGCGAATGTACACTTGGAAAGTGTAATAGCTAATGCAAATACAAATACAAACGACATAATGGATTTATACAATAAAATAGGTGATATAAATTCAGCCCTTGACGAACTCCACAACTATGCTCAAGCCTTGATTTCAGGAGGTGCTTAATATGGATATTGCAGAAAAAACTTTACAATTAAAGCAAGATTTTGATGATGTTTTTGAAGCAGGAAAAACAAAAGAATGGTCGGATTTTTGGGACATTGTGCAAAATAAAGGGAGTAGAACTGATTATAGCGTTGCCTTTTGTGGTGGTGGTTGGAATACAAAAACCTTTATACCGAAGTACGATATAAAACCAACAACGGCAGAAAGAATGTTTTATTTATTCGGACAATCTTCGGGCGGTTTGAGTTTAATAAAACACTTAAAAGATATAAATATCAATCTTGATTTTTCTAATTGTAAAAGATTTTATTATGCCTTTTATGGAATATTCTCGACTTCTTTGCCGACAATCGATTTGTCAAAGTCAACAGTGGCAAATCATTATTGTTTTGCGTCAAATATATTAACTACTATCGAAAAATTGATTTTTTCAGAAGAAACAGAAACAAATTATTTGTTTGCAGATGCTACAGGTTTGGCTAATATAAGGTCAGTAGAGGGTTCCATAGGAAAATCAATTAGTTTTTCGGTTTGTCCTTTAACTAAAGCAAGTATTGAAAATGTTGTCAATGCCTTATCAGGTACAACAACAGCGCTTACCTGCACATTCAAGAAAACCGCAAAAGAAAATGCATTTACAACGGATGAATGGAATACCTTAATCGCAACAAAACCGAACTGGACATTTTCATTAGTATAGGAGGTATGTGATATGGAAAGAAAAATACTTAAAGCAAATGAGGGTATGATTTTAACCAATGGAGTTATTTATGGTACAGAAATATATCTTGGGGAAAATGCAGATGAAAACTCTTTTAAGGAAATTCCTTTTGAAGAATATGAAAAACTGACTAAAGAGGAGGAAATGTCTTATGAATGAAAATGATATAATTCTGATGCTTGGCGAACTTGAAAGCTCTACTAAATCAGCCCATAAAAGAATTGACAGTATTGAGGTTCTTACAAAATCAGTTTATGAACTTGCAACATCGGTTAAGGCAATGCAAAAGGATTTAACGGAAATAACCGAAAGGATAAGAACAGTGGAGGAAACCCCGAAAAGAAGATGGGATTTGGTTGTATCTGCTCTTATAAGCGGTATAGTGGGCTTTTTGTTAAAGGGGATGTTTATGTGAAAAAAGGATTTTTTTCAAAATTAATTGTCAGTTTTGTAATAATTATAAATATCTTTTTTACCATAGGTACAATGTACATATTTTTAAGAACAGGCAGTGAACCTGCAGCTCTTATAGGGGCCTGGTTTACATTCACTACCGTAGAGATATGGCAACTTGCCAAAATTAAAAGGAAGAAAGAGGAGAAAAAAGATGGATATACTGATTAAAATTTTAATAATTATACTGTTTATGACAGGGGCGGTTATTTTTGCTATAACCCAAAGAAACAACTTAAAGGAATGGCTTTTATATGCCGTGGTCGAGGCGGAAAAAGGATTAGGCTCAAAGATGGGGCAGATTAAATTAAGACAGGTTTATGATGAATTTATATTTGCATACCCTCTTCTTTCAAAGCTGATTTCCTTTAACAGCTTTTCAAAAATGGTAGATAATGCGCTTATGGAAATGAAAGAACTTCTAAGCTCCAATATTACCTTAAGGCATTATATAAAGGGGGAGTCTTAATGGTTATTTATTCACAAAGGGATAAACGATGGGCGGATTATTCCTATTCGGCAAAACCACCTCACACAGAAACAATAAAATCCTCCGGCTGCGGAGTAACGAGTGGTGCAATGGTTGTTGCAACTCTTACGGATAACAAAGTAACCCCGATAGATATTGCAAAGCTTTCTTTGAAAAACGGACACCGTATTGACGGAGTGGGAACCTCCCACTCCCTTTACCCCGAACTTGCCAAAATCTATAACTTAAAATGTAAAAAAAGCTATGATATTGAGGAAGCAATAAAGTGTGTAAATAAAGGCGGTCTTGCAGTCTGCTCAACAAACGGGGGAGAAAATAAGCTTTTTTCCACGGGGGGACACTTGTTTATTATGTGCGGAGAGGATAAAAAGGTTTGCTCCTTTGTTGACCCTGATAATTATAAGGGAAAATACGATACAAGCTACCGAAGTGTAAGATGCTATGAAAAGGACTCGAAAATCTATGTAAAAAAGGAAGAGGCTAAACGGCATATATCGGTTTATTATCTCTTTGAAAGGATGGATAAAATGAAAAATAAGTATTCTTATGATAATACTGTTAATGCTCTTATAGAGCTTGGTATTACTACAACCTCAAATATGCAGTACTGGGAAAAGGCATTAAGAGGAGATGAGCCTCTTAAGTGTGATTTTGTAAGAGCTTTACTTGACAGATTGATTGAAAAAGTCCGATAAAAGAAAAGGGGGTGTTTAAAAAGTCGAGACTTTTTAAACACCCCCCTTATGTTTTGTCCGTAGGGGATAGGAAAAAAGCTTTGGAATGGACTAATTTAGCCCCGTAGGGGTAGTTGCCCGAAGTCTAGGGTGTCTTAAAAGTCAACCAAATCCGCCTTAAGTCTTTAAAAATAGGATTCTTCTTCGTTGTCTGCATTGGCATACCTTGTATTGCCAATGCCTTTCGTCTTGAATAATCACAATTTTTAAAGGCTTAAGGTTCGTAAGAATTTCAAGATAACTAATTTTTAGATAGGATAAGACAAAAACTTGGTGATATATAAAATATTCACCAAGTTTTTAACGC
>JAZOVB010000034.1:0-13026 GCA_045658425.1 Clostridia bacterium | reverse complement strand
TCGTTTTCGGAAAATTTCCATATAATCCAGATATGAGAAAAAAGCTCTAATCCTTTTAAAGCCTTAACATTACGGTATTCGGACTCAAATATTATTTTTCCTACGGTTTCGTTAACAAGTCCGCTTTGCCTTGGCACTCCGAATTTTGATTTAAAGTCTGTTTTAATATGACCTATTACTCTCATAAATTCATTACCTTTCAACAAATAATATCAAAAAACAACCCATCAGTTTGATTTTATCACATTAAAATATTATTTGTCAATACACTATTTTTACTCCATAATCTATTCCTTAATTATTTTAATAAAATCTGCCTATAATATGCCTTTTTAAAAAGCAGAGAGAGCTATTGTTAAGTTTTATTAAAGAGGTAAAGATTTCTTTTAAATCTTCTAAATTTACGCTTTTTGCTATCCCCTATAAAAAAGTAAGGAGATGTTTAAAAAGATTGTCTTTTTAAACATCTCCTTTTGCAAGACTGTATAATATTATTTGGAAATATTTCTGCTTCCGGGTTTATAAGCAGGCATTTTACCTTCCTTACATAAAGGACAGTTATCAGACTCATACGCTTCAACATCAATTTTAATTACAGATGAGAAAGGAACACCGAAATCTGCATTGCCGTTTGAACGGTCAACAATAGAGCCAACGCCTACAACCTCTCCGCCCATTTCAGTAACAAGCTTTATTACTTCCTTAACAGAACCGCCTGTTGTGATAACATCTTCAACAACAAGAACTCTGTCTCCCTTCTTTATTTCAAAACCGCGGCGAAGAGCCATTTCGCCATTTTCTCTTTCGGTAAAGAAATTAGGAACTCCAAGATGTCTTGAAACCTCATAGCTCATAATAACAGCACCCATTGCAGGGCCGATTACAACATCAATATTTTTGTCCTTGAACTGTTCTGCAAGGTCTTTACATAAAACTTCGGAATACTTCGTGTTTTTAAAAATCTTTGCACACTGAAGATATCTGTTTGAATGTTTTCCCGATGTTAAAAGGAAATGTCCTTCAAGCAATACTTCCGCTTCCTTTAAAATTTCCAATACTTTTTCTCTTTCCATTTTTTATCCCTCTTTATTTTAAAATTTGTTTTGCATATTCAAGCTGTGTATCTTCGGTAAATTCCACTTCGCTGTAGCTGTTTACAAGATAGGACTGAGTAGTCATATCACATACTCCGTAAGGGAATAAACCCACAGCCAACTGATAGTCAGCAACAGCTTTTTTAGTTGCTTCGCTGTATATATTATCAGGATTTTCATCAAGATACTTTAAAGTATACAACATCTCTTCTATTTTTTCAACATCTTCATGAATATCTCCCGAATTAAATTTATGAGTAAAGCTTAGTTTAGGAAGCTCATCGGAAGTTAATTTATATGTTTTATTAGCTACATTATAAGTTGCAGGAATACCTGTTTTATTTATAAAGTTACCCTTTGGCGTATAGTAATTAAGAACAGTAAGTCTTAATGCACCGCCTATCCCTATAGGATAAAGCCCCTGGGCACAAGCTTTGCCGTAAGTTGTGTTTCCTACACTTTCGGCATAACCGTTATCAATAAGCGCACAAGCGAAAATCTCTGCCGCAGATGCGGTATATTCATTAGTTAAAAGAACTGTTTTAAACTTATATCCGTCTTTTTCGGATTTATAATAAGCATGGTCTTCGCTTTCTTTACCCTTTGTTGAAATAATTATCTTTCCCTTTTCCATAAAAAGTTCTGCAGCGGCAATTCCCGAGTCCATTACTCCTCCGCCGTTGTATCTTAAATCAACAATCAGCTTTTCGATACCCTTTTCCTTAAATTCCTTTAAAAGCTTTTCAATCTCCGTATGAGTATTTTCAGTAAAGGAATTTATAAGGATATATCCAATACCTTCAGCCTCTAATATTTCCCCTGCTACTGACGGAACTATAACAATTCTTCTTTGCAGGGTATATTCCTTTATTTCGCCGTTTGATTTTTTAACCTTAAGAGTAACATAGGTTCCCTGTTCTCCTGTAATATATGAGGATGCATTTTCGGCTTTTTCACCGGTAATATCCACTCCGTCTGCCTCAATAATTTTATCCCCTGCTTCAATTCCGCCCTCTTTGGCAGAACCGCCGTCTAACAGAGTTACAACAGTAAATGCGCCATTTTCAACAACGGCGGTAACCCCTATTCCGCATACAGTTCCTGAAAGACTTTTTCTAAAAGCCTCATATTCTTCGGGAGAATAGTAGCAGGAATATTCGTCAACCGTTTTTGCAATTGCATCCAGCACCTTATATAAATCCTCACGGCTTCCCTCTGCGATGCTTAAAAGTGCCTCTTCTAAAATCTGAGAGTCACTTTTTTCACTTATGGCAAACAGCTCGATAAGCTGCATTACTGTATCATAATTTCTTTCCTCAATGGAATAATCCTCCTCGGCATAGCCTATGGTAAACAATCCCATCAAGGTAGTAAAAGCAATTAATAATGCTAAAAATCTTTTCATTCTGAGTCACTCCGTTCTATAGTATTTTAACACTAACTTCTTTTTTTCGTTCAGGAGTTTTTATAATATTCCATCCCGTTTTACATTCTTTCGGGGGCATTAATTCCAAGTATATCAAGAAGATTTTTAAGAGTAATCTTAACCGCCTTGATAAGCATAATTCTTGCCTTCATAAGCTCTTCACACTCAACCTTAACGCGCTTTGCATTATAGAAGGTATGAAAGCAGGATGCAACCGACACAGCATACTTAGTAAGCTTTGACGGATCAAGTGTAAGAGCGGCATCCTCCACTTCCTGAGGGAAATAACTGATTTTTTCAATCAAATCAAGCTCTTCCTCATCCTTTAAAAGCTCGAGATATTCATACTTTTCATCATTTACATTTATTCCTTCCTCAGAAAGAATGGAGAGGATACTTGCAATTCTTGCATGAGCATACTGAACATAGAAAACAGGATTGTCATTTGACTTGGATACAGCTAAGTCCATATCAAAGTCAAAGTGGGTATTTGCCTGTCTTAAATTGAAGAAAAATCTTGCCGCATCAGTTCCGATATCCTCGAGCAAATCAGTAAGAGTTACCGCTTTACCGGAACGCTTGGAAACCTTATATACCTCGCCATTTTTCATAAGTCTTACAAGCTGCATTAATATAACGGTAAGCTTGTCCCCGCCAAGTCCCAAAGCTGTAAGCGCGCCCTGCATTCTTGCAACATGGCCGTGATGGTCGGCACCCCAGATATCAATCAAGGTTTCATAGCCTCTTTCGATTTTATTTTTATGGTAGGCAATATCCGCCGCAAAATATGTGGGAAGATTGTTACCTCTTATTAAAACAACATCCTTTTCCGAGCCAAATTCAGTTGCCTTAAACCAGGTAGCTTCATCCTTTTCATAGGTATATCCGCGTTCGGTCAGCTCCTCGATAACCTTTTTAACAGCCCCTGACTTATGAAGCTCACTTTCAAAAAACCATCTGTCATAGGTTATACCGTAAAGACCTGTATCATTTTTAAGCTTTTCAATATTCTTATTAAGAGCAAATTCAACAAGGTGCTTCTTTCTTTCGGTTTCATCCATATTGACATATTTTTCATGACCGAATTTTTCTGTAAATTCACACACATTGTCAATAATATCCTGACCGTGATAAGCATCCTCGGGAAACTCGATTGCATCCTCGCCGTATACCTTCTGAATAAATCTTGCATTCAGGGAAACCGCAAATTTTTCAATCTGGTTGCCGTAGTCATTTACATAAAATTCCTTACTTGCAGAATATCCCGCAAAGTTAAGAAGATTTGCAAGAGAATCACCTAAAGCACCGCCTCTTGCATTACCTATATGCATAGGTCCGGTAGGGTTGGCGGAAATAAATTCAACCATTACCTTTTTACCGTTACCTATTGTGACCTTACCGAAATTTTCCTTTGCTTCCAAAATATACATTATATTATTATAGAGCCAGCTTTTATTTAAAAAGAAGTTGATAAAACCGGGGCCTGCAACCTCAGCCTTTTCAATAAGTTCATTTCCGCCGATTTCCTCCAGTAAAATCCCTGCAAGCTCTCTTGGATTTTTGCCCACCTGTTTAGACATTTTCATTGCAAAATTTGTTGCAAAATCCCCGAATTTTTTTTCTTTGGTATTTTCAATTTCCACCTTGCAGGGCTCTGTTTCGTTTATAAGACCCTTTTTACAGGCATTCTCATACCCTTCAAGAACAGTTTTAATAATTTCTTCTTTTACTTTCTTAATAAGATTTACCATTTTTTCTCTCCTATAATTCCTCAAATTTAACATCTATTGTATTTTTAGTTGTTAAAACATTGTTAAATTCCACTCCGTATTTTAAAAGGATATGTCCTTTTTTTTCACGGATATCTATATCAACATGGTCACCATATATACCCATCAGGAAGCTTCCCTCACCTGTTTCATAATAGTTAAGGTGTTTTTTTCCCTGCTCAACAGTTATCTGGGTGTTAACCTCTCCAAAACGCATTATGGTTACCTTTTTATCTTCAATTTTCAAGGTGTTTGATACCTTATTATCATTTATCTCTTCCTCATATTTAAGGTAAAATTTTCCGTCTTTGAGATAAAAGTTTCCCTTTGTTTCAAAGACTATTTTATCAGCCTGTGCTTCCTCATAAGCATTATAGCTTGTAAAAGAAACAAGTACTTCCTTTTTCATTTCGTTTACCATTCCTCTATATTTATTTTCTTAACCTCATCTTCTATAAAGGTTCCTAAAAATTCGGATGCAAGACAGGAAAACTTATCCACGCTGTCACTTACATAGTATCTGGTTTCCCCTCTTTTTCCCGAGGTGTTAAGCATTCTGTTTTCCGAAAGGTATTCTCTGGCAAATTGGGCGGTTTCAACACCCGGGCTTATCAAAGCTACCTCGTCCCCCATAATCTCTTTTATAACATTGGTTAAAAGAGGGTAATGGGTACAGCCAAGTATCAGGGTATCAATTCCCGAAGCCTTTAAGGGAAGAAGATAATCCCTTGCAATAATTTTAGTTGCCTCGCTATCTATGTAACCGTTTTCCACCAAAGGTACAAATAAAGGACACGCCTTTTCAAAAACCTTATAATTTCCGCCCTCTTTTAAAATTTTATTTCCGTAAGAGCCGCTTTTTATAGTACCTTCAGTTCCGATTATTCCTATTTTCCCGTTTTTGGTAAGGCTTGTCGCTTTTTTTATTGACGGCTCCACCACTCCCACCACAGGGACATCCACTTGGGATTTTGCCGCATCAAGAGCAATTGAGCTTACTGTTCCACAGGCAATAATCACCATTTTCAAAGAAAAGCTTTTTAAAAATCTTATATCCTGAAGTGTATATTTGATTATTGTTTCATTTGAACGGCTACCGTAAGGGACTCTTCCCGTATCACCGAAATATACTATATTTTCCCCGGGAAGAAGTCTTCGAAGTTCTTTAACATTGGTAAGACCTCCAAGCCCCGAATCAAAAACACCTATATATCTTTCCATTTATAAACCTCCGATTAATTAAAAGATATAATTCCTTATAACCTTTAAAGACTTATTAAAGGGATGCCTGTTCCAGAAGTTTATTTACAAGTTCCTGATAGGTAAAGCCTTTATCCATAAAAAGCTTTGGATACATACTTGTATTTGTAAATCCGGGCAGTGTATTTATTTCGTTTAAATATATATCTCCAGTATCCTTATCAAGGAAAAAATCAACCCTTGATAACCCCTTGCAATCAAGAACAGTATAGGCTTTTCTGGCATAGCAAAGAATTGTTTCTTTTGTTTTCTCATCAATGGCTGCAGGAATTCCATAACCAACCGAAGCATTATTGTACTTGGTTTCATAATCATAAAACTCACAATCGGATAAGATTTCACCCGGTCCTGCTAAAAGAAGCACATCATTTCCCATAACCGCAACCTCAATTTCTCTGCAGTTAATAAATTTTTCAATCATAACCTTACTGTCATGTAAAAAAGCTTCTTCTATTGATTTTTTAAGCTCCCAACTGTCTTTTGCTTTGGATGCCCCTACACTTGACCCTGCATTAACAGGTTTTACAAAGCAGGGAAAACCAAGTTTTTCCGAAACCTCATTAGCTAAAGCTTCATAGCATATTTTCTCATTATTTTTTATGTATAAATAAGGTGTCTGAGGAATATTATTTATCTCAAGAACACACTTTGCCATAATTTTATCCATACATACCGAGGATGAAGTATAAGAACAGCCCACAAAAGGAATTCCTGCCAATGTAAGAAGTCCCTGTATGGTTCCGTCTTCACCGTTTTTACCGTGAAGCACGGGAAAACAAGCATCTATCTTAACTTTCTTAACCTCTTTATCAAATATTATAATACCCGAGTCAGATTTGCAAGGGGAAATAATTGCCTTATACTCTGCTTCGTTTACCCAGCTTAAGTCTTTGATTTTTTCATAATCGCCATCAAAATACAACCATTTTCCATCCTTGGTAATACCTATCATATAAATATTATAAAGATTGGTATCCGCCGCCTTAAGAACATTATAGGCGGATACGCAGGAAACCTCATGCTCCGAGGATTCCCCTCCGAATAAAAACAAAATATTCTTTTTCATATAATAAACCCCTTTTTGAATTTATGTTAGCCGACAGCTAATTATTAAAGGACCAATTTTCTATTTCGTGATAGATACTTATCCCATTAGGTGCAAGACCCTTTTTTATTTTGTCCGAGCATTGTATGCTCTCTTTTGTATAATAAAGACTTATATGAGGAAGCTCATCTTTAAAGATTTTCTGTATCTTTTCATAGCCTTTTTTCTTCATTTCGGTATCATCGGTCAGAGAAATTTCTCTAAAGGTATTTATAAGCATACTGTTATAATATCCCGATACATTTCCGTCCCCTGCAAATTTTTTCAAATCAAAGTCCTCACTCATGGGTACAGCTCCTAATAGCGCCTCATACCCATCCAGTCCAAAGCTTGATTTATATTCGTCAAAGGACACAACCGAAACCTTACAGTCAATCCCCACATATTTAAGATTTTCACTTATTTTATTTGCCACCTGAATTCTGAAATTATTGTCATTGTTAACTGTCAGTTTAAAAGAAAGCTTAAGGTCGTCTTTTTCTAAAATACCTGTATTAACATCAGGAATAAATCCCTCGTTTTTTAAAATTTCTTTTGCTTTATCAATATTGTATTCCCCTTTAATTTCTCCGTTTCCGCACCAGGCACCCGGGAAGAAAGGAGTTTCACACACTACTGCGTGAGAAAACAATATATCAGTAACTATGGATTCTTTATCAATAGCAAGTTCAATTGCTTTTCTTACATTTTTTGAAGAAAATACCGGAAAGGTATGATTAAGCATTAAAAAGCCGTAATTTGTACTTAAAAATTCAATGGATTTTACTCCGCTTTTAGGATTGGCAGAGCTTATATTTGTAAATATATCCTGACTGTAAATATCCGCCATACCGCTTGAATAAGCATAGTTTGCAGTTTCCTTATCAGGCATTAGCTGAACTCTTATTCCCGAAATTTCAGCATTAGTTACACCATGATAATTCTGATTGGGGCGTAGGTCAATATGTTTTTTATCCACAAAACTTGAAACCTTAAAACGCCCTGTTCCGTTAAAAGAAAATTCCTTTAAAATATCCTTGGAATTAACTATGGGAAAGGTCAGCTGGGTTTTAAGATTAAGAGCAGATTCCCTTAAGGTGATATTAACCGAGTATTTCGTATTTTTACTTACATTCAGAATATTCCTCACATTGTAATCATAAGCGGTATTGTTAGATAAAAGATAGTTAAGAGTCGCCACCACATCCGAAGAAGTCAGTTCTGTCCCGTCATGAAAGGTTACATTTTCTTTTAAATCAAGACGATAGTTAAGACCATCCCCCGTTACCATTTTCAAATCTGATGCCAATACCGGAACAGGTTCAAATTTATCGTTTATGATATACAAGGAATCGTATATCAGGGAAAAGACCTCTTTGTTAACATTATTTTTATAAAGAAGAGGGTTAGACCCTTCAAAATTATACCCGATTACAAATAGGGTTGATTCGTAATCCTCGTATTCCAAAGAAGACTCGGGAGAAAATAACTCTCTGCCACAGCCTGTTAATACAAGGATAAAAAGCATAAGAAGAATTAATATTCTTTTCATTTATAACTCCCTGTTTCAAAGCATAATAAAGGCGGCATTTCTTCCTGCCTTTTCACCGTCACGGCGATAGGAATGGAAAAGCTCACTAACGCATTTTGTACAGTAATCGCTTACACTTATATTTTCTTCCATAACTCCCTCTTTCATAAGAAGAAGCTTATTGAATTTCTTTAAGTCAAGCATAAATTTACCGTTATCTTTTTTATAACAGCAATCTTTGGTGTCATATACCTCCTCCAAGGTTTCGATAACATCCGCCGAAACCTCAAAGCAGCATTTATCAATAGCAGGGCCGATAGCACAGATAATATCAGAATTTTCACAGCCTGTTTTTTCTTTTAAAAGTCTTACAGCCTTACCGGTAATATCAAGTGCAGTGCCTCTCCATCCTGCGTGAACTGCAAAAACAGCCCCTTTATTTTTATCCGCTAAAAGTATGGGAACACAGTCTGCTGAAAAAATGCAAAGAGGGATACCCTTTTTAAGAGTATATATTCCGTCTGCATTATCTATTTCAGTCTCTCTTACAATTCCCATTCCCTTATGAGCTTCGGTAATTTCGATTATTTCATCTTTATGAATCTGAGTGGATTTTACAATTGATGAAACGGGAACTCCTAATATTTCAGCCACTTTTTCGTAAGCTTTAATAACCTTTTCTTTTTCCCCTGTATTAAAGCTGAAATCACAAATTTCATCCCCATCCTTTATTGTGGTAAAAAGGTGGGATATTCCGTATTGGGAAAACAAAGGTTCGGTAATATAGGTAAAGCCTTTATATGCCTTTATCATATATATTCACACTCACTTATTTGCTTTTTTGCAGTATTTATATTTAGCTCAATTTCATCTTTCAGTTCTTCTAAGGAAGCGAATTTTTTTTCTTCTCTTATAAAGCCTATAAGTCTGACTCTGATGTGCTTATTATAAAGGTCGCCTTTAAAATCAAGAATATGTGTTTCTAAAATTACATCTCCCACTTCGTTCACAGTAGGCGCATAGCCTATATAGGAAATACTTTTATATATTTTCCCGTCAATTTCCGTAACCGAAGAATATACCCCTTTTTTTATCTCGCAAAGGGAGGGGGAAAGAGTCTGGTTAACAGTAGGAATTTCAATACTTCTTCCAAGTTGTTTTCCCTTATGAACCGCATCGGATATTTCATAACAGTCACCAAGAAGGGTATTTACCCTTTCTATATTCCCTGATGCTAAAAGCTTCTTTATATAACTTGAGGATACGGTTTCGCCGTCACAGGTAACCTTATCTACAACGATAAGTTCAAAATGCTCTTTGCCAAGCTTTAAAAGAGTATCAGTATTTCCCTCACGGTTAAAGCCAAAGCGGAAATTGAAACCACAAACCACATATTTTGCCAAAAAAATTCCAACAAGATAATTATTAACAAAATCCTCCGGAGAAAGTTTTTTAAACTCATCGTTAAATTTTATTATAAAAACCTTATCTATCCCCGTTGCCTCAATTCTTTTTAAATTTTCCTCCATAAGGAAAACTTTATTTTTTTGAGGTGTTTGCATAAAGGTTACAACTGCACTTTTAATGCCCTTTTCTTTTGCAAGGCTTACGGTTTTTTCCATAAGCTTTTTATGACCTTTATGGATACCGTCAAAGGAACCTAAGCATATTGCGTGGTTTTCCCCTGTAGGTTTATAAGTATCTAAAAAAATAACTTCCATTTTTCACCTGTTTTTAATAAAAACTCTTCAATACCTTTAAAACAAGATTGCCGTTATTGTTTATCATTACTCCCAGAGCCATAAATTCCCCTGCGGTACTGTATACTCTGTAAATAGATTCCTCCTCCACCTCGTCTTTTTTAAATCCAAGGTCATTAAGAGTGATAAAAATTCCGTTTTTAAATCTTATTTCGAGATTATAAGAAAGTATAATCTGAGGATAGTTAATAAAAATCTTATCTGCTCCCACAATATTTTTAACAGCGTTAAGATTACCCTTTTTAATTTCTGCTATATCTATTATATGCGGGTCATCAATGGAAAACATACCGCTTTTTGTTCTTTGCAGTTCGGTCATGGTGGCACCCACACCCAATTTATTTCCTATATCGTCTATTAAACTTCTTATATATGTACCCTTGGAACATAAAACCCGGATAGACACATATTTTTCCGACATATCTATTTTTAATATTTCAAGCTCTTTAATTTCTATCTCAATCGGCTCACGATTGATTTCAATACCGTCACGGGCAAGTTCGTAAAGCTTCTTCCCCTTTATTTTTTTTGCCGAATACATAGGGGGAACCTGCATAATCTTTCCCTTAAAGGAATTTATGGCTTCCGCCACTTCCTCTTTTGTTACCGAAACATCATTTTTCTCGGTAACAGTTCCTGTAATATCAAGAGTATCTGTTTTTATACCCAGCTTAAAACCGGCAATATATTCTTTGTCGCCAAGGGAAATATAATCTGCAATTTTAGTAGCCTTACCTATGCAGACAGGTAATACCCCGGTAGCCATAGGGTCTAATGTACCTGTATGCCCTACCCTTTTTATTTTCAGGGCACGGCGTACAATATTGACACAGTCGTGAGAGGTCATATTTCCCGCTTTATTTACAATTATAATTCCATTCTCTGTCATCTATTTTTCCTCTAACTGTTTCATAATTTCACAAGTAATCATAGTTTTAACCTTTAAAATATCAACATCTCTGAAACGGACTCCACTTGCTCTTATATGCCCACCGCCTCCAAAGGCTTCGGCTACCAAGGAAACATTAACTATTTCGTCCGACCTTAAGGAAACCTTTACAATTCCCTTGGTAATCTCGGTGATGAGAACACCTGCTTCCACCCCTGATATACTTCTTGTAACATGAGCAAGACCGTTTAAATCGTCATCATTCATATCAAGCTTTTCACAAAGCTCATTATCAAACAGACAGATACATATTTTCCCATCCGCTTCAAATTGAGCATTTTCTATTGCACTGGCTGAAATAAGATGTCTTTTATAATCCTTTTCCTGCATAAGCTTTTTATTAAGATTATAATAATCTGCACCATAGCCTATAAGCTCCCCTGCAATAAGATGGGTTTTCTTAGTTGTGTTCGAGAACATAAATCCGCCTGTATCGGTTAGAATAGCACCGTAAATGGAAGATGCCATATCTTCAGTAAATTCCACACCAAGATATTTTATAAGGTCATAAACTATTTCTCCTGTTGCAGCTGCTTCGGGCTGCACACAGTTAACATTTGCAAAACGGGAATTGGAAATATGATGGTCGATACTTAAGGTATTACCCTTAAAATATTTTTCACATTCGCCCAGTCTTTTTAAATCACCGCAGTCTAAAGATACTACAAGGTCAAATTCTCCTTCGGGTTCTCCCCATGAAAAATTATCCCCTAAAACCGAAAACATAGGTGCAGGTTCCCGCTCCAAAAGAACAGTTGCCTTTTTTCCCATTTTTTCAAGCATCAGCTTAAACCCGGCGGTGGAGCCTAAGGCATCACCGTCAGGGTTAAGATGGGTAAGTATCAATATATTCTCTGCATTATTTAAAAGCTTTGCAACCTCAGTAAACATTATTTCTTTTCCTCGTTAATTTTATTTATTACACTTAAAATGTGATTACCGTATTCTATTGAATCGTCAATTACAAATGTAAGCTCGGGAGTAATTCTTAAATTAAGTCTTCTTGAAATTTCCCGTCTTAAGAAGGAGGATGCACTTTTAAGACCTTTCAAGGCATCTTTTTTCTGCTCTTCACTTCCAAGCACACTTACATAAATCTTTGCAAACTTAAGGTCCTTTGTAACCTCTGTTTTCATAACCGAAATCAAAGAGGGAACTCTGGGGTCCTTTATATCCCTTAATATAACCGATAATTCCTTTTTAAGCTCTGTATTTATTTTTTCTTCTCTGACAGACATAATTTTTCTTACCTTTCAACTTCTTCTTCAACAAAGCATTCGATTACGTCGCCAACCTTTAAGTCATTGTATCTTTCAATACCAAGACCACATTCGTAGCCCTCGTTAACTTCTTTTGCGTCATCCTTAAATCTCTTAAGTGAGTTAAGTGCGCCTTCAAAGATAACAATATTGTCACGAACAACTCTTACACCGCAGTTTCTCTTGATTTTACCGTCACGAACATAACATCCGGCAATTGTACCCACACCGGAAATCTTGAAGGTTTCTCTGATTTCTGCGTGACCGATAATTTTTTCAACATATTTAGGCGCAAGCATACCCTTCATAGCGGCTTCCATTTCTTCAATAGCCTGATAGATAACTCTGTAAAGTCTGATTTCTACCTCTTCTCTTTCCGCAGATGTGGTAGCACCCTGGTCAGGTCTTACATTAAAGCCGATAATAATAGCATTGGAAGCATTGGCAAGCATAACATCCGATTCGTTGATACCGCCTACACCGCCGTGGATAACATTAAGTCTTACTTCTTCATTTGAAAGCTTCACAAGTGACTGTTTTACCGCTTCAACCGAGCCCTGAACATCCGCTTTAACAATAATGTTAAAGTCTTTTACCTGACCGTCATTTATATGGTCAAACAGATTATCAAGTGTAACCTTCTGTCTTGCGTTGAAGATTTCTTCTTTCTTATCAAATTTTCTTGATTCTACAAGCTGTTTAGCCTTTCTTTCATCGGTAACAACATTAAATGTATCACCGCCGACAGGCACCTCATTAAGACCAACGATTTCAACAGGATAAGAAGGACCTGCTTCCTTAATCTTCTGCCCTTTATCATTAATCATAACCCTTACTTTACCGAATACAGAACCTGCAATTAAGTAGTCCCCTGTATGAAGAGTACCCTTTTGT
>JAZOVB010000033.1:0-6204 GCA_045658425.1 Clostridia bacterium | reverse complement strand
GGACTTTTCCAAGGTTACCGAAAAAAGAGATGAGCTTAATAATCTTATTACCGAAGCTAAGTTTACCGTTTCGGAAAAGCTTAAGGATTTAGGCTATGAAGAAGATAAAATAAAGCTTATTGAAGAAGAAAAGAAAAGCATTTTACAGGAGGCAGACGGGAAGCTTAAGCTTATTGAAGAAGCAAAGGGAAAAATTGCCGATATAAAGGAAGAAATTGAGTTCAGATTAAGTCAGATTGAAGATTCAGAAGAAAGCATCAGAGAATGTGAAGAAAAAATAAAAGAAAATAAGACTAAAAAAGAAAATTCCGAAAAGGAGCTTTCAGACAGTCAGAAGGAATCCAAAGACTTAAGAGAAAAGTTCATTTTAGAAAACGAAGCACATACAAAATTAGAGGTTAAGTTCAATAAAATTGATTCGGATATTGAACAGATTGTAAATAATCTTTGGGATTCCTATGAGCTTACCGTTACCTTAGCGGAAGAATACAAAAAGGATATAGGCTCTATTCAGACGGCTACAAGAAAAATAAGCGAAATCAAAAATAAAATCAAAGCACTTGGAAATATTAATATTGATGCTATTGAGGAATATCAGAAAGTAAGCGAAAGATATGAATTTTTAACAGGTCAGAGAAATGATTTGCTTGAAGCAAAAGAAAACTTAGAAACCATTATTTCAGATATGGTTAAACTTATGAAAGAGATATTCTCAAAACAATTCAAGCTTATTGCCGAATCCTTTAACGAAACTTATATTGAGCTGTTTGGCGGAGGCAGAGGTGAGCTTAAGCTTACCGACCCTGAAAACATTTTGGAAAGTGGCATAGAAATTGAAGTTCAGCCTCCCGGAAAGAAGCTTACCACCATCAGTTTACTGTCGGGCGGTGAAAAGGCGTTTACCGCTATTGCATTGTTATTTGCAATTATCAAGGTTAAGCCTACTCCATTCTGTTTATTTGACGAAATAGAGGCGGCACTTGACGATAACAATGTTTACAGATATGCAGAATTCCTTGAAAAATTCAAGGCTTCTACTCAGTTTATAGTAATTACGCACAGAAGAGGTACAATGGAGGCAGCAGATACACTTTACGGTGTTACCATGCAGGAAAAGGGTGTTTCCAAGTTATTATCTTTAAACATTGACGAAATTGAACAGGAAGGAATGAAAAATTAGTGGCTTTTTTTGACAGACTAAAAGCAGGGCTTACAAATACCCGCTCGGCAATAAAGGAAAAGCTTGATGATGTATTTTCCGTTTTCAAATCGGTTGACGAGGATTTATACGAGGAGCTTGAAGAGGCTCTTATTATGGCAGATGTGGGCGCCCAGACCTCCTTTGAAATAATTGAGGAGTTAAGAGAAAGGGCTAAGGAGAAAAAAATAACCGAATCGGAAGCTTTAAAGGAAGAGCTTAAAACGGTTATTGGTGAAATTTTAACTGAATCAGACAGCTCTTTAAAGCTTAATACAAAACCCTCGGTTATACTTGTTGTAGGTGTTAACGGAGTAGGTAAAACCACTTCAATAGGGAAAATGGCATCTTACTTTACCGAAAAGGGGAAATCGGTAATACTTGCTGCAGGAGATACTTTCCGTGCGGCTGCAAGTGAACAGTTAAAAATATGGGCAGACAGGAATAACTGTCCCATAGTGAAGCATCAGGAGGGGGCAGACCCGGCAGCAGTTGTTTTTGATGCTATTGCATCATTAAAAGCAAAAGGAAGCGATATTTTAATCTGCGATACGGCAGGAAGACTTCACAATAAGAAAAATCTTATGGATGAGCTTAATAAAATCTACCGTGTAATAAAAAGAGAGCTTCCCGATTCCGATCTTGAAACCCTGCTTGTAGTGGATGCTACCACAGGGCAGAACGGAGTTATGCAGGCAAGGGAATTTACCAAGCAAACAGAGGTTACGGGGATTATTCTTACCAAGCTTGACGGAACAGCCAAGGGCGGTATTGTTATTTCAATATGCAAGGAAAAAAATATTCCGGTTAAATTTATCGGTGTGGGGGAAGGCAAAGAAGATTTTGCCGAATTTAATCCTAATGAATTTTGTGAGGCGTTGTTTTAATTATGAAACTAAGTTCTAAAAAAGTCATTACCCTGTCGGTAATAACAGTAATTTTATTAACATTTTTTATAGGTGCAAAAATTTACTTTGATTATAATGCATATAAGGAAATCGGTGAAAATTTCCTTGAGGTTTTTTTCACTAATCTTAAGGTCAAGGTGATTTTTCAGGCGCTGAGCTTTTTATTTGTATTTGTTGTATGCTATATAAGTGTTCTGATTTTAATTAAAAATCTTAAAAAGATTGATTCCACCTTTGATGCTCTTGATAAAAAATACATCATTATAATCGGTGCACTTATTTTATCGTGGATTTCAAGCAGTATCCTGCAGATTACTCTCCACGAAAAATATCTGCTTTTTGCAAATCCCACTATGTCGGATATGTCCGACCCTATTTTCAATAATAATGTAGGTTATTATCTTTTCACAAGACCGTTTTATGACGGTCTGCTCAGCGTATTATCAGGAATTTTCGGGTTTTTGTTTATAGGTATTTTAGTTATTTATGTATTCCTGTATGCCCGTCTTGGTATTGTGAGCGTGGGAAATGTATTTAACGAAAAAAGAATTATCATTCACAATATAGTAAATCTTGTATTTTTCCTTGTGATAAAGTTTTTCTCGTATGGAGTAAACGCACAGAATATGCTTTTTGAAACAAATTCCTCCTTTACGGGAGCAGGATATACAAGTGTTATGATATGGAAGGTGTATTACAGCGTTATCCCTTATGTGCTGATTGCTTCAGCTTTACTTGCTGTTATATTATTTGTAACAAAAAGAAGAAAACTTGCAATTCTGGGAATATCACTTTACCCCATAACATATATCGGATTTATGCTGGTTGCCTTGTTCACCCAGACCTTTGTGGTAAATCCCTCTGAGGTTACGGTAGAAAGCCCTTATATTGCACATAATATTAAGGCAACCAATGATGCTTACGGTATTAATTCCATTAAGACCGAAACTTTTCCTATTTCTTATGATTTAAGCCGTGAAGACTTGGAAAAAGAACACGAAACCGTATCCAACACACGAATTATAGATTATCCATCTACCTTAAAGGCTATAAATCAGGTACAGAGCATAAGAAACTATTATCAGTTCAACGACCTTGATATTGTAAAATATGATATTGGCGGAAGACCTACTGCGGTGGGTATTGCACCAAGAGAATTCAATGTTGACAATATTGCAGACAGCTCTAAATCCTTTATAAACGAAAGACTTAAATTTACTCATGGTTACGGAATTGCCGCAGTTTCGGTAAATTCGGTAACAAGTGAGGGTCAGCCCGAGTTTTTAGTTAAGGATATTCCCACCGAAGCAAAAAATGAAGAGCTTCAGGTTAAAGAGCCGAGAATTTATTTCGGCGAGGGAGAAAAGGACTATGTAATTGCAGGTTCCAAATATAAAGAGCTTGATTATTCCTTGGGAGATGACGATGTTGAATATTCCTATACAGGCAAAGCGGGAATTAAAATGACTCCTGTTAATCAGGTTTTATACTCACTGTATCTTGGCGATTTTCAGCTTCTTATCTCAAGCTATGTTGATACAAACAGTAAGCTTTTAATAAACAGAAATGTACTTGAAAGAGTAAACAAGGTTGCACCATTTTTAACGGTGGATAATGACCCTTATGCCATAATAGACGGTCAGGGAAGAATAAAATGGATTGTAAATTGCTACACTACAAGTGAATTCTACCCATATTCACAGGCAAACTTTTTCCGTGGTGAACGGGTTAACTATGTAAGAGAATCGGTTAAAGCGGTGGTTGATGCTTATGACGGCACCATTAAATTTTATATAACCGATAAAACCGACCTTATTGCCGAATCCTACAAAAAAATCTATCCATCATTCTTTGAAGAAGAGGATATGCCCGATGATTTGGCAGACCATCTTCAGTATCCCGAAGCAATGTTTACCCTGCAAAGCTCGGTTTTAAAAAGATACCATACAAAAAATCCCGAAATATTCTACAATAAAACGGATATGTGGGATTATGCAAAGGAAAAATATCAGGGGGAAGAGCAATATGTAAGCCCATATTACAGTATAACCACCACCTTTAAAGAAAAAGGTGGCTTAGTGCTTATGATTCCTTACACAATGTACGGAAAGCAAAATCTTGTAGGTTGGCTTGCGGTTAACTGTGACAAAGAGGGTTACGGAGATATGATTTTATATACATTCCCTAAGGGCGAAAGTATTTACGGAACCCTGCAGTTTGAAAATAAGATTGATAACGACCCTGAAATCTCAAGGGAAATGACCCTTTGGGGACAGGGAGGAAGTACGGTTATAAGAGGCAATATGCTTACTATTCCTGTTAAAAATTCCCTTTTATATATTGAGCCTGTTTATATTTCCTCGGGCGGTCAGAATTCTCTGCCCGAGTTAAAAAGAGTAATTGTGGGTTATAAAGACAGTATCGTTATGGAAACCTCTCTTGAAACCGCACTCTATAAGCTCTTTGACTATTCAGGAAATACCACACCCCAGACTACTCCCGACACTGCACCCGAACCAATGCCCGAAACAAGCAAAAACCCCGAAATTGTAAAGGCTTACGACAAGGTTAAGGAATCACTTTCAAGGGGCGACTGGAACAGTATGGGAAAAGCTTTGGAAGAACTAGAAATTGAGATTAATAAGCTAAGATAAAAAGTATGCACTGATAAAGTGCATACTTTTTAAAATTAGAAATGACTATATCTGACTGACGCCGTAATTTGTAATTTCTTAATCTATATTAAGAATATCATCCCTTAGTGTCTCATCCCTGGTTTCAAGTCTTGTAATAGTATCAGGAATTTCCCCTACTATGATACTTTCGCAAAGAGGGATTTTTAAGGTATGTTCTACCCTTTCATAAATCCCTGCCGGCATTAAAAGTGAGGCGGAAACAGCCACATCAAGATAAATTTCATGCTTTGTCTGATTTATTCCCGCCTCGGCAAAATCATTTTTGAAATCAATATTAACCTTACCTGCAGGAATAAGATTTATTTTTATTTTAGGACCAAGCCCGGAAAGAGTATCAATTTTTGTAAGATTGCCGAGAGGAATAGATATAGGTACAGAGTTAAGTTTGTCAAGCTCTTCGCTGATTTTTACAGAAAAAGCACTCCGAAGCCTGTTGGCACCTACAAGGTTAGTCATAAGTCCGGTTATCTTTCCCGAATCATCTTTTAAGATTGTAATAAGGTCGGTATAGGTAAGAGCATTTTCCTCAATTACTCTGTTTATTCCCTTATCAACAGCAACATTTAATATGTAATACCCCTTTGACTGAGCGAGTTTTTTTATCTGGGGCTTATAGGATGTATTATAAATATTTATCAGAGTGAAAAAGAAGATTATGATAAGAGCAATTAAAAATACCTTTAAAAAGCTTATGGATGCAAGTCTTTGCTTTAACAAAAACCTAAATCTTCGCACATTGGGATTCATCTTACTTTTCACCTCTTTCATATATTATTATATGACAGAAGTAAAAAATTTGAAAATTAAATTAAAAAAATAAAAAAAAGACTTGATTTTTCAATAAATATTTGTTAAAATGAAATGTATTCAGTAGAATTTAAAATTATTCTATATAATTTTTTCTCAAATTAGGAGGTGTATTTCGATGGCAAAATGCGCAATTTGCGGTAAAGGTACAGTTTTCGGTATTCAGGTATCTCACTCTCACAGAAGTAGCAACAGAACCTGGAAGCCAAATGTAAGAAAGGTTAAGGCTATTGTTGACGGTCAGACCAAGAAAATCAATGTTTGTACAAAATGTATGCGTTCCGATAAGGTTATCAGAGCTATATAACAAACTATAAAGCGTGTCGCGAAAGTGACACGCTTTTAAAATTACAAATGACAAATGACAAATGATGGAAGAGCGGAGATGCTAATTAGCCTCCGCTCTATTAAATTACGAATGACAAATTGCAAATGACAAATGAAGGAAAGGTGGATGTAAAATCAGCACATAGGTAAGTAATTTGTGTCAGCACATAGGTAAGTCGGTGGTAAGTGCAGGTAAGCCCTTTGTCAAGGTGGAGATTGCAAGGTTTCGCAATGCGTAATCTTGCAATACTACCTTGACAAAATGAAA
>JAZOVB010000032.1:0-32959 GCA_045658425.1 Clostridia bacterium | reverse complement strand
TTTTAAAAAAACTTTAAAAATCAGTTGACAAAATGAACAAAATATGGTAAATTAATGTTGTCGCATAAAATGCGAATAAACAAAGGGGAAAGTGATAATATGGAATATCTAATTAGGGCAATTGAGAGGTCGTCAATGACCGAGAATGAGCTTTGCGAAATCATTGGTATAAAAGAGGAGATATGGAAAAAGAAGTTATTGGGAGAACTTGAATTTACTGTATCGGATATATTAAAATTACAAAAGGCACTTTCTCTGAGCGGCAGGGAAACAGAGCTTATTTTTTTGACCGACCATTCGCGTATTATGCGAATTGAAAAGTAAAAGGAATGGTTAAAAAGATATGAACAATTACTATATGCAATATGAAATATTTTCTGAAGAAATAATAAATAACGAAACAGGGAATTACATTTCTTATGGTATACGGGATAAAAGCGGAGAAAATGTAGTTTCGGATATTACTACTGATTATACTGAAATTTTAAAAATGGTACGCTTACTTAATGAATACAGAGTAAGTAAAATTCATCTTATGGATGTTATTTATGATTTACTTGAATAGCTGTTCTGATAGGTTGAAAAAGTTATATAAAAAAACTTGAAATGCTTGACGCATTTCAAGTTTTTTTAAATAATACTTATATGGACACAATTATCAGTGCAACCTCTATTACATCAGGGGCTGACGCAAATGTAAATATTACACTTGAAGGTTGTAGTATTAATCTTTCCGGTGATAAATTAACCCCTGAATACAAAATTCTGTTTCCGTCAGGTGGAGAAGGTCTTAATCTTAAATATGCAATTATAGAGGGGTTATTTCTATTCACAAATTTCTTTTGCAAGATTTTTAATTTGTTCAATATTAGTGTCATTTGCTTTTGATTTAATGGAAACCGTAGTATTAAAATAAGTTATTCCCACGGATGCTTCTAATACTTTCTTAATATTCTTATCAACAGTTGCAGCCCAGCTTCCGTTTTCTATAATACCAACTTTTCTGTTTTTATAGCTTCTTTCGGTAAGATGATTTAAAAATTCCTTCATACAAGGGAACAATCCGCCATTGTATGTTGTGGAGGCAAGTATCATTTTACTGTATTTAAAAGCCTGAGCCACGGCCTCGTGAATATCATATCTTGCAAGATTTATAACCGATATATTTTTATAATTAAGTTTATCAAGCTCGGATTTTAAAAGCATAACTGCTTCTTCGGTGTTACCGTAAACAGAACTGTATGCTATTAAAACGCCGTCTTCTTCAGGGGTATATGATGACCATTTATCATATAAATCAATATAATATCCGAGGTTGTCAGTTAATACGGGACCGTGTAAGGAGCAAATTCGCTCTATTTGAAGATTTGCTGCTTTCTTAAGTACATTTTGAACCTGCACACCGAATTTCCCCACAATGCCGATATAGTAGCGTCTGGCCTCGTCTATCCATTCTTCGTTTGTATCAATAGTTCCGAATTTACCGAAACCATCAGCGGAAAATAATGTTTTTGTATTTGCTTCATAGGTCATAATAACCTCGGGCCAATGAACCATAGGTGCATTTATGAAAGTAAGCGTATGAGTACCGAGTTCAAGTGTGTCTCCCTCGTTTACTGCAATCATCCTGTCGTTGTAATCAGTTCCGAAGAATTGCTTTATCATAGGGAAGGATTTTGTACCTGATACGATTGTTGCTTCTGGATACATCTCCATAAACTTGTCTATGTTTGCGGAATGGTCAGGCTCCATATGTTGAATAATCAGATAATCAGGTTTTTTACCTTGCAATACATTTCCTATATTTGAAATCCATTCCTTGCCAAAAGATTTTTCAACGGTATCAAAAATAGCGATTTTTTCATCCATAATAACGTATGAATTATACGCCATACCATTTTTAACCTTATACTGACCTTCGAATAAATCTATATTTTTATCATTTATTCCTATGTAATAAATGTTATCTGTAATTTGCATTTGAAATTTCTCCTTTGTATTTTTAAATCGGAATAAAGCAGGGGAAACCCCTGCTTTAAAATTAGTCTTCTTTTGTAAAATCGTCTTTACCTACTCCGCATAACGGACAAACGAAATCTTCGGGAACATCTTCCCATTTAGTTCCTGCGGAGATTCCGTTTTCAGGTTCTCCAATTGTTTCGTCATAAACATATCCGCACACAGTGCATACATACTTCATAATAATTCTTCTTTTATATTTCTTTTATTTTTTTAGGCATAAAACTCTGTTTATTCCCGATAAATCTTTTGTTACAGATACTTCCTGAAATTTTTGAGAGTTTAATGCGTATTGTGTCAAGTATTCACTTTGATTATATCCCATTTCAAGAAGCAAAATTCCGTTTTTGGAAAGATTTTTGGAATATTCATCTATAATCCTTTTATAGAACTTATATTCATCCTGGCGGGAAACAAGCGCCATTTCGGGCTCGTAGTTTTTTACATCGTCTTCCAGTTTATCATAATCTTCCTCGTTGATATAAGGCGGATTGGAAACGATTATATCAAATTCGTCCTTAATTGTTTCTGTTAGAATATCCTTTTTTTTAATTTTTATTCGGTTTTCAAGCTGATGCTTTGCGATGTTTTTTTGTGAAACCGTAATAGCACCATCTGATAATTCCACCAAAGTAACCTGACTATTTTTATATAGCGTTGCAAGAGTTATTCCTATACAACCTGAACCTGAACATAAGTCAAGAATTTTTAAATTTTTATTTGTATTTATCTCTTTTAAAGCTGTGTCAATTATTATTTCGGTATCAGGGCGGGGAATAAGTACATTCTCGTCCACCATAAATTCAAGAGAATAAAATTCACATATCCCTGTTATATACTTAACAGGCATTTTTTTTGCTCTTTTTTCAATCAAGTCTGCATATTCTTTAAACGCAATGGCTGATATTTCGTCATTTTTATGAACTGTAAGATACCCTTTATCGCATTTTAATATGTGACACAATAAAAGTTGAGCATCAATTAACGCACTTTCCGTTTTTGCTTCGGTTAATCTTGAAAAGCCAAAGTTAAGTGCTTCGTAAACTGTTTTTACCATTTGTCATCTTCTCTGTTTTGGGAAATAACAGCCTTGAGGGCGGTAAGTGCTACCTCAATCTGACTGTCATCAGGCTCTTTTGTTGTAAGATGCTGAAGCCATACTCCAGGTTTTGAAATGATTCTTGTAACAATATTATCGTATTTTCCGGCGAATTTTATAAGCTCATAGGAAAGACCTGCAACAACAGGTAATAGTAATAGTCTGTATATAATTCTCAAATATAAAGAATCCCAGGAAATACAAGAGAATACAAGAATACTTACAATCATAACAAGTACTAAAAAGCTTGTACCGCATCTTGGGTGAAATCTTGTATATTTTTTAACATTTTCAACGGTAAGCTCATCGCCGTGTTCATAGCAGAAAATTGATTTGTGTTCTGCACCGTGATACATGAATACTCTTTTTATGTCATTCATTTGTGAAACAAGGAACAAATATAACAGGAAAATAGCCATCTTAACCGTACTTTCCACAACATTTAACAATACTGTGCTCATTTCAGGGAATGGTATTTTTAAAAGTCCCGCAAGAAAGTTGGGTAAAAGCATAAATAATCCTATTCCGATAACAAGAGAGAACAGTACTGAAAGATACATAACAACTGTCAAAAGCTTGTCTCCGTATTTTTCCATCAACCATTTTTCAAATTTTGACATTTTTTCAGGATTTTCTTCCTCATCTTCAAAGAATTTGGCAGAGAACATAAGACAGCTGACTCCTGTATATAATGATTCAAAAAAAGAAAATACACCTCTTAATATGGGTATTTTATTTATTTTCCATTTTACACTTAAAAGATTAATCGGTTTTTTTTCGATTTCGATATGACCGTCAGGACATCTAACCGCAGTTGCGATGTCTTTTGTACCTCGCATCATAACACCTTCAATAACGGCCTGGCCGCCTACACTTGTTGGTTTTATTTCTTTACTCATAATTGTCACCTCGCATTTTGTGTATTCCATTGTATTATCTCATTTTAAGGAAGTCTTGTCAATCGTTTTAACAAAATGTTTACATATTAAGTTCTTCCCATACTGCATATTTTTCGTTAAGCTCTTCTTTAAGAGCTTCAAGTTCGTTGCATTTTTGATTTAAAAGCTCGTAATCCGATGCAATTTCATTAGAGGATATTTCTTTTGTAAGAGTTTCAATAGCTTCTTCAATGGCTGAAATTTCTTCTTCAGTTTTTGCAATAAGTTTTTTTATTTTTACCTCATTTGCACGGTCTTTTTTAGAACGGTAGTATACCGTTTTTTCTTCAGTTTCCTGCTTAATTGTTATTTCTTTTGGTTTCTCGGTTCTTTTTTCAAGGTAATAGTCGTAATTACCCTCGTAAAATGCAAAACCATCCTTTGTTAATTCTGCTATTTTAGTTGGAACTTTATTAAGAAGATAACGGTCGTGGGAAACCATAATAATAGTTCCTTTGAAATCTTTCAGTGCTTCATCCAGAATTTCTTTTGACGATAAATCAAGATGATTGGTAGGTTCGTCAAGAATAAGAATATTGCCTCTTTTTAAAACCATAAGAGTAAATTTAAGTTTTGCTTTTTCGCCTCCGCTTAACATTCCCACTCTTTTAAACACATCCTCGCCGGTAATGAGAAGTCTTGCAAGAGCGTTTCTTGCATCGGATTCATAGGCTACAAGACCTTTATCCATAACCTCTCTTAAAACTGTGTTATTATCATCAAGAAGAGTATTTTCCTGTTCAAAGTAAGATGTTTTTAAGTTTCTGCCCCATTTTATTTTACCATTTGAAATTCCTTTTCCAATAAGTGCTTTTAAAAAGGTTGTTTTACCAATTCCATTTGCACCTACAATTGCAATTTTTTCTCCGCGTTTTACACTGAAATTTACTTTTTCCACCAGCGGGTTTTCACCGGCATATAGGGACAAATCCTCCACCTCTAATAACTCAAATGATGGATCGAAATCAAAGGGGAAGGAAAGGGAGATAGTCTTTAAGTATTCTTTTGGGTTTTCTATAATTTCAAGTCTTTCAAGTGCTTTTTCACGGCTTTTTGCACTTTTTGCCGTAGAAGCTCTTGCACGGTTTTTATCAATATATTCCTGTAAAGACTGTATCTCATTTTGCTGTTTCTCATACTCTTTGGTGAGAAATGTAATCATATTTTTTTTGATTTGGGCAAATTGAGTATAGTTTCCCTGGTATCTTTTTATCTTACCTTTATATATTTCGCAAACTGATGTTACGGTTTTATCAAGAAAATATCTGTCGTGAGATACCATTAATATAGCACCTTTATAACCCGAAAGATATTCTTCCAGCCATTTTAACGTTTTGAAGTCAAGGTGATTTGTAGGCTCGTCAAGAATGAGCAACTCAGGTTCTTTTAAAAGTAATTTACATAATGCAAGTCTTGTTTTTTCTCCGCCGGAAAGTTTATTTACCTGCATTTCATAGTCTTTATCCGAAAATCCCATTCCGTTTAAAACAGTATTAATTTTAACATTGATATTGTATCCGTCTTTCGCTTCAAAGTATGTTTGGAGTCTTGAATATTTACTGTTTAATACAGACAATTCTCCTTCGTCTTTTGTAAAGGAAATTTCTTTACATAACTCTTTGAGTTCGTTTTCTATATCAAAAAGCTCACTGAAAACCGAATTCATCTCTTCAATTATTGTTTTGTCGGTATCAAATACCGGATTTTGTTTTAAATATCCAATATTTTTGCTGTGGTAATTGATTTCTCCTTCGTCAAAAGAAAGTTCACCTGCAAGAATATTAAGCAGAGTAGTCTTACCGCAACCATTTATACCGATAAGTCCGATTCTGTCAGTATTTTCAATTTTTAAATTGATTTCGCTGAGTATTGTTTCGCCCGAATAGGTTTTTAGTAAGTCCTTAGCTTCAAGTATCATAATTTATTTCCTTTTTTCTATAAAATATAACAATTACTGTACAGCAAAATACTGTACAGTAATTTTAAACTATTTTCTTTCACTTAATTTAGTGTAGGGGATTCGTTTACTTACATTTTTGTATGCAGGTCTCATAATTCTTCCGCCTGTAATGTGTTCCTCTAAAATATGTGCACACCATCCAACAATTCTTGAAACGGCAAAAAGAGGTGTACAAAGCTCAATAGGGATGTCAAGCATCTGATATACAAAACCTGAATATAAATCCACATTTGCGCAGATTTCTTTATCGGGGCCTTTTACCTCTGAAAATGCAACAGGACCTAAGCGCTCAACTGACTCGAATATTTTGAATTTATCAAGAGCGTTCTTTTCTACTGCCAGTTCATAGGCTTTTTTCTTAAGTAAAACTGCACGGGGATCGGATATTGTATAAACGGCGTGGCCTAATCCGTAGATTAATCCTGAATGGTCAAATGCTTCTTTATTAAGCATTTTTACAAGATAATTTTTGAATTCTTCGTCATCCGATGGATTTTTTACATTTTCGATTATATCGTCAATCATAGATGTTACTTTAAGATTTGCACCGCCGTGCTTGGAACCTTTAAGGGAACCGATTGCCGCCGCTATTGCAGAATATATATCTGTACCTGTTGAAGATACAACGTGAGTTGTAAATGTGGAGTTGTTACCACCGCCGTGTTCAGCGTGTAAAATAAGCATAAGGTCGAGTATATCTGCTTCAAGTTTAGTAAATTTATTATCCGGTCTTACCAGATGTAAAAAGTTCTGTGCAGTGCTGTATCCCGGTTGGGTGGAATGAATATAAAGACTTTTTTTATCAAAATGATGTGCTTTTGTCTGATATCCGTAAGCTGCAAGAACGGGGAATTTAGCAATAAGACCAATAGATTGCTTTAAAATATTTACAATTGAATTGTTTTCTGCATCTTCGTCATAGGAGTATAGTGCAAGTACACTTCTTGAAAGCTTTATCATAATATTTTTACAAGGTGTTTTTAAAATAGTATCCTCGGTAAATCCGTCGGGAAGCGGAGCTGAAACTTCAAGAAGTTTTTTGAAATCATTAAGTTGTTCTTCATCGGGAAGAATACCGAATAAAAGTAAGAAAATAACTTCTTCAAAACCGTGTCTGTCATTCTCAGATATATCTTTAACAATATCGTTTATATCAATTCCGCGATAGAAAAGTTTACCATCAGTAGCTATTTTTTCATTATCCTGCATAACATATCCGCTAACTTCACCAATAGAAGTAAGACCTACCAACACACCTGTACCATTGCTGTTTCTAAGGCCTCTTTTAACATTATATTGAATATATTTTTCTCCGGGGATTTTATCCTGAAGAGTAGATAATGATGATAAATTTTCAAGATATTTATTTGTATTATCTTTTGTGCTGAAATCCATATGTATTTTTTCACCCTTTCTTAATATATATATAATATACAACATAATATGTTTGATGTCAATTGTTTTATAAAATAAAAAGGTGATGAAAAATGAAAAAAAATAAAAGTAATATTTCAAAAAAATACTTAATATTTTTTATACCATTATGTATTTTGCTTTTGGTAATTACTTTAAGTTCAATGTTTTCAGGGCAAAATGTTAAAGGTATTGAAAAACGTGAAGCTGAAGTTAAAAAAGATGAAAATGAAACAATGATAACTGTATTATTTCATAAAACAGGCGAAATAAACACTGTTGATTTAGAGGAATATTTAGAAGGTGTAGTGCCGGCCGAAATGCCTCCTTCTTTTAATTTTGAAGCTTTGAAAGCACAGGCTGTTGCGGCACGAACTTATATAATTAACAGGCAGGGGTTTGAAAACGAACAGCATAAAAATGCAACTGTATGTACAGATTCAACTCATTGCAAAGCGTATATGACAGACGAAGATGCAAGACTTAAATGGGGGATTGAGTGGGATAAAACTTACAGGCATAAAATTGAGAGAGCTGTTCTCGAAACAAAGGGGCAAATAGTAACCTATAATGATGAACCAATATCCGCTGTTTTTCACTCTACAAGCAGTGGTAAAACTGAAAATTCCGAGGATGTCTGGCAAAATCCGCTTCCGTATCTCAGAAGTGTTGTAAGTGAGGGAGAAGAAAAATCACCAAGATATACTTCGGAGGTCAGTGTGTCTTGCGAAGAGTTCAAAAATAAAATAAAAAGTCTTGATTACAGTGTTGAATTTGACAAAAATCCTCAAAAATGGATTGGCGATATTATATATAATGAATCAGGCAGTGTTAAAAGCATCTGTGTGGGGACAGGAGAATTCAAAGGTACACAAATACGCAGTGCATTTTCTTTACGCTCTTCAAATTTTAAAATTAAGATAGATGATAATAGTGTGCTTTTTTCGGTTACAGGAAATGGTCATGGGGTAGGTATGAGTCAGTACGGAGCAAACTATGCCGCTGAAAACGGATATACTTATGAGCAAATTTTAAAGAAATATTATTCAGGAGTAGAGATAAAAACTATGAATAATATATGAAAAAAACGGAAATCCTTATTTTAAAAGATAAGGAGGCCGTTTATATGGACAAATTTTTAAAAGCATTGAAAAATTATTATATTGTTTTTTCTTTGTGTGTTGTATGTGTTGGTATAGCCGGAACAATATTCGGAATAAGATTTTATCGTGAGCAAAAAGCGAGAATAACTGCACTTACACCACCACCGGTTGTAGTTGCAGGAAATGATGCAAATGTTGAAAAAAAGGAAATTGAACCTGTAAAAGAACCGGAAATCAAACATATAGATAAAAAAGAGTCTGTTTTTAATAACGAAAGTGTTTTTGAAAAGGCTGAAGAAACTATGTCTGTTCCCATAAAAGAAAACTTTAAAATATCTATGCCGGTAGGCGGTAAGCTTTTAAATGAATTTTCAGGGGATGTTCTGGTATATTCAAAAACATTTGATGATTACAGAGTGCACAAAGGAATTGATATAGAAGCAAAAAGAAGTGAAGCTGTTCTGGCGGTAGCTGACGGAGTCGTAGAAAATGTATACACCGATTATATGCAGGGAATAGTTATTGAAATAAATCATAAAAACGGTTATAAGAGTATCTATAAAAATTTATCAACTGATAAAATGGTTAAAAAAGGCGAAACTGTGGTAAAAGGGCAGGTTATAAGCGGGGTAGGAGAAACAGCAGTTTTTGAAGCAATGGAACCGGGACATATACACCTGGAGCTTATCAAAGATGAAGAATTTGTTGACCCAACCAAGTTTTTTGAATAAAAAAAAGACTGTTTAATAACAGTCTTTGGAGCGGAAGACGAGATTCGAACTCGCGACGTTCACCTTGGCAAGGTGACGCTCTACCACTGAGCCACTCCCGCATCACGATATATATGATAACACACATTTTTTAAAAAATCAAGTCTTTTTTTAAAAAAAATTAAGCTCTGCAAAAAGCAGAGCTTTTTTGTCATAATTTCATATCATCAGGCAATGGTGCAGTAAATAGAATTTCCTTGTTAGTCATCGGATGAAATAATTTAAGTTGTCTGCAATGAAGCAGTGTTTCGGCGTGGGCTTGTGTATCTGAACCATATAATTCATCTCCGTATATCGGAGTGCCTATATAAGCAAGGTGAACTCTAAGTTGATGAGTTCTTCCGGTATGAGGAATAAGTTTTATAAGGGACAGATCTTCTTTGGTATCAACCACCGAATATTCGGTATATGCTTCTTTGCCTGAAGGATCAGCTATTCTTAAGATTCCTGAGTATTCTTTTCTTTTGATAGGGATATCAATAATACCGTTTTTTTCATCAGGACAACCCCGGCATATTGCGTAGTATTCTTTTTTTATTTTTTTATCTTCCATTTGTTTTGAAAGAATTTGAGCGGATATTTTATTTTTTGCAATTAACACAAGACCCGAGGTGTTTCTGTCCAGTCTGGTTATAACTCTGAAAGTAAAGTTTTTGTCGCGGTAGTAATTCATAACAGCATTAGCCAGAGTATCAGTATAGTGATTAAGAGACGGATGTGTCGGCATATTTCTTGGCTTATTAACAACCAGAATATCTTCATCTTCGAATATAATGTCAAGTGGTAAATCACTGGGTTCGATATTCTTTGATGCTTCATCGTACATCCTTATAATCAGTAAGTCATTTTCTTTGGCTCGTACTGTAACAAATGCTTTTTCGCCGTTCAGGGTTATTCCATCCGGGAAAGTTTTTAACTTTGTAATAACCCGATTGGAAAGAAAAAGCTTGTTTTTTAGTATATATTTTATTTCTTTGTTTTCGAGATTTTTTTCAATCTTTAGTTTTATTTCTTTCATTCATCTCACCGGAAGTATTATATCCCTTTATTTTAAATGTGTCAATCATTCAAATTCAAAACCGCAGGAATTTGTTGTGTTTATTTGTTGGGGAACAGAACAGCAACAGTTGTTATTATTACATTTTTTATCTATGATACAGTAGAACAGGAATAAAAATGCTGCAACCGCTCCTGCTAATGATGCAAAAGCTATCGCCACAAGAACTATACTGAAAATACTTGTTGCCGCAAGTGTTATAGTAAGAATTAATATAACAGATGCAATGGATACAATGCTTAAGAATAAAATCAGCTTAGCATATTGACAAAGGCATTTTGATAATGATTTTTCTTTGTTTTTAGGAAGTAAGACAAGTACAGCTACAACTGCAAATATTATTGCAGAAATAACTGCGAAAAATGGAATAATTCCGATTAAGCCTGTTAATGTGCCGCCGAAGAATAATACTCCGCCTGCAATACCTGCAATAATAGCTATAATTGCAATGAGATAGTCATATATTTTTGAATTACACATAATATCACCTTTTTTCATATTAAGGGACTCCTTAAATTGGAACTCCCGTATTATTATATTATATATATTAATAATTTGTTAAAATTCAATATTGCTATTGAAAAAAATTGAATTTTGTATTAAAATGGTGTATAAGAGATTTTTTATGACTATTTGGAGGGCAAAATGAGTTTAGAAAATATAAAAATGCCGGTCCTTGCTTTAAGAGGCCTTAATATATTTCCCGAAATGACTATTTCTTTGGATGTTCAACGTGATATATCTGTTAATGCTGTTAATGCGGCAATGAAAAAAGAACAGGTTATATTTATTACAGCTCAGAAAGATTCACAGATTGAAATGCCTGAATATAAAGACTTGTATTCTTTAGGTGTTGTTGCAATTATCAAACAGATTCTTAAGCTTCCTGATAATAATCTGAGAGTTCTTGTTAAAGGAATTCGTATTGCAGAGCTTGAATATATAGATTCTGTATCTCCTTATATTACAGGCAGCATAATTCCCGTTCAGCTTGACGGAATAAAAAAGAAAACTAAGACAACAAGTGCTATTGTAAGAAGTATTCTATCTTTGTTTGATGAGTACTTTAATCTTACAAGGCATATAAATTCCGATGTATATTCTATCATTTCATCTGCAAGTGATGATACTGAAAGGTTTACGGATCTGGTTGCGGCTAATCTTGATATTTCGGTTGAGGATAGACAAATGTTACTTGAAACTTTATCGGTTTCAAAGAGACTGAGAATATTATTGAAAATTCTTACTGAAGAAACAGAGCTTCTTGTGTTGAAAAATTCAATTCAGAATCAGGTTAAAGAAAATATAGATAAAAACCAAAGAGAATATTTTTTACGAGAACAGTTGAAAGTAATCCACGAAGAGTTAAACGGCGACAGTTTTAATGAAAATGAAATAGATATGTATCTGAAAAAGCTTGACAGTATTCCCGTGTCTGAAGAGGTGCATGGGAAAATTGCTAAAGAAATTAAACGGCTCCAGTTGATGCCTGATAATTCTCATGAGGCAACGGTTGTAAGAACTTATCTTGATACTGTATTTGATTTGCCGTGGAATGAGGAAACTGTGGAATTGAATGATCCCGGTAAATGTAAAAAAATTCTCGATAAAGAACATTACGGTCTGCAAAGTGTTAAGGAGAGAATTCTTGAATATATGGCGGTAAGAGAACTTGCTCCCCAAAAAAACGGTATGATTTTATGTCTTATCGGACCTCCGGGGGTAGGTAAGACATCTGTTGTTTCGTCAGTTGCTTCTGCTATGGGAAGAAAGTTTGCAAGATTGTCGTTGGGCGGGGTAAGAGATGAAGCTGATATAAGAGGTCACAGAAAGACTTATATAGGTTCTATGCCGGGAAGAATTATTAATGCGGTTAAGAATGCCGGTTCGTCAAATGCGGTAATTTTACTTGATGAGATTGATAAAATGGCATCAGATTTCCGTGGAGATCCTGCATCTGCACTTTTAGAAGTGTTGGATAAAGAGCAAAATCACAGTTTCAGAGATCATTATCTGGAAATTCCATTTGATCTTAGTAAGATAATGTTTATCACAACTGCAAATACGGCATCTTCAATACCACCTGCACTTTATGACAGATTAGAAATAATCGAACTTTCCAGTTATACTTACTTGGAAAAATTCAATATAGCCAAAAAGCATTTATTACCGAAGCAACTTCGGGAACATAATGTTAAAAGCAGTGTTATAAAGGTTACCGACAGTGCTCTTAAAGAAATCATAAATCATTATACTCTGGAAGCCGGTGTAAGAAATCTTGAAAGAGAGATTGCTTCCGTTATCAGAAAAGCTGTATATGAAATAAGAACAACAGATTTGGATAAAATTACTGTTGGAGTAAAAGAAGTAGAAAAATTTCTTGGAGTACGAAAATTTGAAGAAAAGAATGAAAATGATGTGTGTGAACCCGGAGTGGTTAACGGACTGGCTTATACAAGCTACGGAGGAACATTGCTCAATATAGAAGCAACTGTGCTTGACGGTAGTGGTAAGATAGAACTTACGGGGCAGCTGGGTGATGTGATGAAAGAATCCGCCAAAGCAGCAATATGTTATATTCGTTCTAAGGCTGAACTATTATCGATAGATAAAAATTTCTATAAGGATAAAGATATTCATATTCATGTTCCGGAGGGAGCGACTCCCAAGGATGGCCCATCTGCCGGAATAACTATGGCTACTGCTTTGGTATCAGCTCTCAGCGGAAGCGCGGTGAGACAGGATGTAGCTATGACAGGTGAGATTACCATAAGAGGAAGAGTTCTTCCTATTGGCGGACTAAAAGAGAAGGCTCTTGCAGCGCACCGTCATAAAATTAATAACATTATTATTCCTTATGACAATATTAAGGACATAAAAAATATTCCTGAAGAAATTTTAAAAGATTTCAATTTCATTCCTGTAAAAACTATGGATGAAGTTGTAAAATACGCATTAGTATAGGAGGTAAAATATGATTATAAAAAATTCTGAATTTGTTACCTCTGCAGTTAAAAGTTCGGGTTATCCACAATCTGATTTACCGGAATTTGCTTTTGCCGGTAGATCAAATGTGGGAAAATCTTCTTTTGTTAATAAATTTCTTAACCGTAAAAATATTGCAAAGGTAAGTAAAACTCAAGGAAAAACAAAGCTAATCAACTTTTTTAAGGTTAACAACGAGTTTATGTTGGTGGATTTACCCGGCTATGGATATGCCAATGTCTCGAAGAATGAGCAGCTATCCTGGGGAAAGATGATTGAAGGGTATCTTAATAACAGAGAAAATCTTAAAGCAGTGTTCTTACTTTGTGATATACGACATGATCCCACAGAAGATGATGTTATGATGTTTAACTTCATTGTGGAAAGAGGTTTTGCACCTCTTGTTATCGCTACCAAGGCAGATAAACTTGCCAAAACAAAGGTTGAACCAAGAGTGGAAGAGTTAAGAGATTTTTTTGGAATTGATGATGTGTATGCATTTTCATCACTTTCAGGTTATGGAAGAGACACTCTTTTGGAGCTTGTGGATGAAATTCTAAAAGATTAAAACTAATGATATAAAATTAATTTGGAGGAAATTTAAATGGCAGAGAATATTAAAGGTTTAAAAAGAACATGTAGAGTTGCAGAGCTTAATTCAGGCAATATCGGCGAAGAAGTAACTTTGATGGGATGGGTACAGAATTATAGAAATTTAGGCAGTTTGCTTTTTATTGATTTAAGAGATGTGTCAGGTATATGTCAGATATATTTTGGCGAAGAATGTGAGGAAACTCTGAAAGCAAAGGCTGCAACACTCAGAAAAGAATTTGTTATTGCTGTAAAAGGTGTTGTACAAAAAAGAGGCGGAGCAGTTAATCCTAATCTAAAAACAGGTGAGATTGAGGTTAATGTTTCAGAACTCAGAATATTATCGAAGTCAGAAACACCGCCGTTTGCAATCGAAGAAAATTCCGATGCAAATGAAGCTTTAAGACTTAAGTACAGATATCTTGATTTAAGAAGAGCAGATATGAAGGAAAATCTTATTTTAAGACATCGTGTTGCAAAATCTGCAAGAGATTATTATGATGCAAACGGATTTTTGGAAATAGAAACTCCTATGCTTACCAAAAGTACTCCGGAGGGAGCAAGAGACTATCTCGTTCCCAGCCGTGTTCATCCTAATAAGTTTTATGCACTGCCACAGTCTCCGCAACAGTATAAACAGCTTTTGATGTTATCTTCCATGGACAGATACATCCAAATTGTAAAATGCTTCAGAGACGAAGATTTAAGAGCTGACAGACAGCCTGAATTTACTCAGATAGACCTTGAAATGTCTTTTGTTGATGAAGATGATGTTATGAGCATTAACGAAGGTTTTATCAAGCATTTATTTAAGGATGTTATGGATATGGATATTAAAACTCCATTCTTAAGACTTCCTTATAGTGAAGCTATGGATCGTTTTGGTTCAGATAAGCCTGATTTAAGATTTGGTATGGAACTTTGCGATTTAAGTGATGTATTAAAAAACAGTGAATTTAATGTTTTCGCTTCTGCTATAAATAATGGCGGTAGTGTAAGATGTATTAAAGTAGATGGAAAAGAAGATGGTACCCAGAGTCTTTCGAGAAAGGAAATAGATGCTCTTACCGAATTTGTAAAGACTTATGGCGCTAAAGGCCTGGCGTATATGATTGTAGATGCAGATGGAGTTCGTTCTTCTGTACTTAAATTCCTAAAAGAAGAAGAAATAGCCGGTATGGTTGAAAAAACAAAAGCTAAAGCAGGAGATATACTTCTTATAGTTGCAGATAAAAATAGCGTTGTTTATGATTCTTTGGGTGCGTTAAGATGTCATTTGGCCGCTAAACTTGATATAATCAATAAAGATGAGTTTAATTTCTTGTGGGTTGTAGATTTTCCGTTGTTTGAGTATGATGAAGAAGAAGGTCGTTTTGCTGCTAAGCATCATCCGTTTACTTCACCAAAGGATGATGATATAGAGCTTCTTGATACCGAACCGGAAAATGTAAGAGCAAAAGCATACGATATGGTTCTTAACGGATGTGAGGTCGGAGGCGGAAGTATCAGAATATTTGATACCGAACTTCAGCAGAAAATGTTTGAAAAATTAGGCTTCACAAAAGAACAGGCATGGGCACAGTTCGGTCATCTTATGGAAGCCTTCAAATATGGCACTCCTCCGCACGGTGGTATGGCGTATGGTCTTGACAGATTGGTTATGCTTCTTGCTAAAAAAGATTCAATAAGAGATGTAATTGCATTTCCTAAGGTTCAGAATGCATCCGAACTTATGACTGATGCGCCAAATCTTGTAGATGATAAACAGCTTAATGAATTATATATAAAATGTGTTAAGCCCGAATAATTATCTTGCTAAACAAAGAAAGGATAATACAATGATTGAAATATCACATCTTTATAAAAACTACGGTAAAAGAACCGTTTTGAGGGATATAAGCTTTACTGTTAATAAAGGCGAAATTTTGGGATTTTTAGGTCCTAATGGTGCCGGTAAAACAACTACTATGTCTATAATTACCGGATATCTTTCCTATACTGACGGAAGTGTTAAAATAGCAGGTATGGAGGTTCTTGATAATCCTCTTGAGGTTAAGAAAAAAATAGGTTATCTTCCGGAAATACCTCCTGTATACCTTGATATGACAGTTCTTGAATATCTTAAATTCGTTTATGAGCTTAAAAAGGTTACATTGGATTTTGATTCACACCTTACCGATGTTATGAAAAAGGTGGGAATACTTGATGTCAGAGGAAGACTTATAAAACATCTTTCTAAAGGGTATCGTCAAAGAGTTGGTTTTGCAAGTGCCCTTGTAGGTGATCCTGAAATTCTTATTCTTGACGAGCCTACAGTTGGTCTTGATCCTAAACAAATCATTGAAATCCGTAATGTTATAAAAGACCTTGGCAAAAGTAAAACTGTTATAATAAGTTCACATATTCTTCAGGAAATCAGTGCAATTTGCGATCGTGTGGTTATTATTAATAAAGGGAAAATTGTTGCTGAGGATTCTCCTGAAAATCTATCTCAGCTTCATACCACTAAGCAACAGCTTACCGTTAGAATAGCAGGAGAACGTCAGACTATAAAAAATGTACTTGAGAGTGTTCAGGGAGTAAGAAAGATAAAAGAAATCGGCATTAAGGAAAATGATTCCTATGATTTCATCGTGGATGTTGAGGGCGGTTTTGATGTGAGAAAGCCTTTATTCAATGTGCTTTCGGCTAAAAATATGCCTATACTGATGCTTACATCAACTAAAATGAGTCTTGAAGATGTATTTATTGAGCTTACCAAGAACGCGGAAAATTTAAAGGGAGGTAAAAAATAATGAAAGCAGTTTTTTTAAGAGAAATAAAAGCCTACTTTAATTCTCCCTTAATGTATATATTAATGAGCCTCTTCTTAGTGGTATCATTTATATTCTATTTAATGTACAATATTCTTAATCAGTATGCTTCCATGATGCCTGTAATGTACAGTATGAATACAATGTTTTTGTTTTTGGTTCCAATGCTTACTATGCGTCTTTTCTCTGAAGAGAAGACACAGAAGACAGATCAATTATTATTTACATCGCCAAATTCAATTACTTCACTTGTTATGGGAAAATTTCTTTCTGCATTTTTGGTGTTTGCGATTATGATGTCTCTTGTCATCATTTATGCTTTTATTACAGCAATATACGGAAATCTTGATATTGCATCATTTCTTATAATGTATATAGGTGAACTGTTAATCGGCGCATCATTTGTTGCTGTTGGCTTGTTTGTGTCATCGGTTTCAACCAATCTTATAATATCTGCGCTTGTATCTTTCGGGTTGCTTTTGGTATTTTATTTTTCTGAAATGATACCGGGAATGTTTGGTAATCCCGATTGGCTTGTTAATATTTTCAGTTTCTTTTCTCTATCCTACAGATTTGATAATTTTGGAATAGGATTGTTGGCATGGGACAGTATTTTTTATTATCTTTCATTTGCAGGAATTTTCATTTTCCTGACTATAAGAATGATTGATAAAAAACGTTGGTCATAACAGGAGGCATACATTATGATAAAAAAATTACTTAGTTCTAAAAAAATCAGATGTGGCTTTGGTGCGACTTTAATTACGGTTATGTTTATTATCTTCGTTTTGTTGGTGAATACTTTTGTTTCAGTAGTAACCGATAAGTTTCCTGGAGTTAATATAGATTTAACCGCAAACAGACAGTTTGATATATCATCTGCTACCGCCGAGGCTTTAAAGACTGTTGATAAGCCTGTTTCAATGAAACTTCTTCTTCCTGGCTCGGAGGGAGAACCTATGATTGAAGAACTTCTTAACAGATACAAGCAAATAAAAAAAGATATCGAGATTACTAAAGTCGATATAGAAAAAAATCCTGCTATTGCCCAGAAGTACGAAAATGTTGACCCGTATGGCACTCTTATAATTGAAATAGGCGATAAATATGAGGCGATAAATATAGGATCAATCTACGGAACAACCGGAGGAATGGAAAAAGCGGAAAGCCTTATTACAAATGGAATAATGGCGGCTGTAAAGGGTGTTAAGAAAACAATTTACTTTACAGAAGGACACGGTGAATTACCTGCGTATGGTATTGCAGAGGTTGCGGCTAAGAATTACTATAAGTATGATGTTCTTGATATTACAACAAAGAAAATTGAAAATTGTGATATGCTTGTAATATTTTGCCCGGATACAGATTTTACCCAGGGGGAAATTGCTTTAATAGAAAGCTATGTTTTAGAGGGCGGAAATATACAGATATATCTTTCTCCCGAAAATGAATATCTTCCTAATTTGTGTGAATATATCCGCGAATGGGGTGTTGATGTAAAAAATGAAATTATTGCAGAGAAAAATCCTGAAAATATGACTCAGCAAAAAATGTTTATACCTGTTGTCGATAAAAATGATTATACAACAAATGTGTCAAAGAATCAGTATTATACTTATGCGTTTAAACTTGATAATCTGTACAGTAATACAAAGGGGATAACCTTACATCAGGTTTTAAAGAGTACCGATAAAGCGACCACTCTTAATCAGGAGGGGGATACCGGAAATGTAGGAACTCACATTATTTCAATGGTATCAGAAAGAGTTCTTGAGGATAACTCGATTGTTAAAATGTATGTATCAGGCTCATCACTTCTTTATGAAGCATCCGATTATATGTATAATGAAGATATATGTCAGAGTGTAATGACAGGAATTCTTCCTTCGGAAAATTATGTTGAAATTGAGGATAAAAAGACTCAGGATACAAGATTATTGATGACGGGTACAGACCTTGCTTTTGTTATAATTGTTGTGTTTCTTGCAGCAATAGGAATTCTTATATGTGGTATAGTTGTTTGGTCTAAGAGGAGAAAACTGTAATGAGAAAATATAAAAATTATATTCTTTTAGGGGTTCTTATATTATCATTGCTTGTTGGTGTTTTTGTAATTTCGGGTATTGAACCTGAAAAAAACGAAGATACCGAAAGTTATGAAATGAAAGAAATATATTCGGTTGCATCCGATGATATAGCTTCCGTTGAAATAAAGAATGTATATGGTGAATATACTGTATTAAATGGTGGTACTGTTACTGTAAAAGATAAGAAAATAGATTTAGACCTTGAAAAACTTAAATACTTGTTCACCGAAGTTTCTTCTGCTTATGCTTCTGAAACAGTTTCTGAAGGAAGCGGAGATATAAAACAGTTCGGATTTGATAATCCGGAGGGAACAGCAGTAATAAATCTTAAAAATTCAGATACGATAAATGTATATATAGGCGCTCAAACACCTACTTTAAGCGGTCGTTATCTGAAAATTGGTAATTCTGATAGTATTTATATTGTATCTGAGAATTCTTCCAATGTGTTTTTAAGAAAACTTGATTATTACAGAAATACAGTGCTTTTCTCAATGGATATATTAAATATCAGTGCATTGGAGTTTACAAAAGATGGTAAGAAAGTTGCTTTTGTAAGAAACAACGAAACCGACCTTAACCGAAATACCTTTGCATCATTTAATATGGTAACTCCATATAAATGGGATGCTGATGGTGGGGAACTTGAAAAAATTATTACATTATTGAATGAATTAGAGATAAAAGAATATGTTGAGGATAATCCAAGTAATTTATCTTTGTATGGATTGCAAGTTCCTTCTGCCAATATTATCGTAACCAATAAAGACGGAAGTAAAAACAGTATGTATATCGGTAAAAATAAAGATGCTGATATTTATATAACCGTTAATGGAAAATCCAATGTATATTTAATTGATGGAGCAGGATTTGAATTCTTAAGTTTTGAACCTAATGCTTTTTTGCAGCAATTTGTGTCTTTGAGGCTTATTGACCAGGTTGCAAAGTTCAAATATAATCATAATGATATCAATATGGAATTTGATATTAAGAAGATAGATTTGGAAACCCATGATATAAAAGTTAACGGTAAATTGGTCGATGAAAAGAGCTTTAAATCTCTTTATACTGAAATCATCAGTATGACAACCGGTGGCGCTTTGGGGGATACTCCGAATGGAAATCCAATTCTCAGTTACGAATTTACTTATCTTAACGGAGAGGTTGAAACAGTTAAATTCTATAAATATGATGAAAGAAAAATAGCTGTTGTTTTAGAAGGTGCAACTGTATTTTATGTTGATTCCTCGCAGTTTGAAAAACGAGTAAAAACAATTGACAGTATCATCAAAAATAATTTTAAGGGGAAATAAAAATGGATTTTGTCAGAGAATTTTTATATTCCATACCTGTGCCTATGTGGATGAAGGTATTTTTTGCTTCAATGATTCCTTTTGTTGAGGCAAGGTATGCTATACTGTTTTTTGTTGATATGGGCATACCATTCTGGGAGTTGTTTGCGATAAGTGTACTCGGTAATATGGTCCCTATTCCGTTTATCATTCTTTTATTCCGTCCTATTGTAAACTGGTGTTTATCTACTAAATGTTTTAAAAAAATAGGGCAGAAGCTTGATGATATTGCCAATAAAAAAGCGGAAAAGTTAAATAAAATTGAAGGATGGGGATTGTTTTTATTTGTTGCATTGCCTGTTCCCGGTACCGGAGCAATATCGGGGGCATTGGCTGCTACTATACTTAAAATGAGAATAAGCAGAGCTGTACCGATTATAATATCAGGCACTATAGTTGCCACTCTTATTACAACCGGAGCCCTGGAATTTATTACAAATATATTTAAAACACTAATATAAAAGGAAAGGTGAATACAAATGAGAAAGTTTTTTACTTCTGAATCAGTTACAGAAGGACATCCCGATAAAATCTGTGATCAGATTTCAGATGCGGTTTTAGATGCTATATTGACAATTGATAAAAATGCCAGAGTAGCCTGTGAAACTGCTATTACAACTGGACTTGTACTGGTTATGGGGGAAATAACCACTAAAGCAACTATTGATTATCAGTCTTTGGTTAGAGATACCGTAAAGAAAATCGGATATGATAGAGCTAAATACGGATTTGATTGTGAAACTTGCGGTGTAATTACTGCAATACACGAACAGTCTCCGGATATTGCAATGGGCGTTGATAATTCCTATGAAAGTAAAAATGATAATACAGAAAAGGAACATGGTGCAGGTGACCAGGGAATGATGTTCGGTTTTGCTTGTGATGAAACCGAAACACTGATGCCTATGCCTATATATCTTGCTCATAAGTTGTCAAAAAGACTTACAGATGTAAGAAAAAATAAACTTGTTGATTATTTAAGACCTGATGGAAAAACCCAGGTAACAGTTGAGTACATTGATGATAAACCGGTAAGAATAGAAACAGTTGTTTTGTCAACCCAGCACAGTGAAGATGTTTCCAATGAAACATTAAGGCAGGATATGATTGACTTGGTAATAAAAGCTGTGCTTCCTAAAAATATGCTTGACGAAAATACAAAAATTCTTATTAATCCCACCGGACGTTTTACAGTTGGCGGACCAATGGGGGATGCGGGAGTTACCGGTAGAAAGATTATTGTTGATACATACGGAGGATATGCGAGACATGGCGGTGGTGCTTTTTCAGGGAAAGACCCTACAAAGGTTGACCGTTCAGCTGCGTATGCTGCAAGATATGTTGCTAAAAATATTGTTAAGGCAGGTCTTGCTAAAAAATGTGAAATTCAGATTGCTTATGCAATAGGTGTTGCAAAGCCGGTATCTGTATTGGTTGACACATTTGGAACCAATGTAATTGAAGAATCTTTTATTGAAAAGCTTGTTGAAAAACATTTTGATTTAAGACCAAGTGCCATTATAGAACATTTTGAATTAAGAAGACCGATATATAATGCCACTGCCGCTTATGGTCATTTTGGCAGAGAGGATATTGAATTTCCTTGGGAGAAAACTGATAAAGCGGATGTATTAAGAAAAGATGCTAATCTTTAAATGAGGAGATTATATGAACACTAAAGTTAAAATACTATTCTGCGATGACGATAAAAATATATGCGAACTTGCTCGTTTATACCTTGAAAAAGAGGGGTTTGAGGTTGTAATTGCCGAAAATGGCAGACAAGCAGTAAATGTTTTTAACAGAGAAAAGCCGTCTCTTGTTGTTCTTGATATTCTTATGCCTGAAATGGATGGTTATGAAGTGTGCAAGGAGATAAGAAAAACAAGCTCTACTCCTATTATTTTTCTTACTGCTAAAGGGGATATTTTTGATAAGGTGTTGGGACTCGAACTTGGTGCGGATGACTATATGGTTAAGCCCTTTGATGTTAAAGAGCTTATTGCAAGGATGAAAGCAGTATTAAGGCGTTTTGGAAAAGATACTGAAAAAGACGATGTTGAAGAAATTGTGGTATATGATAAAATCAGTATAAATCTTACTAATTACGAGCTTAAGGTTAATGGGGTTGCGGTTGAAATTCCGCCGAAAGAATTAGAGGTTTTATACTATCTTGCGTCAAATCCGAATAAAGTTTTTACCCGTGATCAACTTTTATCAAATGTGTGGGGATATGATTATTACGGCGATTCAAGAACTGTTGATGTTCATATTAAAAGGATAAGAGAAAAAATAGAAAATGTAAGCGATAAATGGAATTTGAAAACTGTGCACCGAGTTGGATATAAATTCGAGGTATTATAGTAATGGTATTTAAAAAAATATTTACTTATTTTGTAACAGTATTGCTTATTGTAACTGTAATACTCGGTATGGTTATATTTTATTTTCTCGGGAATTATGTTGTATCACAAAAGGAAAATATGCTTATCAAAGCAGGTGAGCGGATAAGCAATATTTCGGATGGTATAATAAGACGTGAACCTGATAATTTTGTTTCTTATTATGAAATGCTAAGCAGTTTATCTGCTCAGAATCTTGACAGTGATATAATACTTACCGATGTAAATGGCAAGGTTATTTCATCTACGGGTGTTATATTAAGAGGAAAATCGATTATGATTCCCGCGGGTATGCTTGAAAAAGTATTCGGAGGGGATGCTTGTTCGGATGTTGCAAAAATAGGCAGTGCTAAAGACTCAAGTCTTATAGTTGGTGTTCCCTTGAAATCCGGGAAAGATATACTGGGCGGTATTTACCTTATTACAATGCTTCCGGAAATAACAAAGTTAAGAGCTGATGTAATCAAAATTTATCTAATATCAGGTATAGTAGTTCTTTTACTGTCTTTGATACTTATTTTTATACTTACAAAGAGAATTACAGACCCTGTCAAAGCAATGAGAAAAGCTTCAAAGGAATTAAGTAATGGGAAACTCCAGACAAGAGTAAAGGTATATAACAAGGATGATGAAATAGGTCAGCTTGCGGAACAGTTTAACGATATGGCTGATTCATTGGAAAAATCTGAATATCTGAGAAAAGCTTTTATTTCAGATGTTTCCCATGAACTAAGAACTCCAATGACGACAATTACCGGGTTTGTACAGGGAATTCTTGATGATACTATTCCTGAGGAAAAAAGAAAAGACTATCTTCAGGTGGTTTTAGACGAATCCAAACGTCTGTCTAAATTAGTCAGTGACCTACTCGATATATCAAGACTTGAATCGGAGGAGGTTAAATTGGATCCCACATCATTTGATATCAATGAGCTTATAAGGTTATCAATAATAAGTTTTGAGCATAGATTCAATGAAAAAAATATTACTGTAAATGCTTTGTTTGAAAAAGACGGAGAACTGGTTTTTGCTGAAAAGGACAGTATAAAAAGAGTAATGACAAATCTCATTGATAATGCCATAAAATTTTCTTACGAAAACGGAACTGTTGATATATCAACAAAACAAAAAGGGAATAAAATTATCGTTTCCGTAAAAAATACGGGAGAAGGTATAAGTTCGGCAGAACAAAAAACCATCTTTGAAAGATTTTATAAGCTTGATAAATCCAGAAGTCAGAATAAAACCGGCGTAGGTTTAGGACTTCATATTGTTAAAAGGATAATTAATAAACACGGTGAAAAAATATGGATTAACAGCGAAGTCGGAAAATTTGCTGAGTTTGTTTTTACCTTGAAAAAATAATACATTATTTAACAGTTATTCAAACTTTGTTCATAATTTTATGTTACAATTAACTTGAAAAAAAGGAGGTTTGTAAATATGGCAGATATGTATAATAATAATTGGTATGATGATGATTTTCAAAAGGGAACAGAATCGCAGACTGAAAAAACTCATTTTACTTATAATGAAAGCTATTTAACTCCAAAAAAGGAAAGAAAAAACAGAAAAGGATTTATGAAAATTACCGCTCTTATGTTGATTGCGGCTATACTTGGTTCGCTTATAACCTGCGGGGTATTTGCAATTGTTCTTCCTGATTATGTTAATCAGAAGATGAGAGCGTTTTCCTTTACAGCTCCTAATAATTATACACCGACAAACAGTAGTAATGTTGATTCTAACTCAGGTGTTAATGCAGTACCCGGAACTCTTTCCGTTGTTGATATAGCCAAGAAAGTCGGCCCTGCTGTAGTTGGAATTGTATCTACTGTCCCCAGACAGTCGTTTTTTGGGGTGACTGAGAGTCAGGGCAGTGGTTCGGGAATTATTATTTCTAATGATGGTTACCTTATTACCAATAACCATGTTATTGAAGGTGCTTCTAAAATATCGATTCATTTGAGTAGCGGTGAAAAGAAAAATGCAACTGTTGTAGGCTCGGATTCAAGAACAGACCTTGCTGTTTTGAAACTTGAACAGGGAATATATCCTTATGCTGAATTAGGACATTCCAGTGAACTTGAAGTTGGAGAACTGTGTGTGGCAATCGGTAACCCTCTTGGTATGGAATTTGCAGGAAGTGTTACAGTGGGATATATCAGTGCCCTTAACAGAACGGTAGAAACTGACGGCAAAACTCTTACTTTAATACAAACAGATGCAGCTATTAACTCAGGAAACTCAGGTGGTGCACTTGTTAATACAAGGGGTCAGGTAATAGGTATTAATACTTTAAAAATTGCTTCAACCGGTGTTGAAGGTCTTGGGTTTGCAATACCCATTGATGAAGCAAAACCTGTTTTTGATGATTTGATAAATCATGGATATGTTAAAGGCAGACCGGTTATCGGTATTGTAGGAAGAGATATATCAGCTGATATAGCTCAGTATTATGGATATCCAGAGGGAATATTTGTAGAACAGGTTCAGCAGGATAGCGGCGCTTATAAAGCGGGAATTACCCGTGGTGATATAGTAACTAAAGCTGATGGTGTTCGCGTTAAAACAATAGAAGAACTTAATAAGGTTCGTGATAAGAAAAAAGCCGGAAATTCAATTAAGCTTGAATATGACCGTTCAGGAAATATATATAGCGCCGATGTTGTTTTAGGTGAAGAAAAAGTTAATAATTAAACTTAATTAACATATAAGTAGGGAGTATACGCCACTTAAAGTTTAGTGCTTAAGTGGCGTATATTTTATTGGAAAATGAAAAAAACTTAAATAATTCTTTTAAACATTAAGATTTTGAACTTTTTCTATTGACTTTAAGGACATTTTACAATACAATTAATATGAAAGTTCGGATGAAAAATAAGTATTTTAAGTAAAGTTTTCCGTTTTTTCAAGAATAAAATATTAATAAAAAGGAGATAATCTTATGCTAAAGAAAATTATCGCATTAACTCTTGCATTTTTGATGCTTACTACAACAGCATTTGCAGCAATGAGTTTCACAGATCTGCCCGAAAGTCATTGGGGTTATTCACCGGTTAGTAAACTTGTAACTGATGGTACGGTAAAAGGATATGAAGACGGAAGCTTCAGACCCACGAATCCTGTTACAAGAGCTGAATTTGTTAAAATGATGGGAATTGGTCCGGTGAGAAGAACTGCCGACTTTGCTGATGTTGATTCTTCACATTGGGGCTATGAATATATTATGACATCCGGATTTGAATCAGCTGATAATAATTTTATTCCATCTAAGCCTATAACAAGAGGCGAGGCTATTGAGCTTTTATGGAAAAGACAAGGTTCTGCAACAGTTTCGGTTGCGCCTAAAATGATATATGAACAGTCATCTAACAAAAATGCTGTAAGCTGGGCATATAATAATAAAATTATGGTTGGGGACGACGGAGTAAATTTAAGATTAAACGATAATATCTCCCGTGTTGAGGCGGCTGCACTTATCATAAGAACAAGAGAAACTGATTATTCGGTAAGTAACGTTGCATATAAAGACATCGTTTCCGATAATACCTTAAAGACTATATTTGAAAGCTTTGATTTGTTTGATAAGGAAAAAGTTTATGACCCACAGGCAAAACTTACAAACGGTGAACTTGCTAAGGCAGCGTTAAGAGTTGCGGCTTATGAAAAAAATCTTACCTATAAAGATTATAATGTATCTGCGGCTTTTGAACATGCTTACGGTAAGGATGTAACCATTATTGCTTCAAAGGTATTAGGCGAAAAATTTGCTACAAAGGAATTTGCAGATAAAAATGCCCTTATAGGTGATGCTGTTGCTGTATTGACATTTGCTGCTTTGGAAAAATCCAACAGTAATGTAGTTGTAAACGGAAGAGATACTTACTATAATGATGTAGAAAGCGATGTTGATTTAAGAAAGAATACTTATTTAAGTTTTGCAAATACAAATGGTATTCAGCTTAACTCAAATGGTAGTCTTAATGCTATGGGTGAGCTTACTCATAAGGATTTTGCACTTATCTTACTTCAGCTTGATAATTTATTAGGCACACAGACATTGTATTCAACCAAGAAAAACTCAAATGGTAGTTTTATAAAATATGATGCAAAGTTAAATAACAATTATTTTTCATATCCTCAGAACTCAGCTTCTTATGCTTGTATAATTGAAGGTGTTGATAAAGGAATTTATGAAAGAAACATTGCTTCAAAAACACCGATTGATGAAATGTTCTCGTTCTCTCGTGAATTTTCCGAAATGTTTGTATCTGTGCTTACAAAGCTTGAAGATGCGATTAAAAAAGGTTACGGAGTAGACAGTGAACTTATAGTTTATCCAAATCTTATCTGGGATAGTGGTAAAGGATTTAATATCAGATTAAAATGTAAGATATTGTCTGTTCCTTCGGATAATATAGATATAAAAGAAATGTTTGGCAATATGCTGATTTCTGATGTATCCGGAAATCTTAAAGCGGGAATGGAACTATTTATTGAAACCTCAGTTTCATACGGTGCTCTTATAGGAATGTAATATTAAAAGGTGTGTCTTTTATAAGACACACCTTAACTTTTTAAAAAACGGAGGTAACATAATGGATTTTAAAAAAGGAAAATATAAGCACTTTAAAGGTAATATCTATGAACTTATAGATGTAGTAACCCATTCGGAAACATTGGAGAAAATGATATTATATAAACCTTTATATAATAACAGCGGATTGTGGGTAAGACCTGCTTCTATGTGGGATGAGGAAGTTGAATATAATGGGTGTAAAGTAAAAAGATTTACATATATGGAAGATTGATTTCAGAACAACAAGTTTATTCTTGTTGTTTTTTTGTATTGTAAAAACACTATAAATATAGTATAATATAATTGTAATTTACTAAGGAGGCTTCGTAATGGGGGATAATATTATAAAATATGGTGAAATTGATTCCAGAGGTGTGTATTTATATACCCTGGATAATAATAAGGGGTTGTGTGCGAAAATTACTAACTATGGCGGTATTGTAGTACAACTCGTATATAATGGCGTTGATGTTGTTCTTGGAAGAGATTCATTGGAGGAGTATTTAAACAATGAAGGTTATTTCGGTGCTCTTATTGGAAGAAATTCAAACCGTATTTCAAATTCTAAGTTTGAAATAAATGGTAAGGAATATACTTTGAATCCCAATGATGGAGTAAATAATTTACATGGCGGTTTAAAAGGCTTTGATAAAAAGCTGTGGGATGCTTCGCTTTTCCCCGGAGAAGAACCTAAACTGATTTTATCTTGTGAAAGTCCCGATGGTGAAGAGGGATTCCCCGGAAATGCTTTGATTACAGTAACCTATACCGTAACTAAAAATAATTCCCTTAAAATTTCTTATAATGCAGTATGCGATACTGATACGGTAATGAATCTTACCAATCACAGTTATTTTAATCTTAACGGTCATTCCGGTGGTACTGTTGATGAGCATATTCTGACTCTTGACAGTTCTTTCTACACACCAAATAATAATCAATGTATTCCTTACGGGGAAATTTTATCCCTTGAAAATACGCCGATGGATTTTTCGAAAGGTGCAACTTTAAAAAGTGCATTTGAATCCGATTATGAACAGATAAAATTGTTTGGGGGGATTGACCATAATTTTATATTAAACGGGCAGGGATACCGTAAAATCGGAACTTTAAGCGGAGATAAGACGGGGATTAAAATGGATATTTATACTGACAGACCGGGTGTTCAGATTTATACAGGAAATGTAATTGAACAGGGGCGAAAATGTAAGGATGGCTGTTATTATCCTTTGCATGGTGCAATATGTCTTGAAACTCAGATTTTCCCCGATTCAGTTAATATTTCTCATTACTCTGATGCAATACTGAAAAAAGGCGAAAAGTATAATACTGTTACAGAATACTTATTTTATAATTAAAACGAATGTTAAATTTACTATATGAAAAGGGGATATTTATGAAAAAATTATTATTGATTTTTTTGGCGCTTTCTATTGTTTTTTTAAGTTTTACCGGTTGCAATCAAAATGATGAGGTTATTGAACCGATTGTAGAGGAAAAGGAAGAAATTAAAGTAGATCCTGATAAAGAAGAAATTGAAGCTTTTAAAAACAAATATGTAAATACCGATGAGCGTGTAATTGCCGTTATGGTTGATAATGATGATGAAAATGCCCGTCCGCAGGAAGGAATGGATGAAGCATATATTATCTACGAGATGGTTGTTGAGGGCGGAGCTACAAGGTTTATGTCATTATTCAGAGGTGTTGATACTGATAAAATAGGTCCGGTTCGTTCTTCAAGACATTATTTTCTTGATTATGCACTTGAAAATGATGCGGTATACACTCATTTTGGCTGGAGTCCGAAAGCTACAAGCGATATTTCTGCTCTGAAGGTAAATAATGTTAACGGCGTAACAGGAACAGATGGATATATTTTCTGGAGAGAGCAAAAATTTAAAGGCGACTGGCATAGTGCATATACCAGTATAAAGAATATCAAAGAAATATCCGAAAAAAAAGGATACAGATTAACATCATCACATAAGAATGCAATCAAATACAGTGATTCTTATTTTGATATTACATCCGAAAAGAGCGCTTTGAATGTATATCTTAAATATTCGGGTGGGTATTCAACTACATATAAATATAATGAAGAAACAAAGCTATATGAAAAGTATATAGGAAGTAAGCCTCATAAAATGCAGGATGGGGAAGTGCTGAAATTTAAAAATATTATTGTGGAATTTAAGGATGACACGGCTCTTGGTGACGGAACCGCCAGAAGAAATATCAATACAACCGGATCAGGTAAAGGATATTACATTACAAATGGTAGCTGCGAGGAAATTACATGGTCAAAGAGCACAAGAACAGCAACTACTGTTTATAAAAGAGCGGATGGAACAGAACTTTTAGTTAATCCGGGTAAAACTATTATAAATATAATAAGCTCCTCATATACTATAAATATAGAATAATCGGAGGTGTGCTGTGAAAGGCATTGTTGTTTATAAATCCAAGTATGGTTCAACTAAGAATTATGCTAAGTGGATTGCAGATGAACTTGGTTTTGATATAAGTGATGCAAAAAAAGTCAGTCTTAATGACTTGCTTCAATATGATGCTATTGTATATGGTGGTGGGTTATATGCCGAGGTTATAAACGGAGTACACCTTATTACCAAAAATATTGATGCTCTTCATGGTAAAAAGATAGCTGTGTTTTCTACCGGGATAACTCCGCTTGATTGCAGGGAATACTATGATAAGTATGTTATAGAAAAAAATTTCCGCAATGAAAAAACAAGAAATATTAAGGTGTTCAATTTTATGGGTAAAATGATTATTTCCGAGTTATCATTTGTACATAAAACTGCTATTGCGGGATTAAAAAAGCTTATGTCATCGAAAGAAAATCCAACTTCTATGGAAAAAATGCTTATAGATTTATGTGATGCTGACGGAGATTTTTCTGATAAGGATTCTATTTACGAACTGATAGATTATATTAAGGAGAATTAATATGAAGAAAATACTTATTGTAGTAGATATGCAAAATGATTTTATTGACGGCTCACTTGGTACTGCAGAAGCTGAAGCGATTGTTGAAAACTGTGCAGAGGTAATCAGAAATTTTGATGGCGGAATTATTGTAACCTATGATACTCATTACGGAAATTATCTGGATACTAAGGAAGGGGAAAAACTTCCTGTACCTCACTGTATAAAAGGTACAAGAGGCTGGGAGCTTAACATTAAAATTCAAAAGGCATTAGAAGATAAGGAATATATTTCTGTTGAAAAAGAAACTTTCGGAGCTGTAAAACTTCCTGAAATATTAGAGAAAAATTTTGATATGGACCATACAGAGATTGGATTTATGGGATTATGTACGGATATATGTGTGGTTTCAAATGCTTTGCTTGTGAAAGCGGCTTACCCTGAAACGAGTATTTCCGCATACTCAGGCTGTATGGCCGGTGTAACTCCCGATAAACATAATGCTGCAATTGAAGTTATGAAATCTTGTCAGATTGACATTATATAAATAATATTTTTATCTTTAAAACATTGCTAATTATTTTTCTTTATCTCAAAAGGTTGACATAACATGTTTTTTATGATAGAATACTTATGTAAGTGATTTGTTGTTCAGAAGATAAAGGAGTAATATATGAAGATTAAAAAAACAGCATTTGTTTTATTAGTACTTATGTTATTTACTGTATCAACCTATGCAGCGAATATTGGAGTTGTAAATACAGATGTACTTAATTTTAGATCCGGTCCCGGTGTGGGTTACGAGCTTCTCGGGCAGTTCATCAGAGGCGAAATGATGAAAGTTACTGAAAATGTGGACAGTGAATGGTCAAAGGTTGATTTTAATGGACGAATCGGTTATGTAGCAACAAGATACCTGAGTATCAGACAGGATAATCCTACTGATAGAAGTAATGTTGACAGGGGTATATCTATTGAAGCTTCCGGGTATTCAATTGCATCAGTTCTTAATTTCAGAAAATTACCATCTACCGAAGCAGAGGTTATTGCAAAAATTCCTATGTACACTCAGTTCTGGGTAGTTGAAAATACTGATAATGAATGGTTTAAAATTTACTATAACGATTCTGTAGGATATGTTTCTTCTCAGTATGTAGCTATGGGACAGGCTCCGCAGGTGGCAAGTAAAGGAGACCAGGTTGTTAAATATGCAGAACAGTTTTTAGGTAAACCTTATGTATATGGCGGAAATGGTCCTAACTCATTCGATTGTTCAGGGTTCGCTAAATACATATACAGTAATTTTGGTATAAATCTTTCAAGAACATCCTATTCTCAGGTTAATGAAGGTTATTATGTATCAAAGGATAATCTGCAGGCAGGGGATTTGGTATTCTTTAAGAGTGGCGGTTCGGTAAGCCATGTTGGAATATATATTGCGAATGGTATGATGATTCATGCTTCAAGCCCGGGTGATTATGTAAAATATGATTCCATTACAAGTGGTTACTATAATAACCATTATTATACAGCTCGCCGAGTTTTATAAAAATATGCACAGAGTCTTAAACTCTGTGCTTTTTTTGGAGTAACTATGATCTATTTATTCTTTTTGCTTATTGGAATATTGATAGCCGGATATTTTAATGATTATATATCAACTTTAATAATTATTTTATCTGTTATATGTTTTTTTATTTATAAAAGAAAGCAATTAAAAATAAAGAAAATCATTATATTAATAATCCTTGGGATAATTGGTATTTCTTATTATTGTATTTATGACTTTGTAATTAGTAACAAATATAGCGGCGTAGAGATAAAGAATACAGAGCTGACTGTTACGGTTCTGAGTGAGCCTGATTATTCTTATAATACACTTCGGTTTGAGGGAAAGGTTGAGGGGTATGGTAAAAAGGCGATTATAACACTTTATGATACTCCTTATTTTTCAAGCTATGATAAACTGAAAATAAAAGGAAGTATTTATTCTATTGAAAATGACAAAGAAGGTTATTACTCAAAAGGGATTTACTATAAGGTTACATCATTTGATAAAAATATTTCCATTATTCGCGGTAATGGATTTCTGAAATCGACAGCAAATTTCAAGAAGAAACTTTTGCATACAATTGACAGTGTATTTTCACAGAAGAGTGCTATGTTTATAAAAGGCATTATGGTTGGCGATGAACGTTTAAGAAGCAAGGCCTTTGATGATGCGCTTATGAAACTTTCTTTATCCCATATAGTAAGTGTATCAGGAATGCATTTTTCTATAATAACTATGTTTATTCTTTTTATTTTAAGAAGACTGTATATTAAAAGAAAAATTACTTCTTTACTTACTATTCCTATTTCTTTTATACTGGCTGTCTTTATTGGCTTTACACCTTCGGTTGTTCGCGTAGTTATAACTGTTACAGTTTTATCTTTGGCAGATTTGTTTGATAGGGATAGAGTAAATGATACATATTTATTACTTCTTGTTGCTGTTATAATGATTGCTTTTAATGTGTACTATATCCACAGTGTAGCGTTTATATTATCATTTACATCCTTGGCAGGAATTCTTATATATACAAAGAAAATAAGTTCAAAAATTAATAGAATACCACGAAAAATAGCAGATGTGATTTCTGTAACTATTTCTGCCGGTATAACTACATTGCCGGTTGTGGTTTATTACTTTAAAGGATTACCTACACTATCCGTTATTGCCAATATAATAACCGTACCTTTAATTACAGTTATTATGATATATTCGATTGTAGTAAGTGTCATATCTATGCTATGGCTTCCGTTGGGTCAGTTTATAGCTATCCCTTTAGATTTAATTA
>JAZOVB010000031.1:0-1881 GCA_045658425.1 Clostridia bacterium | reverse complement strand
CATTGGGTGAAATTGAAGAACTTGCAGAAGATAATGAGCTTGATAAACCTTTATTAAGATATGAAGCTGCAGAATATTTAACTAAGGTAATGGATATTGATGCCGACCTTTCAGATGCAAATACAGGTTTTGAAGATGAGGATGAAATTCCCGAAGATGCAAGAGCGTATGTTAAATATGTTAAGGAAAACGGTATTATGCAGGGAATGACCGAAACCACCTTTAACCCTGATGTTCAGGTTAACAGAGCCCAGATGTCTGTAATGCTTTACAGAGTAATGGAAGCGAAAGAGCTTCTGTTTATCACAGGTGAGCTTGACAGGATAGTAGGCAGTGAAATAACTGTTTCTTTAACAGCGGGAAGCGGTAACTATGATATTTCTGAAGCCAAGTTCTATATAAACGGAGAAGTTTGTGAACCATCTGATATAAAGAGCGGTTATGATATAGTTTTGGTTTTTGAAGATGCAGTGTTAAAGAGAGTTGAAACAATCTATTTTGCTCCCGAAGTTGTAAAAACCATCGTTGGTCAGATTACTGAAATTGTTTTAACATCGGTTAAAACAATAAAGATTGAAAACAGTGGTAACAATGAAACCGAAATATATTCAGTAGATTCTTCCTGTGAGGTATATGTGAATAACGGCGTTGCTACTTTATCTGTTTTAAGAACTAAGGATAATGCAAGACTATACCTTGATAAAAATAATGTTGTTACAAAAATTGATATAATTGATACAAATCTGGAATTTGAAGACGGAATTATTAATAAACTTGATTATGACGAACATAAGGTTGAGATTTTAAGAAAAAACGGCACTGTTGAGACATACTATGTATCTGATGATATAGTTGTTACAAGAAATAAGAAACAATCAAACCTTAATAATCTTCTTGTAGGTGATAAGGTAAAAAAATGTATCGTAAGATATAATAAAATTGATAAATTGCAGGTTGAAAGTGAACTTGGAAGCACAACAGGTACAATTACTGAGATTTTAATTGCCAAGGAAGCATCCATAGTTATCACTAAAAACGGTGTTGAAACAAGATATCCTATGACCAAGTCCATTAAAGTTTACCTTGATGAAAAGGAATGTGAGGTATATGATTTAAGACTTGATATGTCTGCGGAAATTACAACAGACAGCGGTGCTGTTTCCGAAATCAGAGTTACATCCGTTCAGGAAGTTTCACAGATTTCAGGTGTGGTTGAGGTTGTAAACCCATCTTACGGATTTATAAATGTTAAAACAACAAACGGACAGTCTCAGCAAGTATTCGTATCATCATCAACAAAGATTACTGCTGATGGTGCAGTTACAGCAACAAAAAATATTAAAAATATCCGCGAAGGCGATTATGTATTCGTGCTTGGAAAAATGGTAAATGGGGCATTCCAGGCTACAACAATTGTTATAGTTGATAATAATTAAAGGGAGGATATACCTTATGAAAGATTATGCTACACAAGCAATCAGAAACATCGCACTTGTTGCCCACGGCGGCACAGGAAAAACCAACCTGGCAGAAGCAATGCTTTATAATGCCAAGTTAATCGACAGACAGGGAAAGGTTATTGACGGAAATACCGTTATGGATTTCGATCAGGAAGAAATCAAAAGAAAAATTTCCATTAATGCATCTCTGGCAAGCTTTGAGTGGAATGACTGTAAGATTAATATTATAGATACTCCGGGATATTTCGATTTCGTTGGTGAAATGATTGAAGGTACTTCAGTTGCCGATGGCGTTGTTATTATGGTAAGCGGTAAATCGGGCGTTCAGGTAGGTACCGAAAAGGCATGGTCAGTTGCGGAAAAGAATAATATTCCGAAAATTATATTCGTAAATGAAATTGATGAAGAAGATGTTGACTTT
>JAZOVB010000030.1:0-1805 GCA_045658425.1 Clostridia bacterium | reverse complement strand
AAAATTTATTGTAGATACAATAAATGAAAAACCATCTGAGCTGTCAAGCTTGAAAAACAGGGAGTATAATGACGGCTATTCATACGAAATGCTGGCTTATTCCGATAAAGGTTATTCGTCGTTCAAATCCATACGTACAGGTGAGAATCTTTATATCCATTATTCAATCATTGAAGATTTTAACTGGGGTATTATGCTTGCCCGTTATGAAACTCAGGTATTTGCAGAAACTCATAAAATATCCCGGAATTTAATTGTTGTTTTTGCTCTATTCATTTTAATTATAGCAATTTATCTTGAGCTGATATTAAGAAGCGAAAAAAACAGAACAAAATTAAATTCAGAGTCTTCTGTTATTAGGCATCTTCTTCTGGAAATAAACAGGCAACATGAAAATATAAATACTGCATTAAAAAGAATAAAAGAATTTTCAAGCGCACGTTCCTGCTTCTTTGCAGATACTGACGGAGAGGATTATCACTACATAAAGCCTTCCTTGAAGGATAAATGCTTATTGGGTGACGAAAGAAAATACTTTGTAAGTGAGCTTTTCAGGTATGCGGCAAACATTCACACGGATGATTCATCTACCGGATTTATGCAAATTGTTCCCAACAATCACCTTTTAAAAACCAATTCGGAATTTTATCACTTTTTATTAAATCACGGTATCAAGGATGTTTCTTTTGCAATTATTGCAGATAAAGACAACCATGTTAGTATTTTGGGCACAATTAACCCAAAGAAAAGTTCTTCCATCAGAAAACTTGTGGGCGATGTTGCTGTTTGCTTTTCTATTGCCATATACAACAAAAAGCATCTTAATAAAACTGAGCTTGCTGCAACAACAGATTCTCTTACCGGAGCGTTAAACCGTGTTGCATATAAAAAAGATATTCTCGTTTTTGACGAAGAAAAACCGGAAGACTTTTCCTGCATTTATATTGATGTTAACGAGCTTCATATCAGGAACAATAAATACGGACACGCCGCAGGCGATGAAATGCTTATCTATATTGCAAATTCCTTGAAGGAAGTGTTCTATGGTCAGTACATTTACCGTATGGGTGGCGATGAATTTTTAGTATTTGCAAAGAAAATTCCACAAGAAACTATTAAACAGAGCATCGAAACCTTTGCCCAGCAAATAAAAACAAGGGACTACCATGTTGCTATTGGTACATCCCACAGAAATCGAAACACAAACTGTGAAGAAATGGTTCGCGAAGCCGAAATCAGAATGTATGAGGCAAAGGCTCAATATTATCAGGATAAAGAAAAGAAAAATGCCTCACATACAGATGACAAAGGTTACGTCCATGTGAAAACAGGCATACTTGAAATTGATGCGATGATTTCTATCCTGAAAGAAAATTATAATGGGATATATCGTGTAGACTTAGATACGGACAAGGCGCATCGTATTTTAATGCCTGCCTATCTTGGTTATAATGAAAATGAAGAACATTTTTCTAACCTTTTAACTAAGTATATAGATGATTCTGTTGCACCTGAGTTTCACAGAGCAACTATGAACTTTTTAAATTTCGATGCGCTGAAAAGACGGCTTTTGGAAGGTAATACCCCCAGAATTACATATAAAAAGACTAACGGAGAAACGGTAATCCTTAGTATTTATAGGTTAAGCAATGAAGAAAATTCTGTAAATAATACACTTTGGGTTTTTGCCAGAGATTGAAAGATTGCTTGACAAAGTCAGTTCATTGTGGTAAACTTATTTAAGTTCAATATTTAGCAAAATCGGTGAAAATCGGTGACGCAAAGCAAAGAGGCTAAGGTTTTAA
>JAZOVB010000029.1:0-1629 GCA_045658425.1 Clostridia bacterium | reverse complement strand
CCCGCCTTGGCCCTCCGACTTATAATGTGTTATACTAAAGTTTAATTATTAAATGAAAATCAGGTGATTTGATGTATATAATAGCAGGACTTGGAAATCCCGGGAAAAATTATGTGGGAACAAGACATAATATGGGATTTGAGGTTATTGATACGATAGCTGCAAAATATAATATTAATATTAACAAGGAAAAGTTTAAGGCTCAGTTTGGTGAGGGCAGAATAGGAAATGAAAAGGTTATTCTTGTTAAGCCCCAGACATTTATGAATTTAAGTGGAGAAAGTATAAGAGAATTTGTTGAGTTTTATAAACTGGACTCTGAAAATCTTATTGTAATATATGATGATATATCTCTTTCTGTTGGCAAGCTGCGTATAAGAACAAAGGGCAGTGCAGGGGGACATAATGGGATGAAGAGCATTATTTATCAGATTCAGAGTGATGTTTTCCCAAGAATAAAGGTGGGAGTTGGTGCCCCCGAAAATAAAGATTATGATTTGGCAGATTATGTGCTTGGAAGATTTACAAAGGAAGAGGTTGAAACCCTGATTCCTGTTGCTGTTAAAGCTGCATCAGCGGTTGAGACTATTATAACTTCGGGCACAGAAAAAGCTATGGCGGAATATAACGGTTAATTTTTAAAAAGGAATTGATAATTTATGAGTCAGGATAAGTTGATATATGACAATATGCTTGATGACAGTGCAGAATTTGAGGAGCTTTATGATGCCGCAAAGGTTTTAAAGTTTCCTGTCAGCATAAGCGGTGTCTCGGATACCGCAAGGGCTCATATTGTCTATTCTTTATGTAAAAAACTGAATAAAAAGCTTTTGTTTATAACTTATGCGGAGCCTAATGCAAAGAAGATAATCGAGGACCTGCGATTTTTCTTTCAGGAAAGCCCTATGTATTTTCCAGAAAGAGAATTGATGTTTTATGATATTGCGGCAGCAGGAAATGATATAAGAGAGAAGAGACTCTCGGTTATAGATGCTCTTGGTAGCGAAAACAAGCCAAATGTTGTTGCAACAATTCAAGGCGTTTTAAGTCCTGTTCCTGATAAAAGAAGCAGTGAAGAAAAAACCGTATATCTTAAAGCCGGGGAAGATTATGACATATCTTATCTTACGGAAAAAATGATAGACCTTGGATATACAAGGGTTGATATGGTTGAGGGTAGAGGTCAGTTCAGTATAAGAGGCGGAATTTTTGATTTCTTTCCGTTTTCAGAAGAACTTCCATACCGTGCAGAATTTTTTGATACGGAAATTGAAAGTATAAGACTTTTTGAAATTGAAAGTCAAAGAACTGTAAATCAGGTTGACAGTGCAAAAATAAGTCCATCTGTGGAAGAGATTATTGATGATGTTAAGCGAGAAGAGCTTATTAAAAAGCTGGAGGCAACAATTTATAAAACAGAAAAGCTAAAAGAACCCTCAGAAATTCAAATAAAATCTGCAGAGATTATAAAAGGCGATATGGAAAGGATAAGGGAAAAAATTCTTTTTCCGTCTATGGATAAGTATATTCCTTTTATTTATGATGAAATTCCAACTGTTATAGATTATATTTCGGATGATTATCTGATTTTTGTGGATGAACCTCAAAGAGTAAAAGAAACAGCCACAG
>JAZOVB010000028.1:0-1132 GCA_045658425.1 Clostridia bacterium | reverse complement strand
TGTCAACTACACAAATTTCTGTTATTATAATACTGTTAGGACTTATGCAGCCGCTTATTATAATAATCGTAATTGCACTTATTATTTCAATTTTCTTATCTTACAGATTGTCAAAGGCTATTATTAAGCCGATAAATGAACTTGATCTTGATAATCCTGCAGCAAATGAAACCTATGAGGAATTAACACCGCTTCTTAAAAAAATGTCTGCACAGAAGAAAACCATTGATAAGCAGATTAAAGAAGCCAAGCAAAAACAAGAGGAATTTAAACTCATAACAGAAAATATGAGCGAAGGACTTTTGATTATTGATAAGGATTTCAATATTCTTTCTTACAATCAGGCAGCTAAAACCTTACTTGAGGTTGACGATGCTGAAAGCAAAAGCGTTCTTTCTTTCAACAGAAGTAGTGGCTTTAGAAATACAATTGAAACGGCACTTGCAGGTTCACGTAGCGAAAACGATATAACACACGATGAAAACACTTATAATTTAATTGCAAACCCTGTTTTTGAAGGAGATAAAATAATCGGTGCCGTTATAGTGATAATTGATATTACTGAAAGTGTGAAGCGTGAGCAGTTAAGGCAGGAGTTTACATCAAATGTATCTCACGAATTAAAAACCCCACTTACATCTATTTCAGGCTTTGCCGAAATGATGAAATCAGGTGGTACACCTGATGAAACCGTCAAAGATTTTTCAGCTTCCATTTATGATGAAGCTCAAAGGCTTATTACCCTTGTCAGCGATATTATGAAAATATCCGAGCTTGACGAAGGTGCAGTTCCTATCGAAAAAGAAAAGGTTGACATCTATGAACTTTCAAAGGACATTGTAAAAAGACTTACACCTATTGCTGATAAAAGAAATATCATTTTTAAAATCATCGGCGATAGTGCAAAAGTTTTTGGTGCAAGAAAAATCCTTGATGAAATGTTATATAACCTTTGCGATAATGCTATCAAGTACAACAAAGATAGAGGAACTGTTGATGTTATTATCAATAAAGCAGGTGGCAAAACAAGCGTTACTGTAAGAGATACAGGAATAGGTATTCCTGCCCTTGGGCAAAGCAGAGTTTTTGAACGCTTTTACAGAGTGGATAAAAGTCATTCTAAGCTTGTGGG
>JAZOVB010000027.1:0-2979 GCA_045658425.1 Clostridia bacterium | reverse complement strand
TCACAACCCATAGAATTGCCGGTGTAGAGTCTGGACCTTCCCTTATTTGTTTCTGTTGGGAGATTAACTTGGTAAGCCATTTGATGTCCAAAAAAATTTTTTTTTGGTAAGCTGAATGTGAATGAAGCCTAATTCTTCAGGTGGTAAAGGATTTTGAAGAAAGCGAATGCCGTTATTAGCCGAAAGGCAGCAGGAAACTGGGAATATAACTGTGAACGGATACCGCTCCATTGTGAGTGGCATGGAAACATGGCTGAATTTCAAAGAGTAGACAACGTGTAAATAAAACTAGAGGACTTGTTTATTAAAAGGATGGTGGTTTAGATGAGTTATGCTCAAAACAGAGATGTTTTAGAGTCCACAACATCATACGCTACAATTTGGCGAGAAACAATAAAGTCAAAAGGTATGTAAATAAACAAAGACATAGGATATTTCGTGCCGAAAGCGAAGGTAACAGTAGAAAAGTTAGAGAAATAAACGCTACTTTTCAACTACCAAACGTCGAGGATAAATGTCTATTTGAGCCGTATGTCTTGAAAGGGACACGTACGGTTCTTGGGAGAGTGCGGGAGAGTAATCTCCCAATCTTATCCGACCACAATGGGGGGGGTGTTTTTTTTTATAATGTGTTAGTATTGGTATACGTTTGTAATAAACGGTTTAAATACGTTTTTGATTATATGAATTATTTTGATTAATTATTTGAGTAGGAATCAACATTCAGTATACAAATTAACTTTTCATTTTTGGTGTTGGTTTATATAAAATAATCGTAGGAAAGTGATTAATCACGATATTTTTTTTTTGATTATTTTTTGATGGAATATTTTTTTTTATTAATAAAATTGGTCAGATTTATAAGGATTTTTATTGTTAAGGAGGCAAATTTGGAAGTAGATTTATTATTCATATAATAATATGTTGTGAAGCTAGTTTAAGTACTGATTAAGTTAAATATTTATTTAATAATCTTATTAAATGTGTCAAGTAGTAATTGTTGGTTAAAAAAAGAGTTTTACTATCCGTTAAAAATAGTTTTTTATATGAAAAAAAAATGCTTTTTGAAAAACTGGTTACTACTCATAAGTATTACTACGGGTGGAAGCAATATATTATTAGTTATCATGCGCTCTATCTCTTTGTTTATATAGGTATTATTTACTATAAATGTTATTATCCAATTGTATAATTAATGATTGTGGTTTTTTAAAAAAAGAGTAATTCCTTTTTTTTTGAGAATAAAAAAATATTGGAGCGTATAATATGGGTGATTATATTCGAGGATTGGTTGTTAGACTTCATGTAACTCCCGAACAGGATGTCCTGTTTAAAAAAAATTATGGTTGTACTCGCAAAACATATAATGTAATATTAGACAAATGTATAGCCAAACATGGTGATAATTTAAAAAATGTCACCGGTAAAGAAGTAGATCAATTCTTAATGGAAGCTAAAAACGAATTCTCATATTTACGGGATACGGAGTCCACAAGCCTGCAGCAGGCAAGAGATGACGTTCTAAAATCTATTAAAAATTATAATTACAGTAAAAGACATAAAGCTCCAAAGTTCCATTCTAAAAAGGAAACACGCCATAGCTTCAGACAAACCGTACGGCAAGACAAAAGACCTGTAAAAGGCAATATACTAACATTAAGAAAATACGGAAAAGTAGAATTCAGCACAAGCGTAGAATACCTGGATTTACTAAATGATCCTTATACTAAATTTAATAATATAACGGTATTTACTGATGGACTGTATCACTACGCAGCATTCAACATAGAATGTGATGCTCCCGAACAATTTCCATTAACAGGAAAACAAATCGGATGCGACATCAATTCCAACAAAAACGGATGGTTAGTCACAAGCGACGAACAAAAAGAGTTCTTCAATGTTAATCATGAAAACCAAATGATTAAACATGTAAACAGACTCATGTCCAAATGCAGAAAAGGAAGCAGACGATGGAAACGCTTACAAAAAAGACTACAAAGATGGTACAACAGAAGAACAAACATACTAAAAGACTATATAGAAAAACTATCTTATAATTTAGTGAAAGAATATGATACCATTGTCTTTGAAGAAAATTACTCTAATATTAAAATCCTCATTGGAGGAGAGCAAAACATGATATTTCCTCTATCGAGATTCATACAAAGACTTAAAGATAAATTTCAACTCTACAAACCCGAAGCAGACGGTGTACAATTCATAAACGCAAAAAATACAAGCAAAACATGCCACCACTGCCAACACATCAATGAAGATTTGGATGTAAAAGAACGGGAATGGATGTGTCCGAAATGTGGAAAAATACTTGATAGGGATGTAAATGCCGCAATTAATATACTGAACCGTTGGTGCGACGGGGATAGCCTAGTTCAGACTTAATAGACTATTAAGCAAAAAAAATCTAGGAATCCCCGACCTCTAAAAGGTCGGGGAGGTTCAAGTAATCGCAATATTGTGCCACATTTTCAGCTTTGAGGATTACGTTATCTGGATTAACGTGCTGGCTGTTTTAACGGGAGCATTTTTGCCGTTTTTCCTTAAGGGAAACTTCGACAAGAGCATAATCAATTTTCCCCATCTTGTTGAAAGGTTTGAGCTATTAACAATCATTACCTTTGGAGAAGCCGTTGTCGGCCTTACCCATTTCTTTGACGTTACAAACTTCAATTTTGTACCGATTCTAGTGTTTCTGATTGTAATTACCATGTTCGGCTCATATGTGGTTCAGATTCATCGGTTAATGTAGCACGACAGGATTGAAAGGTCATTAAGGCTGATGTTTAGCCATTATTTTATTATCATCAGCATTAACCTGGTAACGGTTGCGCTGGAGCTGATTCATTCGGGAGAGGTTAATTACTACTTTGTTAGCGTGTTAATGATTGTTTCATTAATCGTTTTCTACATATCAATTCTGGCAAACAGCCAATATTACCGCAAAAACGTTGAATTAAC
>JAZOVB010000026.1:0-12588 GCA_045658425.1 Clostridia bacterium | reverse complement strand
TCTTCCCCGCTATATTATAGCCATAGGTGTAGGACTTGGAGCAGTATCGGGATTTTACAGTATGATTAAATTCTTACTGGCACTTACCGGAAATAAGAAAAATAAATAACGGAGCAAGTCAAAATGATAGATAAAGACCTTTTTAAAGAGGTTATAAGAGTAGGGATAGGTGTTTATATACTGACCGCTCTTATGATTCTTGGCTTTCTGATAGCCGGGTTTTTCTCCCTGCAGGTAGTTTTCGGGGGAGTGCTTGGAGCTACGGTATGTATTCTTAATTTTTATTATCTTGCATACTGTGTGTCAAAGGCAATGGATAAAACCGATGGCAAGGAAGCAAAAAATTATGTAAGCGGAAGTTATTTTATCCGCATTATTATAGTTGCGGTAACCTTGATTGTTGCCATTAAGTTTCCTATGTATTTTAATTATATTGCGGCGGCAATTCCATTTGTTTTTCCACGTATTGTAATTACGATACTTAATATTTTTAAGAAAGGGGGAAATGGTGCTTGAACGGACCGAGAATAGTATTTAAAATTCCCCTCTTCGGCGGAATTCCGATTACCGAAACCGTTGTTAACTGTTGGATTGTAATGGCAGTTATAATAAGCGTTAGCATCTGGCTTGGAAGCAACCTTAAAATAAAGCCTGTAACTAAAAGACAGCTTGTGGCTGAAAAGCTTGTAAGTATGCTTTATAACCTTGTTGAAGGCGTTATGGGAAAGAAGTTTATATGGTTTGCACCATATATCGGCGCACTTTTTTCAATGTCCATTTTTGGAAGCCTTTCAAGTCTTTTCGGTTTAAGACCATATACCGCAGATTTAAGTACAACTCTTGCTTGGGCGGTGCTTACTTCGGTTATGGTATGGATTTTCTCTATAAAGGAAAGCGGATTTTTCGGATGGCTTAAGGGCTTTGCAGAGCCGGTGCCTTTTATTCTTCCTATAAATATTATAGGAGAGATAGCAAATCCTATTTCCATGTCCTTCCGTCATTTCGGTAATATTGCCGCAGGTATGGTTATAACCAGCCTTGTGTACGGAGGACTTGCAAATTTAAGTAAAATGGTACTTGGATTTATACCAAATACATTTTTAAACAGTATTCCTGTTTTTCAACTTGGAATACCGGCTATACTTTCAATTTATTTCGATTTATTCGGAAGCTTCCTGCAGGCATATATAATATGTATGCTTACTATGGTTAATATTTCGAATACATCGGCTGAATAAAAAAAATTAAAATAAAGGAGCAATTATTATGGACATGTTATTAGCAAAAGCAATCGTTTTGGGAGCATCAGCGTTAGGAGCAGGTTTTGCGATGTTTGCAGGTATAGGCCCCGGTATAGGTCAGGGTTTTGCTGCAGGTAAAGCCTGTGAAGCGGTTGGCAGACAGCCTGAATCAAAGGGTGATATTACATCAACTATGTTATTCGGTTGTGCTGTTGCGGAATCAACAGGTATTTACAGCTTGGTTATTGCAATTATCTTATTGTTTGCAAATCCGCTTGTAGGTTTATTATAAGGAGAATTAAGGCATGGATGAATTTTTATCCTTTGTTACCATAGACGTATGGACTATGATTATGACATGGGGCAATCTTTTAATTCTGTTTCTTCTTATGAAAAAGTTTTTGTTCGGTCCCGTTAAAAAGATAATGGACGAAAGACAGGCTGAAATTGAAAAAAATATAACTGATGCCGAAACTGCAAAAACTGATGCCGAAAGCTTAAAGGCAGAGTATGAAGAAAGACTTAAAGCTGCTAAGAAAGAAGCCGATACCATTTTAAATACCGCTTCCAAAAAAGCTCTTTTAAAAGAAGAGGAAATTATTAAAGAGGCGAATGAAAAGGCATTGGGAATATTGGAAAAAGCAGACAAAGATATTGCAATGGAAAGAAAAGCTGCTCTTGAATCCTTAAAGGGAGAAGTGTCTGAAATAGCCACCTCTATTGCGGCAAAGATTATTGAGAAAGATATTGATGAAAAGGACCATGAAAAGCTTATTGAGAAATTTATAGACGAAATAGGTGATGCTTCATGAGTGAATTTTCTTATGTATACGGTAAGGCACTTTTTGACCTTGCGAAAGAGGAAAATAAGGCGGATTTGTATTTTGATGAACTGACCGAAATTGCAGATATTATAAAGGAAAATCCCGATTATTTAAATCTTATTGATACCCCCTCTTTATCCTTAACGGAAAGACAGGGGCTTATTGACGAGGCTTTTTCAACTGCAAGTGTCAATATAAGAAGCTTTATTAAAATCTTATCCGAAAAAAAATGCGGATATTTACTTTTAAAATGTATCAGCGACTATAAAAAGCTTTATGATGAGGAAAATAATATTGAAAGAGCTACGGTTATAAGCTCGGTTCCTTTAAAGGAAGACCAGCTTGAAAGACTTAACTTAAAGCTTTCTTCAATCCTTAACAAAAAGGTAGTTTTAGAAGCCAGTGTTGATAAAAAAATTCTCGGGGGAGTTATACTTAAGCTTAAAAATGCTCAGTATGACGGAAGTATTAAAAATCGGCTGGACACATTATGTGAGCAACTGAAAGGGTGATATAATTGCAGCTAAAGCCTGAAGAAATCAGTAAAATTATTAAAGATCAGATAAAAAATTATGAAAATAAAATATCCTATGATGAAACAGGATATGTAATACAGATTGGAGACGGTATATCCAAGATTCATGGCCTTTCAAAATGTATGTCAAACGAGCTTTTGGAATTCTCCAACGGTGAATTCGGTATGGCTCTTAACTTGGAGGAGGGCTTTGTAAGTGTTGTTATGCTTGGTACCGATGAGGGCATCAGAGAAGGGGATATTGTAAAAAGAACCGGTAAGGTTGTATCTGTTCCCGTTGGCGAAGCTTTAATCGGAAGAGTTGTAAATGCACTTGGTCAGCCCATTGACGGTAAGGGCGAAATAAATACAGATGAAGTAAGACCTATTGAAAACAATGCTCCCGGTATTATCGAGAGAAAATCAGTAAGTGTTCCTTTGCAGACGGGTATAAAGGCGATTGACTCAATGATTCCCATAGGCAGAGGGCAGAGAGAACTTATTATAGGCGACAGACAGACTGGTAAAACCGTTATTGCAACCGATACCATCATTAACCAGAAGGGGAAGGATGTTATCTGTATTTATGTTGCAATCGGTCAGAAAAGGTCTACTGTTGCACAGATAGTTGATACATTATCAAAAAATGGTGCTATGGACTACACTATCGTAGTTTCTGCCACAGCATCTGAACTTGCACCGCTTCAGTATATAGCGCCTTATTCAGGTTGTACTATGGGCGAATATTTTATGAATAAGGGTAAGGATGTGCTTGTTGTATATGATGACTTATCAAAACATGCAGTTGCATACCGTGCGCTTTCCTTACTTATAAGAAGACCGCCCGGCCGTGAAGCGTATCCCGGTGATGTATTCTATCTTCATTCAAGACTTTTAGAACGTGCGGCAAGACTTGCCCCTGAATATGGTGGCGGCTCCTTAACTGCACTTCCTATTATAGAAACTCAGGCAGGAGATGTATCTGCCTATATTCCGACTAATGTTATTTCCATTACAGACGGTCAGATATTCTTAGAATCTGAGCTTTTCCACAGCGGTATTATGCCTGCTGTTAATCCGGGTATATCGGTATCCCGAGTTGGCGGTAATGCTCAGATTAAGGCTATGAAAAAGGTTTCAGGTTCACTTAAGCTTATCTATTCTCAGTATAGAGAGCTTCAGGGGTTTGCACAGTTCGGCTCCGACCTTGATAACGATACCAAGGCAAGACTTGCCCAGGGTGAAAGAATTGTTGAGGTTTTAAAGCAGGACAGAAACACCCCCGTTGAAGTTGAACTTCAGGTTGTAATCATTTTCGCAGCAGTTAACGGATATTTAAAGGATATAGAGGTAGAAAATATTTCTAAATTCCAGTCGGGACTGTTTGAATATGTAAAAAATAATCACGAAGATATTTTAAATACAATAAAAGAAACCGGAGATTTATCAAAGGAAACTGCCGATTTACTTGGCAGGGCAATTGACGAGTATAAATCAACCATAATGTAAAGGAGTAATATCTTATGGCAGGAACCTCCACTAAAGATATTAAAAACAGAATAAAAAGCGTGGAAAATACCGGCCAGATTACAAAGGCAATGGAGCTTGTTGCCACCTCTAAGTTAAGACAGGCGAAAAAAAAGGTGGAAAGTACAAGACCGTTTTTTGAAATCTTAGAGGAAACTCTTTCGGATATTAAGAAAAACACAAGGGATTTCTCTTCGGTTTATACTAAAAAAAGGGAAATTAAAAAGACCCTTGTTGTAGTAATCGGCGGTGATCGCGGACTTGCCGGTGGATATAATATCAATGTATTCAAAAAAGCAAATGAAATTATATCATCCGGACCTTCGGTAATTTTACCCATCGGGAAAAAAGCTCTGGAGTATTATGAAAAGCAAGGGGAAGAAATTTTAATGGATGCCTTTGATAAGGCAGATGATTTCAAAATTCCTCATTGTTATGAATTGGGAGCATATATTGCCGGTGAGTATAAAAAGGGAAGCTTTGACAGAGTGATTCTGGTATACACAAAGTTTATTTCAATGCTGAGTCAGATACCTGAGGTTAAAGAAATTTTACCTTTATGTACAGACGGGGAATGTGCCGGAAGAGGCAAAATCACCCTTTATGAACCGTCACAGCAATCGGTTTTCGATAAAATTATTCCTCAGTATATAAGCGGTGTGTTGTACAGTGCTCTTTGCGAAGCTTTGGCAAGTGAACACGGAGCGAGAAGAACATCTATGGAAAGTGCTTCTAAAAATGCTTCTCAGATGATAGATGAGCTTACCCTTAAATTCAACCGTGCAAGACAGGCTGCAATTACCCAGGAAATTACCGAAATTGTTTCCGGTGCCGAAGCGTAATCAATGGCTGAAGTTAACGGAGATTTCTTAATTAAAAAGAAAGGAATTTTAAAAAAATGTCAGAACTAAATAAGGGCTCGGTATTACAGGTTATCGGCCCGGTGCTTGATATAAAATTTGAAACGGGAAAATTACCCGACCTTTTAAATGCTGTTGAAATAGAATATAACGGCAGAAAAATTGTAAGTGAGGTTGCCCAGCACTTAGGTGATGATGTGGTAAGATGTATCGCAATGAGCTCCACCGATGGTCTTGTCCGCGGTGTTGAGGCGATAGATACGGGTAAGGGAATAACCGTTCCCGTAGGTGAAAAAACCCTGGGAAGAGTATTTAATCTTTTAGGTGAGCCTATTGATAACGGTCCCCAACCTGAAAATGCTGAAAGATGGGAAATACACCGCAGTGCACCAAGCTATGCAGAGCAAAGCTCTACTACCGAAATTTTAGAGACAGGTATCAAGGTTGTTGACCTTATAGCACCTTATGCCAAAGGCGGTAAAATCGGTCTTTTCGGAGGTGCAGGTGTTGGTAAAACCGTACTTATTCAGGAGCTTATAAATAATGTTGCCAAGGAACACGGCGGAATTTCTGTATTTACAGGCGTTGGTGAAAGAACACGTGAGGGGAACGACCTGTATTATGAAATGAAAGAGTCAGGGGTTATTGATAAAACTGCTTTGGTTTACGGACAGATGAATGAACCGCCCGGAGCAAGAATGAGAGTTGCCCTTTCAGGTCTTACTATGGCAGAATACTTCCGTGACAAAGAGGGTCAGGATGTACTTTTATTTATTGATAACATATTCAGATTTACCCAGGCAGGCAGTGAGGTTTCAGCATTACTTGGAAGAATGCCCTCAGCGGTTGGATATCAGCCTACCTTAGCAACAGAAATGGGTGCTTTGCAGGAGAGAATTACCTCAACTAAAAAAGGGTCTATAACCTCTGTTCAGGCAGTATATGTACCTGCCGATGACTTAACCGACCCTGCTCCCGCAACTACATTTGCCCATCTTGATGCAACCACTGTTTTATCAAGAAGTATTGCATCACTTGGTATATATCCTGCTGTTGACCCTCTTGAGTCAACCTCAAGAATACTTACCCCTGATGTAGTGGGAATTGAGCATTACGAGGTTGCAAGAGAGGTGCAGAGAATTCTTCAAAGATATAAAGAGCTTCAGGATATTATTGCTATTATGGGTATGGATGAATTATCCGATGATGATAAATTAACCGTAAACCGTGCAAGAAAAATCCAGAGATTTTTATCTCAGCCCTTTACAGTTGCAGAGCAGTTTACAGGCTTTGAGGGTAAATATGTTCCCATTAAGGAAACCATCCGCGGCTTTAAGGAAATATGCGAGGGTAAACACGATGATTTACCTGAATCCGCATTTTTATTTGTGGGAACCATTGATGAAGCCGTAGAAAAAGCAAAAACACTTTAGGAGGTGCTTTTGTGAGTACCTTTAATTTGAAAATAGTGACACTTGACGGCATTATTTTTGACGGTGAGGTTGAAAATATTGTTGCAAGAACCTCGGTGGGAGATATATGTATTTTAAAAAATCATATAGACTATATTGCACCCATTGAAATCGGTAAGGTAAAAATAAAGCTTGAGGGGGGAACCGAAAAAAAAGGTGCCTGCACAGGAGGTTTTTTAAGTGTTTCCGATTCTCAGGCAAGACTTGTTGCAACCACCTTTGAATTTTCTGAAGATATTGACATAAAAAGAGCAGAAAAAGCAAAGGAAAAGGCAGAAGAAAAGTTAAAAACAGACAAAAACTCAAAAATTGCTGAAATTAAGCTTAAAAAAGCATTATTAAGACTTGAGGTGTCCCAAAAATAACAAAACTTATTGACTTATGGGAACTTTTTAGGTATAATAATTAAATGAAATAAAATTTTAGCAAAATTTAGGAGGAAAAGATAATGGCTAAGAGCATTTCAAAAATTGTGATTGCTGTTTTGCTTATAGTTTTACTTGGCTATATTGCACTTAATGGTTTATCACTTACATCGGTTGGCGTGCCGTATGAAATTTACAGTGTGTTTGACCGTGATAACGGTATCAGACTGGGCTTTGACTTGTCCGGCGGTTCCGTAATAGTATATGAAGCACAGGATGCTAATCCTGACGATGAGCAGATGAGTACAGTTGTTGATATTATGTATAAACGACTTGACAATTTAGGTTTTACCGAAGCTACTGTTTCCAGACAGGGAGATAAGAGAGTAACGGTTGAAATACCAACTATTACAAACCCTGACGAAGCTATCAAGGTTTTAGGTGCAACTGCAGAGCTTAAGTTTGTTGACTCTGACGGTAATACTGTTTTAACAGGAAAAAATGTAAAAGAAGCTAAGGCTGTTTACGGACCTATGGACGATTCCGGTGTAAGCCAGCACTATGTTCAGCTTTCACTAAATGCTGATGCTCAGGCTGCATTTTACGATGCAACCACAAGAATGAGCCAGAAGGAAGAAGGTCAGAACTTTATCGCAATTATGCTTGACGAGGAAATTTATTCCCAGCCAAGAGTTCAGGAGCCTATTAATTCCGATACAGCTATAATTTCAGGTGATTTCACTGCTGAAACTGCAAAAAATCTTGCAACCACAATTAAAGAAGGTCAGCTTCCTTTCAAGCTTTTAGATATTGAAAGAAGAAGTGCAGGTCCGGTTCTTGGCGAAGATGCTTTGGAAACAAGTATTTTAGCAGCTATAATCGGTATCTTGCTTGTAATGCTGTTTATGATTATCGTTTACAGACTTCCCGGTCTTATTGCGGCAATTTCCCTTGCTGCTTATGTAGTACTTGTATTACTTGTAATGGTTGCTACAAAGGCTAACCTAAGCTTACCCGGTATTGCAGGTATTATCCTTTCAATCGGTATGGCTGTTGATGCTAACGTTATTATCTTTGAAAGAATCAAGGACGAGCTTAATAACGGTAAAACAACAGGTGCGGCTATGAGAGCCGGATTTAACAGAGCTTTAACCGCAGTTATCGATGCCAACATCACAACTGCAATTGCGGCTGTTGTATTATTCATCTTCGGTACAGGTACTATTAAGGGCTTTGCTCTTACACTTGGTATCGGTATTATCGTAAGTATGTTTACTGCAATCATTCTTACAAGATTTTTACTTAAAGCTATTTTCGATATGAATTTAAGAAATCCCGCTTTATACGGTCTTTCCAAATCTAAGAAAAAGGAGGAAGAAGCAAATGCTTAATTTAAACATTGTAAAAAACAAATGGATGTTCTTCATTCTTCCTTTGGTAATTATTGTTGCTGCAATTATTACAGGTATTGTTGCAAGTGGATTTGCTCTTGATATAGACTTTGCGGGCGGTACCGAAATGGTTGTTGATTTTGGTAAGGTTGTTCCAAAGGCTGATGTTGAAAGCTTATTTAATGATACTTTAGGCTTCAAGGCTTCTGCTGTTCAGCAGTCCTTGGCTAATGAAAATCAGTATACAATTAAATCACAGAATCTTACAAAAGAACAGATAGAAAGCGTATGGAACGCTTATAAAACAAAGTATGAGTTAAAAGACGAGCAGAGACTTGCAGTTGATTCGGTATCTCCTACCATCGGTAAGGAGCTTACTCAGTCTGCTGTTGTTGCCTGTGCAATTGCAGTTATCCTTATGCTTTTATACATCACTATAAGATTTGAGTTCTTATCAGGTCTTTCTGCTGTTATTGCTTTAGCACATGATGTATTAATCCTTCTATCTGCATATATGATTTTAAGAATGCCTTTAAACACTGCGTTTATAGCGGCTATTCTTACCATTATCGGTTACTCTATCAACGATACCATTGTTGTATTTGACCGTATCAGAGAAAACATTAAGTTTGCTAAAAGAGGCGAAACTTACGGGGATATTGCAAATAAATCTGTTAAACAGACTATTACCCGTTCAATAAACACCTCAGTTACAACTTTAGTTACAATCGTTCTTTTATATATCTTAGGTGTAGATGCAATTAAAGATTTCTCACTTGCACTTATCATCGGTTTAGTTGCAGGTACTTATTCTTCAATCTTTATTGCAGCTCCAATCTGGGTAGCATTTAAAAAGGATAAAAAACAGGGTAAATAATTATAATGCCGAACTTCAATATGGGCGGGCTTTAATTAAGTAAATTTACCGTGTTTTATAAGAATGTTTTAAAAGTCCGTAAAACCTTTAAGGGATTTTTGCGGACTTTTTAATTTAGGTGATTTAGTATGGATTATAACTATTTATACCGAAAATTAAATAAACGCACACCGCTAAAAGAAGATTGCGGTAAGCTTTGTAATAATGCTTGCTGTGAGGATACTGACGGGGATGAAATGGGAATGTACTTGTTCCCGGGAGAAGATACTCTTTTTGAAGGAAAAGATAACTTCCGAATAGAAGAATCTTTATTGGGATTTATGGATAAAAAGGTTAAAATCCTTTTTTGCAAGCCCTACTGTAATCGCAGAGAGCGACCTTTAGCTTGTAGGATATTCCCTCTTTTTCCTTACATAGATTTAATGGGTGAATTAAAAATTATTATTGACCCCAGAGGGCGGTCAATATGCCCTTTATATAAAGGGGAATTAAGTGATTTAAACGGTTCCTTTGTAAGAGGTGTAACTCATATCGGGAAAATCCTTGCAAATGATCCGGAATGTTTTGAGTATTTATTCAGTCTTTCAAGATATATCGATGAATATGTAAATGATGTTATTGACGGACTGAAAAAATATATTTAAAAAATAAAAGGGGAGAAACAAATGAAAAAGAAAAGTTTAATCGGCTTTGTTTTAGGTATAATTGCAGTTGCTTTAGTTGTTTGGGCTGCTGCTGTTGTTAACAATAATGATGCCGAAGCTGCAAACCGTTATTTTGGCACATGGATGGCTCTTTTACCGCCTGTTATTGCTATCGGTCTTGCACTTATTACAAAAGAGGCTTATTCATCACTGTTTATTGGTATTGTAATCGGGGGATTATTCTCTGCAAATTTAAACCCTGTTACTGCTATGGATGCGGTTTTAAATGAGGGTATTGTTGCCGCTGTATCAGGTACTGCCGGTATATTCGTATTCCTTGTAGTGCTTGGCGTTATCGTTGCTCTTGTTAACAAGGCTGGCGGAAGTGCTGCTTTCGGTGTATGGGCTGAAAAGAACATTAAAACAAGAATAGGTGCAACACTTTCTACCTTTGTTTTAGGTGTACTTATTTTTATTGACGACTATTTTAACTGTCTTACAGTTGGCTCGGTTATGAAACCGGTTACTGACAGACATAAGATTTCAAGAGCTAAGCTTTCCTATTTAATCGATGCTACTGCTGCACCGATTTGTATGATTGCTCCAATTTCTTCATGGGCTGCAGCTGTTGCTTCATACGCTCCGGAAGGACAGGGACTTAAATTATTTATTCAGGCTATTCCTTATAACTTCTATTCATTACTTACCTTTGTATTCATTATCGGAATCACTCTTATGAAGTTTGATTACGGTCCGATGAAGCTTCACGAAATGAATGCAATGAATAAGGGCGATTTGTTTACATCAGGCGAAATCAAGAATGAACAAAATGAACAGATAAGCACAAGAGGTAAGGTTATTGATTTAATTCTTCCTGTTGTTGTTTTAATAGTAATTTGTATAGTTGCATTACTATATGTAGGCGGAATGTGGTCAGATGGTCTGAACTTTATTGATGCATTTGGTAATACAGATGCAACAGTAGGTTTACCTTGGGGTGGTATTATAGCTCTTGTTATTACCATTGCTTATATGGTTGTAAGAAAGGTTGTTACCTTTAAAGAAGCTATGGAATGTATTCCAAAGGGATTTATTGCAATGGTTCCCGCTATCTTAATTCTTACCTTTGCAACAGCTTTAAAGAATATGACAGGTTTACTTGGTGCGGCTGAATTTGTTGAAGCTATTATGGAAACAAGTGCCGCAGGTTTTGCTAACTTCTTACCTGCAATTATCTTCTTAGTTGCTGTGGGACTTGCTTTTGCAACAGGTACTTCCTGGGGAACTTTCGGTATCTTAATACCAATTGTTCTTGCTATATTCCCTGAAGCTGGTAACCCGCTTCAGATTATCGGTATGTCTGCATGTCTTGCAGGTGCTGTTTGCGGTGACCACTGTTCACCAATTTCGGATACAACAATTATGTCATCTGCAGGTGCTCAGTGCGACCACATCAACCACGTATCAACTCAGCTTCCTTATGCTTTAACAGTTGCAGGTATTTCTTTCGTTACATATATTCTTGCAGGTTTTGTTAATAACTGGATGATAGTACTTCCTGTTGGTATGGTACTAACAGTTGCTACACTGTTTGTTATTAAGGCAATTACAAGCAAAGAAGCATAAAAAAGCGTAAAAAAGTGTATATTGAACCTAAAAAACCCTTGATGTATCTTAATACACCTGCGGACTTATGGGCACTAAACGATTTTCGTTTAGTGCCTTTTTTTCGTTCAGTCGTATTAAGAGGTATAATAATCCGTTTTGAAATAATTTATTATTTCAAAATTCGAAGAACTCATATCGCTTTAAAATTGTGATTTTTCAAGGCGGAAGGCTTTGGCAATACGAGGTATGCCAAAGGCGACAACAAAGAAAAAGCCAATTTTCAAGTGGTATGAGCGGGTTATAATATCTCTTAATACGGCTCCCATCTTTTTTGTATGCTTTTTTAGGGGTAATAGGATAATGAAAATATCGGTAGGGGAGGATAGAATCCTCCCGCAAAAACATCAAATATTTAATTCGGGCGGTAATAAACGCCCCTACCGTATCTGTTTACAGTTCATTTTACCGTAAAAAAGGGTGGATGCCGAATGGCATATCCACCCTTCCTTCATTTGTCATTTGACTTTTGTAATTTGTCATTTTTAATTTGTCATTTTACTTTTCATTTTTTGCCCAGAAAAAAAATTACTTGAAAAAAATGTAAAATTATGTTATTATCACTAAGATGGTTTTATTTTATAAAACCTGCACAAAATAAAAAATAAGAACAGTTTTAAAAAGCTGTGAAAGGGGTAAAAAATGGATAACAAACAGTTTAAGCCTTATATTCCTGCTGACAGAGTAACCCCCGAACTTACCGTAACCTCAATTATTATGGGTATTTTACTTGCGGTTATATTCGGTGCGGCAAACGCATACCTTGGTTTAAGAGTAGGTATGACAGTTTCTGCTTCAATTCCTGCGGCAGTTATATCAATGGGCGTTATTCGTGTTATTATGCGCAAAAACTCAATACTTGAAAGCAATGTGGTTCAGACCATCGGTTCTGCCGGTGAATCGGTAGCCGCAGGTGCTATCTTTACTCTTCCCGCTTTGTTTTTATGGGCGGCTGAAGGCGTTATGGATAAACCGGGTATCCTTGAAATCACCTTAATTGCCTTAATCGGCGGTTTACTTGGTGTATTCTTTATGGTGCCTTTAAGAAACGCTTTAATCGTTAAGGAACACAGCGTTCTTCCTTATCCTGAAGGAACAGCCTGTGCAGAAGTTTTACTTGCAGGTGAAGAAGGCGGTGCAAATGCAACTACCGTTTTTGCAGGTATGGGCTTTGCAGGTCTTTTCAAATTCATAATTGACGGTCTTAA
>JAZOVB010000025.1:0-1089 GCA_045658425.1 Clostridia bacterium | reverse complement strand
CCTTGGCTCACAGAACGACATGGCTACGATCCGACTTAATCCTTTATTGAATACCGCAATATCCTGCGTATAAACGAAGCTAGGAAACTTATTGAAAGCAACGAATGTTCTGTAGCTGAGGCTGCATATATTACAGGGTTTAACAATATGTCATTCTTTTACGAATGTTTGAAAAAATACTGATTTTAAATTTTCGTGATTTTTCTAACATTTTAAATCCCAGTATTCATTTATTTTATCAACTTTTTTAACAAGTGTTCTTGCATCTTTTCTTATTACATTGCCTCTGGATTTGCTAAGCGCTTTTTCACACATATCCGTTCTATAATATGTAAGTTCTATTTCATAAGGTTTTTCCAAAGTGTAAGGTTTTACCGTTTTATAGATTTTTACAGTTTCCAAAACTCCTTTGGAAATCCTTTCTTTATAATCATCGTATAAAACACATTCATTTCTTATTTCGGCTTCTTTTACAGGAACTCCGATGATTTCAGGAATATATTCTTTCGCCTGTTCTGTTGCTGCTTTATCACCTATACAAAGAACAGAGGGAACATTGTAGATACCTGCAATAAGTGCATGAACAGAAAGTTCACTTTGCTCAATGCCATTAATTTTATAAGAAAAATTTTCCTTTGAATTGAATGTATGGTCTAAAAAACCACCTATCGTACCTGCACGTGCGTGAGAGCCTAAGTCTATCTGAAAATCAATTTTACCTTCCTTTAAAACTTCAACCCATCCATCAATATCTTTTTGTACCATATAATCTGGCAGTCGTTCAGTTCTTATATTTGTTCCATAACCACCGTGACCATCTAAATAATAAATTACATCTGCACCGTTTTTCCTAAATTCTTTACCTATAAATATAAGTTCATCAGTAAGATAATCACAGGCTTTATTATAAAGTTCACTGTCTTTTTCCATATAATCAATAGAGGTAACTCCCCATACACCTTCTAAGTCTGTTATAACAAAAATATTCATCAATTTCACCCTTTTTTAAGTATTTGTTTTATTATAAAAGAATTTAATTCATAAAACTTTTAAAAATTTTTGTTTAAGTTTATAAAAATAATGAATATA
>JAZOVB010000024.1:0-1366 GCA_045658425.1 Clostridia bacterium | reverse complement strand
TATGGGGAAAATACATATAGTGATATATCCGCAGACAGCTGGTATAAAAATAATGTAAAAGAGTGCTTTGAACTTGGGCTTATGCTGGGAAATGGGGACGGTACTTTTAACCCTGAAGGGTATGTAACCCTTGCAGAGGCTGTAACAATGGCAGTAAGAGTTCATAGTACATATAACAGTAAACAGATAGAAATTACTGAGTCTGTAAACTGGTATGATGATTATGTAAAATATGCTGGAGAAAATTCTATAATTAAAAAAGATGAATTTGCAGATTTTAAAAAGTATGCAACAAGGGCACAGCTTGCTTATATATTTTCTAACTCTCTTCCTGAAATAGAGTTTAATAAAATAAACAGGGAAACCGCAATTTCGGATATGAAGGCTACTGACAGATATTATAACGAAATACTTAAATTATATAATGCAGGAATAGTTGTGGGAAGTAACGAAAAGAAAGACTTTTTCCCAAATTCAAATATTATTCGTGCAGAGGCAGCGGCAATAATAGGCAGAGTTGCAGTGAAAAATTCAAGAATAATGATAGATTATAATGACCAGCAAATAGAAGATGACTTTATAGAAGAGCCGCCTGTAGAGGATATTCCTGAGGAAATACCTGTATATAATGACCAGATAATTGATGAGGAAGACCCTTTTGCCCAAATTGAAGGTGTGACTTTTGACGGAGAAATGACAAACAGTATAACAGGTCTTGTTTCTTATGTTTCAGATGCCAAGACAGGTGTTGATAAGATTGAAATTTCCATAAAGGGTGAATACACCGGAAATTTTGATATGTCAAAAATTAAATTAGGATATATTAAAGTTAACTGGTCAGAGGAAGATGTAAAAGCAGAACGTATTAATAAAGATATTACTCTAAGCGGAAACTATGAAAGATGCGAAAATGAAGAAGAACTCTCACCAGGAAAGTATTATTCCAGTGTTGGACAGGTGTACGATTTTTCATATACAAAAATTCTGATATGTATAAAAAATCAGGATTCTAAAAAAATTCATTCTATAGAAGACTTTGAAAATGTAGGTTTTAATCCCAATGCAAGCTTTGGTATGATGTTGGAAGAAGGCTGGGCAAAGGGAGCAGAAGGAAAGTTCATTATTATTGATAATATAGTAAATGTTGTAACCATAAATGATTTTAAACACAGCGATGAGATTTATTATTATGTTAAAAGTATGAACGGGGGCAGTGATTCCTTATTTATAACAGAGGGGGAAGAACTGGAGGTATTTGGAATAAGTGAAAACTATATTTTAGTACACTCTTTTTGTAATTCTGTTACATTCTGTGATTCCTATGGAAATATAACTAAGGTTATAGATATCACACCTGAGGTTTTAC
>JAZOVB010000023.1:0-5128 GCA_045658425.1 Clostridia bacterium | reverse complement strand
ATAAAATAATGTCAGAGCTTACAGATATTGCCACAAATATTTATTCCATTTCAAATGGAACATTTAATATCCATAAAGTTTACACCGAATTTTTAAGAGGTCAGGCAGAGCGATTGGATAAGGTGATTTTACAAATCAATAATCTCTTCACCGTTCCTGATAAAATTAAAGGAGGCGATATAAAATGGCAACAACAAAAATATGGGACATAAAAGGCAGAGTTGATACACTTATAAATTATGCTGCCAATCCTGAAAAGACAGAAGGAAAGCGTTATAGTGAAAAGCAAATTCAAGCTCTTCATGATGTTATGGATTATGCTTCGGATGATTATAAAACGGAACGAAGCTTGTTTGTATCGGGTGTTAATACAACACCCGATACGGCAAAACATAAAATGCACCAAACAAAGCTCCGTTATGGAAAAATGGATGGTATCGTAGCATTTCACGCAATACAAAGTTTTAAACCCGGAGAAACAACACCTGACAGAGCACATGAAATAGGCATAAAGCTTGCAAAGGAAATGTGGGGCGATAGGTTCGAGGTGATAATAGCTACACACCTGAATAAAGAGCATTTGCACAACCATTTTGTAATCAACTCCGTGTCCTTTGCAGATGGAAAGAAATACTATGACAACACCGCAAATTATAACCTCCTAAAAAAGATATCTGATAGGCTTTGTGAGGAATATAATCTGTCGGTAATACGGAATCCTAAAAGCAAGGGTAAGCATTATGCCGAGTGGTACGCTGAGAAAAACGGCTATCCAACGATACGAGGGCAGATAAAGGACGAGCTTGATGAAATTATAAAATGCTCATATACAGTTCAAAGCTTTTGGATAGAACTCAAACGCAGAGGATATGAGGTTAAAAATACAGGAAAATACATAGCATTAAAACCAACCTTCTCCGAAAAATATATCCGTCTTAAATCTCTTGGTGAAAATTATAGTCCCGAAGCAATTAAAGAGCGTATTATTAGGGCAAGAAACGGCATTAGAGATTTGTCTGCACCTAAACCTGACTACAATGCTTGGCTTAAAAAGTATGAACCAATAAAGCTCAAAGGCTTTAAGGCTCTGTATTACCATTACTTATATCTATTTGGAAAAATACGAAAAAAAGAAACTCCGCAAAGAGTATGCTTTTATTTGAGAGAAGAACTTATAAAATTTGAGCGATACCAAAAACAGTTTCATTTTCTTTATGATAATGATATTGAAACTTCAGGGCAGCTTATCGAAATGAAGCAAACGGCTGAGGATAAGATTTCCGAACTGACATTACAACGGTCAAGATTATATCACAAGCCTGATGCTAAAGGCGAAATCGCAGATATAAATATCGAGCTGAAGGAACTGCGAGCGAAGGTAAGAATGTGCAACAATATTTTGATTGATTCAGAGCGTATCAACGAAAAGTATAACGAAGCACAAAGACTTGAACAAGAAGCTTTGCTCCCTAAAAAGAACAAGAAAAAGGATAAAGAAATTACACGATAGGATTGGAGGAACTTATGAAAACTATAAAAGCTATTATAATTTTAACTTTGGTAAGTATTTTTACCACAACCACATATGCCGCAGAGGTGCCGAGAGAGTCGGCACCCTGCAATGCCACAAATGAAGCGATAATTTTTGTTGAAAGTTTTATAGGCGATATTTTAACTGAAGTCCAAAATGGTATGGGATATGCCGATGCACGAGCAAAATCAAACCGCATATTCTTCAATGCATGGCTCAATGGTCAGACAAACGGTTATAGCTATGGTGAGCTTGTCGATATTGCCAACGCTGCAATATGGCAACATCGGGATATGTACTTGCGGCCTGATTTTTACGCAAATAATCTTGAAAAAGTCAGAGTTATCATCACTACTGTAATAGAAGATTATAAATCCGGCAAAATCACTTATGCAGAAGCAGAGTTCAACGCTCGAAATAAAATTTATCAATCTGTAAAGCCTGACTTCAATCCCGATGTGGAATATATGAAAGATCTTCTTTCGAGAGATATTCCACCGGTGGATAACAGTATGTTTATTCTTGCAAGAAAACTTATTTTAGAAAGTAAATAATTAGAATGGGGTGTAGCCATTTCCGGTTACACCCCTTAAAGTTAAAATTCATATTTTTTAATTGTTTCGATTGAATCACGAAGCATATCAAGTTGTTTCTTGCTCATATTTTCAACATCTGCTCTGATTGTACTTAAAAAAATATTTGAATTATCTTCTTCAAAATCGATTGCAAAGGTATCAATGGGAACATTTAATGCTTTTGCAATTTTATATATCATAGTAAAGTGAGTGTCGTGATAGCCTTGTTCTATTCTTGATATATGTTTTTGAGAAATTCCGGATTTTTCAGACAACTGTTCTTGAGTAAGTCCTGCCTTTTGTCTGCATTCCTGAATTCTTTTCCCAACACTTTTTGTTATTTGTTCTTTTTTTAATTTATCAAAACTCATAATTTCACAACCCTCACAATGATTATTCTACATAATTAAATTATATATTCAGGGATGTGCAATTGTAACTTGATACTTGAATACAATTTTAGGTAATTCTACAAATAGGTAATAATTTCTGTTTATTTTTCTATATATGTGTGGTATAATGGATTATAATATTACTTTTATGATGAATTTGAGGTAACAAACTATGACTACTGATAAAGCATGTTGTTTTTTCGGACATAGAAAGATAAAAGAAACTCCTGAATTGATAGAAAGACTTGAAAAAGAGATTGAGTTTTTAATTACAGAAAAAGAGGTTAGAACTTTTTATTTTGGTAGTAAAAGCGAATTTGATGACTTATGCCATAAAGTCGTTACAGAGATAAAAACAAAACATCCTCACATAAAGCGTGTTTATGTGAGGTCGGCATTTCAACATATTCCCGATTGGTATGAGAATAGCTTACTTGAACATTATGAAGATACATATTTTCCTGAACATATGGAAAACGCAGGCAGAGCTTCCTATGTGGAACGCAATCAGGAAATGATAAATAAATCAGACTATTGTATTATGTATTATGATGAAAACTATGCACCGCCGAGAAGAAGAAACAGCAAACGGGATTTGACAGATTATCAGCCTAAAAGCGGGACAAAAGTTGCTTGTGACTATGCCGTGAAAAAGAAAAAAGAAATTATAAATATATTCAAATAAGCCGATGTTGATGAAAGCATCGGCTTATTTAATCTGTAATTATTTATTTAATAGAATCTTCAAATCCTGTTCGGGTGTTGTTATCGGTGAAATTCCGTAATTCTCTACCAAGAATGATAAAACATTTGGAGAAACAAATGCCGGAAGTGATGGACCGAGGAGAATATTTTTTATGCCAAGATGTAAAAGTGTGAGCAAAATACATACTGCCTTTTGTTCATACCACGAAAGTACCATCGAAAGCGGCAAATCATTTACATCACATTCAAATGCTTCCGCAAGAGCAACTGCAACTTTGATTGCACTATACGCATCGTTGCATTGTCCCATATCCATAATGCGAGGAAGTCCGCCTATTGTTCCAATGTCAAGATCATTAAAACGATATTTTCCGCAAGCAAGTGTTAAAACAATACTATCTTCAGGTGTTTGCTTAACGAATTCTGTGTAGTAATTTCTGCCGGGCTTTGCACCATCACAACCACCAACAAGGAAGAAATGTTTGATTGTTCCTGATTTTACTGCATCAATAACTGTATCAGCAACAGATAATACAGCATTGTGAGAAAAGCCAGTCATAACCTTTTCTCCGCCGTTAATTCCTGTAAAGTGCATATCGGTAGGATAACCGCCGAGAGCAAGAGCTTTTTCAATTACGGGAGTGAAATCCTTGTCTTCTCCAATGTGTATGATTTCAGGGTAAGATACCACTTCTGTAGTAAACACTCTGTCTGCATAACTTGGTTTAGGCGGCATCAGACAGTTAGTGGTAAATATAATCGGTGCAGGAATGTTAGCAAATTCTTTTTGCTGATTCTGCCAGGCTGTACCGAAATTACCTTTCAAATGAGAGTATTTTTTCAATTCAGGGTATGCATGAGCTGGTAGCATTTCACCATGGGTATAGATGTTGATACCTTTATCTTTTGTTTGTTCAAGCAACTGCTTAAGGTCGTAAAGGTCATGGCCCGAAATGACTATGAAAGGACCTTTCTCAACGGTCAGGCTAACCTCTGTCGGAACAGGGTTGCCAAAGCTTTCTGTATTGGCTTTATCAAGAAGTTCCATACATTTCAAGTTAATTTCGCCAACCTCCATTACAATCGGCAAAAGCTCATTCATACCCCAATCTTTCATACCGATTGCAAATAATGCTTTATAAAAGAACTTGTTTACATCCTTAGCCTGATAACCCAAAACAAAAGCATGATATGCGTAAGCAGCTATTCCTCTGATACCGAATAATATCAAAGACTTAAGAGAACGAATGTCCTCGTCTGAATCCCACAACTCATTCATATCGTAATTGTCATTTCTTCCGCAAGAAGATGAACAGCATAGACAATTTGGAACAAGTCTGTTCTTTTCTGCTTCTATACGCTGTATAAGTTTGTTTATTGTAGCATTATTGAAATTTACATTAGTCACCGTTGTAAAAAGACTTTCTATAACAAGTTTATCGGTAGCATCGGTTACAAGTTCTTCATTCCCTTCGGTTGCTCTTGCAAGACCGATAAGGGCACCTGTTAATTTGTCCTGAAGCTCGGCAGTATCAGATTTCTTTCCGCATACACCCGAAGCTCCGGTGCAAGCCTTACATCCTGCTGTCTGTTCGCATTGAAAACAAAACATTTGATTATCCATTTATAGTTACCTCCATAAAATTATTCAATGATATTTCCGTCTGTTGAAACCACAACAACTCTCCAAGGAATAAACTTACCACTTGCCTGAAGTGCATTTTTTACTGCAATTTCTATTCCGCCGCAGCAAGGTACTTCCATTCTGACAACTGTTACACTCTTTATATCGTTGTTTGCAATAATAGCAGTAAGTTTTTCGGTGTAATCGCCTTCATCAAGTTTAGGACAACCGATAAGTGTAATATGATTACGGATAAATTCATTATGAAAATTTCCGTATGCGTAAGCGGTACAATCGGCGG
>JAZOVB010000022.1:0-1219 GCA_045658425.1 Clostridia bacterium | reverse complement strand
CTCACTATCAATGTAGGGCATTTTCAAATCCTTCTTTCATTTCTTCATATTTAAAATTTAAAAGTGTATTGTACTCTGTATTACGCCAGGGAGAATAATAAAACTTTCTAAAATCCTGTCTGCTACCTTCAATTACTTTCTCTCCGTCTTTTATGTATCCCGGATGAAATCCAATCTCAATATTTTTATTATGTTTTTTTGCAAGTTTCAGATAATGCGGAAGCAGTTTTTTTATTCTTGCTTCGTTTAATTTTCCTGAAAACATTATTCCCATAAAATATGCAGATTGTATTTTTGATTTTTTCAATTCCCTTCGGTTAACCAAGGCAAAGGTTTTTAAAAGCCATTGTTTTATCAAACCTATGGGGTTATATTCAAAATATAATGATGGTGTAAAAATGTATGGTGAAATCGGCTCTGCAGGGATTCGCATATATTCCACATTCACCCCTTCATCTTCAATCACACGCATTAGAGTTTTAAAAATAAGCGGTATCATATGGGTATGCTGATGACTATCTATTGAAACTGATGTTTTTTCGCCCATAGCCTTTTTCCAAAACCTAATCTGACTTTGTATTTCTCTATATATTTGTTTTTCAAATTCCTTTCTTTTATTTGAGATGGAAAGAAAAAGCAAACCTATAAAAGAATATTTAAAGCATCCGTTGTCTGTTATCAGCAAATCAATATCATTTAGGCCCGAAAGTGGGCGCCCCTCAACTAAATTGATATGTAAAGAGACTAGCGCATTACTCCCTGATAAACGCTGTTTAAAATCTGATATTTCCCCGTTTGGTAAAACACTGACCTTGTTTAAAACCCCATTTTCAAGACAATTTTCTATGCGCCTATTGCCATCAATAGATATACCATAATCGTCCGCACAAAAATATATCATTTTATTTACCTCTTACTCCCCAAGTTTTATAACAATAACATTATCAATTACTGAGATTGAATTTTTTGCAGGCCAGTTACTTAAACTGTCTGCATCAATTCTTTTTAAAAGTTCTGATTTTTCGTAACCTGAAATAAATTTATAATTTTTTTGGCAATAATCATTTAATGCACTGCATAAAACACTTTGACCAACTAGTTCATCATCTGCTCTCAAAATATCGCCACCTGTTGTTCCCGTCATATCAGGCGGTAGGTTCACGCTGTAAGCCTCACTTTCAGGAAGATAGCCTAAGATTAAAATCCTGTCACACCCTCC
>JAZOVB010000021.1:0-1502 GCA_045658425.1 Clostridia bacterium | reverse complement strand
ATTAAAAATATTAAGGAAAATCTGTTCTGGGCATTTTTCTATAACATATTGGCAATACCTTTATCAGCCGGTATGTTGTCGGGACTGGGAATTTCTTTGAATCCTATGGTAGCATCACTGGCTATGAGTTTATCCAGTCTTTTTGTAGTATCAAATGCACTTAGATTAAGATTTTTCGGTAAAGAGAAAAAAGGAGAAAAGAAAATGACAAAGGTAATTAAAATTGAAGGAATGATGTGCAGTCACTGTACAGGAAGGGTAGAAAAACTATTAAATGAAATTCAGGGGGTAACTGCCATTGTTTCTCTTGAAGATGGGGGAAAGGCAGTAGTTACCTGTATGGAAGATATGACAAATAACCAGTTAAAGAATGTTATTGAAGGGGCAGGATATAAAGTTATATCAATAAACTAGCAAAATTTCAAAACGCATTACAATCAAGATTATTAACCTTTGTAATCATAGGAATCAAGGTTTTAGCATATACTTGGGTTTTTAATAAGAATTTTGTTAGGGTGCTAAGGTCTTTTCCGATGGATGAATGTGATAAAATATTGCTTCAGCATACCAAGCCCTATATGTTACATTTTATCTGTTAAGATATTCAAGAATATCAGGAAGAAGTTCCAAAGCTATTTGCCTACCAATTTCATATGTTTCTCTTAGTTTTTCAGGGGATCTTTCTGTTCTTTTTACAGGAAGATCTTCTTTTGGTTGAATTACAAATGCGGTTCCCATTTTTTCTTGTTCTGAGATATAATCAAGAGTATCATTATACACATTGTGTCTGTTTTTTATTGCTTCAACCATATTAGGATAATTTTTATAAATATGTTTTATTAACGGAATAAATCTATTTTTCTTTTTCACATATCCTTTAGGTTGTGTGAGAATAACTACATTTTTGTCATATCCTATACTCTGAAAATATTTGAGAGGCACAGAATCGGTAATACCACCATCGAGTAATTTTTTACCGTCTATTTCCACTATCTGTGAAACAATAGGCATAGATGCCGATGCACGAATCCAATCGAATCCGGTTTCTTTATCTCCTTCAAATTTATGATAAACAGCCTTTCCTGCTTCAATATCAGTACACACTACATAAAAATCCATTGGATTTTTTCTATATGCATCAAAATCAAAAATGTCATATTTCAGAGGAACCTCTTTATAGCAGAACTCTGTACTATAGAAATTACCTGTTCGTAAAAGAACTCTAAATCCGCAATATCTTTTATCTCTTATAAATTTAGTATTATATCTGATAACACGGCCAATTTGTCCGGATTTATAATTGCATCCAAAAGCAGCTCCGGCAGAAACGCCGATAGCACCATCATATACAATTCCGTTTTCCATCATTACATCTAGTACTCCGGCGGTAAATAGTCCTCTCATAGCACCGCCTTCTAATATTAATCCTTTTTTCAACGATTTCACTTCCTGAGCATAATTTCTTTTTTTATTATACTCCATATTTTCTGAAATTTCAACTT
>JAZOVB010000020.1:0-6863 GCA_045658425.1 Clostridia bacterium | reverse complement strand
AATAGATTGTTTCAACTCTCTTTAACACTGCATCTTCAAAAACCAAAACTATATCATAACCGCTCTTTATATCAGATGGTTCACAAACTTCTCCGTTTAAATAGAATTTAGCTTCGGAAATATCGTAGTTACCGTTTCCGGCTGTTAAGGATACTGTTATTTCGCTTCCTACTATTCTTTCAAGCTCACCGGTAATAAACAGAAGGTCTTTTGCCTCCATTACTCTGTAAAGCATTACAGACATCTGAGCTCTGTTAACCTGAACATCAGGATTAAAGGTTGTTTCAGTCATCCCCTGCATAATACCGTTTTCTTTAACATATTTAACATATGCTCTTGCATCTTCAGGAATTTCATCCTCATCCTCAAAGCCTGTATCTGCATCTGAAAGGTCGGCATCAATATCCATTACCTTAGTTAAATATTCTGCAGCTTCATATCTTAATAAAGGTTTATCAAGCTCATTATCTTCTGCAAGTTCTTCAATTTCACCCAATGCGAAAACACCTTTATAGATAAGGTATGCGATTTCTTCAGCATACGAAATATCAAGGTCTTCTAATTTTTCTTCATAAATTTTATGTATATCTTTTAATAAATCTGCATATATTTCATCATTCTTACCAAGAATTCTTGAAATAAGAAGCATAGCTTCAATTTTGGTAATTCCCTTTGATGGCTGAAAAGTTCCATCGGGATAACCATTGATAATTTTTTTGTCTGCCATATCGTTAATCTGCTCAATTGCCCATGAATAGGTTTCCTCATCAACATCACTGAAGCCACCGGCACCAAAGGTCACCACTGACAGACCTGATAACATAGCAAAAATAAGTACACATGAAATAATTCTCTTTAACACTTTGAGTTCCTCCTTAAGAAAACTTATTTTATAATAATATTTTAACATACCATACAATAAAATTCAAGAAAAAGTATCATTTATTTATGAATTTTTTATAAAAAAAACACTATAAGTTGTGTTTTTTAGTAAAAAACGCATAAAAAAACAAGTTGCAAAACAGCAAAGGTTTACAACTTGTTTTTTTATATTTTAATAATTAAATCCTGCTTCAATTGCCTTTTTATTAATATCAAGCATCTGTGCTCTTTTCGGAGGAATAAGCTTTTCAAGTGCAGTAAACACATCGTTAAGCTCAAACATACCTGTTTCCTTTAAAACCTTACCTGTTATTACCATATTGGCAAGTTGTGAAGCTTCTAACTCATAAGCCATTGTGGTAGCAGGAATTCCGATATATTCAATATCGTCTCTTTTATGCTCGTTATCGCAAAGAGAACTGTCATAAAAAAGCTTACCGCCTGAAACAATGCTTCCTTCAAACTTTTCAAAGGATGGCTTATTTAAAACTATTGCTTCGGTTGGTGTTACTACATAAGGAGAACCTACCGAGGTATCATTTAAAATGATATGGCAGTTACATGTTCCGCCTCTCATTTCAGGTCCGTAAGACGGTAACCAGGATACCGCTTTGTCAAATATCATACCGGTATATACAAGTAATTTACCTGCAAATAATATACCCTGACCGCCAAAACCGGCAAGAATAATTTCATGATTCATAATTACACATCCTCCCTATCTTTATATACACCAAGAGGATAAACAGGCATCATTTTTTCTTCCACCCATTTTAATGCTTCAGTTGGAGCAAGACCCCAGTTTGTAGGACAGGTTGAAAGAACTTCAACAATTGAAAAACCTTTCTTATTAATCTGGTTTTCAAATGCTTTCTTTATTGCCTTTTTAGCATTTCTGATGTTTTTTACATTATTAACTGCAACTCTTTCTGCATAAGTTGTTCCGTCAAGTGCAGAAAGCATTTCACATACCTTAATAGGATAACCCTGAGTTTCAGGTTTTCTTCCGTAAGGAGTTGTCTGGGTAATCTGGTCAACAAGCCATGTTGGAGCCATCTGACCGCCCGTCATACCGTAAATAGCATTATTAATGAAGATAATAGTGATATTTTCACTTCTGCCTGCGGCATGAACTGTCTCAGCTGTACCGATAGCGGCTAAGTCACCATCCCCCTGATAGGTAAATACAACATTGTCAGGATTTGCTCTTTTAACACCTGTTGCAACAGCAGGAGCACGTCCGTGAGCAGCCTCTACCATATCACAGTTAAAATAGTTATATGCAAATACAGAACAACCTACCGGTGCAATACCGATTGTTTTACCCTCTATTCCAAGCTCGTCAATTACCTCTGCAACAGGTCTGGGCACAATACCGTGTGTGCAACCCGGGCAGTAATGTAGGGGTACATCTGCAAGGGCATGTGGTTTTTTAAATACTACGCTCATTATTCTATACCTCCTGCAACTTCTTTGATTTTTGCTAAAATTTCATCAGGAGAAGGAATAACTCCGCCTGTTCTTCCGTAAAAGTCAACCTTAGCTTTACCGTTTACGGCTAATTTTACATCTTCTACCATCTGACCGGTGCTCATTTCAACCGAAATGAATGCTTTTGCCTTATCAGCCGCTTCATTTATAACTTTTTCCGGGAATGGCCATAAGGTAATAGGTCTTATTAAACCTACCTTAATGCCCTCTTCTCTCGCTTTCTTCATTGCATTCTTAACAATTCTTCCGATTGTTCCGTATGCAACCATAATAATATCTGCATCTTCAATATTTTCAGTTTCATACTTAACTTCGGTTTCCTTTATGGTCTGATACATTTTATCTCTTTCAAGAACTGTCTTCTCAAGAGTATCAGGGTCAATATATAAAGAATTTATAACATTGTGGCCTCTCTTTAGCCCTGTACCGTTTGTTGCCCATGTTTTCTCAGGTAATTTTCTTCCCTCATAAGCACCGAAGGTTACAGGCTCCATCATCTGACCAAGCATACCGTCACCCATAAGCATAACCGGCATTCTGTACTGGTCAGCTATATCAAATGCTTCCATAGTAAGGTCAACACATTCCTGAATTGAGGATGGTGCTAAAACCACTAATTTAAAATCACCGTGAGCAAGACCTTTTGTAGCCTGGAAATAGTCAGACTGAGCAGGTTGAATACCGCCAAGACCCGGTCCTCCACGGACAATATTTAAAATAACACAAGGCAAATCCGCTCCTGCTATGTATGATATTCCCTCTGCCTTTAAGCTGATACCGGGGCTTGAAGAAGATGTCATGGCACGAACACCTGCGGAAGCAGAACCATACACCATATTTATAGCGGCGATTTCACTTTCTGCCTGCATAAATAAACCGCCTACTTTAGGCATATTTTTTGCCATATATGCCGATACCTCTGTCTGAGGTGTTATAGGATAACCATAGAAGTGTCTGCATCCCGCACGGATAGCGGCTTCAGCAATCGCTTCGTTACCCTTCATAAGTACTTTTTCCATTATAATCAATCCTTTCTTACTTCAATTACACAATCAGGACACATTGTTGCACAAAATGCACATGAGATACATTTAGACTCATCAGTCATTTCAGCAGGATGGTACCCTTTACTGTTTAGCTTATCCTTGGATAAAACAAGTAAATTCTTAGGGCAGACAGTTGTACAAAGTCCGCAACCCTTACACAATTCCTCATTAATAGTAATCTTTGCCATTTTGAAAACCTCCCATTCTAATTTTGCCATGGCAGTTTAAGATATTTCTTTACAGGAAACAGCTTACTGTCAGTTTTTTTCTTATATTCAGAAACATACTCTTCCAGAAGAGATGTAAATATAAAAGGCAGATTAATTTCTTTTGATACGGATAACACCGTTTTTTCTCCCTCTAAAATATCATCACAGGTAGTTTCATAGGATAGATTGGTGTTATTGATAAGACCAGTTATCTTAAGTCTTGAATTCAAATTAATCTCATCTATCATAATTATAATATCTTCTTTGGTTTCAGTCAATGGTCTTTTAGTATTTATTACTGAATACATTTGGTAGTTTTCTTGTGAAAAATAACCAAAAAACCGTCCAAGCGCTGTTGCACCAGCATCATCACCACCCACATCAAAGACAATTTTTTTCGATTTATCTGCAAATACTTTAAGCAAATGAGGAGGAAGCGAGGGTATATCCACATTGGTATTTGCATAAGTCGGGGATATTACCTCGATACCCATATCGTTTAACATTTTTTCATTGTCCTTTGTTCTGTAATAGGCATTTACTATATCAAGGTCAACGATTATTACATCATTTCCCTCTTCCTTAAGTTTTATTGCGTAGTTTACTGCCACTTCGGTTTTTCCGCTTCCATAGTGGCCTACAAAAATCGTTATTCTTTCCATATCAGTCAATCCTTTTTAGCATTTTGTAGGTAACATCAAGTTTTTTTCCGTAGAGTCTTACAACAAGAAAGGACAGAAAAAATCCGATAACACCCGAAAACAAGCCCCATCCGTTATTTACTATATTTGCAAATAAAACATAAGCAAACATAAAGGCCAACAGAGGGAAAATATATGTTATAAAAGCGGATAATAAAATCTTTGAGCTTGGGGATTTAACCTCTACTCTTTCTCCGGGAACAAGTGACAGAGTATTATCTATCCACACATCAATAGGCTTTACACCACATCCTCCGCAAGAGGCACATTTTCCGCCACAGGCAGACTCTTTGATAAATCTTACAAGGGCTTTATTATCCTTTACTTCTCTTACAAGACCGTTACTTATCACAGCATCTCACCCGACTTATATTTTTGAGCCTGTTCTACCATATCTATTGCACTTTTTTTGGTATTTTCAGTAATTACCGCACCGCCGATAATACGGGCAAGTTCGTCCACTATCATATCCTTATTCATTTTTATTACATTGGTATGTGTGGAATTTTCCTCCACTTTTTTCTCAATAAGAAAATGAGTATCTGCCATTGAAGCAATCTGGGCAAGATGGGTTACGCAAAGCACCTGTCTGTTATTTGAAACATACCACAGCTTTTGCGCAATTTTCTGTGCGGCACGGCCGCTTACCCCTGTATCTATTTCATCATAAATTACGGTAGGCACGGTATTGGTTTTTAAAAGCGCACAGTTTATCCCCAGCATAATTCTTGAAAGTTCGCCGCCGGACGCTATTTTACTTAACTTTCCTGCATCCATACCTGCATTGGCACTTAGTAAAAATTCCACCTTATCCACACCGTCTTTTAAGAATTTTTCTTCTTCTGTTATATCAACCTTAAAGAGAGCATTTTTCATATTAAGCTCGTTTAAGTGCGTCATAACATCCTCTTCAAGCAAAGCTGCCGCATTCTTTCTTTTTTCAGTTAGTTTACTGCTTAAGACAAGAAGATTTTTCTTCTTTATTTTAAGCTCTTCCTTAAGCTTTGAAAGTCTTTCATCAGACAGATTTATATCCTCGGCTTCCTTTTTAATCTTTTCAAGGTAAGACATAATTGTTTCATAGTCCTTGCCAAAGCGCCGTCTTAAATCATTTATTTCATCTATTCTTTTTTCTATTTCATCTATTTCATACTCATTGAAGGTAAAGGAATTCATATAATCCCTTAAAGCTTCTGAAGCGTCTTCAAGAGCATAATAAGCATCGGTTATTTTAGTATGTATTTCCTCAATACCTTTATCAAAAGGAGCAATCTCCCCTACTGTTTTCATAGCATCCGAAAGTTGTTCATCACAGGAGGGATGTCCGTAACTTTTTTTAATGAGATCGTATGCTGCGGATAAGTTATCGGAAATTTTCTTTCCGTTTGCAATAATTTTACGTTTCTCAAGAAGCTCCTCATATTCGCCCTCTTTAAGATTTACATTTTCTATCAGCTCAATTTCATAATTTAAAAGACCGAGTTTTCTTTCCTTTTCATATTCGTCAGTATTTATTTCATTTATTTCATCGGTTATTCTTTTTGCTTCCTTGAATTCAGCTTTATATTCCTTTAACAGCTCATCGTTTCCTGCATAATTATCAAGCAAGGTTATATGCTTTTCACTGTTATAAAGCTCCTGATTTTCGTTCTGACCGTGAATATTTATAAGCTCTTTACCGATTTTGCTGAGAATTGCAAGTGTGGAAAGATTACCGTTTATCCTGATATTGTTTTTCCCCTCGACACTTACCTCTCTTGATATTAAAAGTTCTCCTCCTGAAGCATCAATACCAAACTCGGAAAGGTTATTTTCCATAATTTCGTCAATATCAAATAAAGCCTCAACACGAGCCGACTTTTCACCGGTTCGCACAATTTCTTTTGAAGCTCTGTTACCCATTATTAAATTAAGAGAGTCGATTATTATAGATTTTCCGGCGCCGGTTTCACCTGTTAAAATATTAAGTCCGCCTTCAAAATCAATAACCGCTTCCTTGATTACAGCAACATTGGATATTGACAAACTTTTAAGCATTTTTTATTCCTCTTATATATTCTTTATGGCATTCACAAGTTTTGCCGCATTTTCTTCGGTTTTGGTTACTACCATAATGGTATCATCACCTGCAATTGACCCCATAATCCCCTCCTCATGAAGATTATCAATTGCAAAAGCAACTCCCTGTGCCATCCCCTGAAGAGTTCTTACAATCACAATATTATTGGCATAGTCCACCGAGGTAACCGCTTCGGTTATAATGGTAAAAAGCTTGGCACTGGAGCCTGAAGCATTTTTGGAAAGATTACTCGAAACATGACTGTATTTATTTCCTTTTTTATCTGAATGTACCTTAAGAAGCTTAAGCTCCTTAATATCTCGGGATACTGTTGCCTGGGTTACCTTATAACCCATTTTTTTAAGCTTTTCGGTAAGCTCCTCCTGAGTTGAAATTTCTTCTTTTTCTATCAGTTCAAGAATTGCTCTTTGTCTTTTCTGCTTCACTTTTTAGCACCTCTTTCGGATAATTTATC
>JAZOVB010000019.1:0-1509 GCA_045658425.1 Clostridia bacterium | reverse complement strand
CGTCTCTGAAGCTTACAAAAAGAGTATCTTTTTCACACAGATTTTTGCTTATGAATTCATCTGCTTTTTTAGCCGCTTCAAGGTGCTTTTTATCACGGCTGTGCAAATAAAGTTCGCTCAAAGCAGCAATCATCAGACTGTTCCACACCGTTAAAATTTTATCGTCAAGATGTAGAGAATATCTGTTCTTTCTGTAATTACGAAGCGTTGGAAGGCAATCTTCAAATGAACCTTCCGAGAGACTGCTGTGAAGCAGATTGGGAATATTTTTCCCTTCAAAATTACCCCTGCCACTTATATCAAAATGACGACTCAACAATTCACCCCGGTCTTTACCGAGCAGTTCAACAATCTCGTCGGGGGTAAATAAATAGTATTTACCTTCTTCACCTTCACTGTCGGCATCCTGGGCGCTGTAAAATCCGCCTTCGGGAGAGGTCATTTCACGGGCAACATATTCAGCAGTTTTTTCTGCAATTACAAGATATATCTGTTTTTCAGTTGCGGCATATGCTTTGCAGTACGCCATAATTAAAAGAGCATTATCATACAGCATTTTTTCAAAATGCGGCACAAGAAATTTTTTATCAGTTGAGTATCGACAAAAGCCATAGCCTATATGATCGAAAATACCTCCGCGGAACATTTGCATAAGTGTATGCTCTGCCATAGAAAGACAATAAGGAATTTTATACCGTTCGTAATAAGAAAGTAAAAATATAATGTTATGGGGCGTCGGGAACTTCGGAGCTTTTCCGAATCCGCCGTATTTTTCATCGTACAGTACAGAAAACTGTTTTATTGCATCCTCAATCAGGCTTTTATCCGCATTTTCAGAGGAAAATGTATTTTCCTTCAGATGTTCAATGATACCGTCTGCTTGTCTTAAAAGAAAGCTGCGGTCACTGTCCCATTTATCATGTATTGCCAAAAGCAGCTCCTTGAAGCCTATCATACTGCCTCGCGAGGTTTTCGGGAAATAGGTACCTGCAAAAAACGGTTTTTTATCCGGCGTCATAAAAATAGAAGTAGGCCAACCACCGCTCCCCGTAAACGCCTGACAAACTGACATATATACACTGTCGATATCGGGTCTTTCTTCTCTGTCAACCTTTACGGATATAAAATATTTATTGAGAATATCTGCAATTTCCTCGTCCTCAAAGCTTTCATGGGCGAACACGTGACACCAATGACAGGAGCTGTATCCGATACTCAGAAAAACAGGTTTTTCTTCTTCTGCGGCTTTCTCAAAAGCTTCATCACACCACGCATACCAATCAACAGGATTATCCTTATGCTGCAGCAGATAAGGACTTTTTTCATTATTTAATCTGTTACTCAAAATGCACCTCCGAGAATAGTTATACTTCGTTTTTAGCATTTGTTTTTAAAAGATTTTTATTCAAAAGTATGTTGATGAAATATCACGGGATATGCAGAGAGGATAAACTGAAAATTGAGTTTAATATTGACTTTGAGCAGTTTATGGTTGAGTTGGATAATGTG
>JAZOVB010000018.1:0-1950 GCA_045658425.1 Clostridia bacterium | reverse complement strand
TTATGATAATAGGCTATTTTGTACGCAGTCTGTATTTTAACAATATCCATTCAAAAAAGCCAAAGCACAAAAAGAACTGATATTAAGCTATTAAAAACGGCAGAAGAATAACACTTGAAATGATATAATGATGGTAGACACAAAAAAGTCTACCATCATTATTTTTATAAAAGAAACAGAAGAAATTTGAATTGTTATTCATACAGCATCTACTAAAACAGGAAACGGGAATGGATTTTGAAGTTCAACACCTAAAGCCTCAGCAATTTTCAAAAGCTCGTTAATTGTTGGATTTGCAATTCCGTGTTCAATAAGTCTAAGATAAGAAGGGCTTATTTCGCATTCTAATGCAAGCTTTTCCTGCGTCATATTTTTTATCTTGCGATTTAAAACTATACACTTACCAATTTCATCATAAATAGACATAAAATACCTCTTTTTGATAAATATGGTAAGAAATATTCATTCACAAAACCAGACGATATATCGGCGGTAAAGGAGAAATTAAAATGGGGAGACCAAAAGGCGGAACAAATACATACCACAGTAAAGAAGAAAAATTAACATTGGTAAAGAGAAATTTAGCCGGAGAAACATTGAGAGGTTTAGAATGTGAAACAGGGATATATAATGCTCAAATTCATAAATGGACAAAGCAATATTTAGAAGGAGGAGAAGCTGCTCTTGTTAATAAGCGAAAACCAGGTAATTCTCTTGCCAAATATCATAGAAAAAAACAACTTACACCAATTGAACAGTTAGAATATGAAATTATACTATTGAAACGAGAATTACTAAAGAAGCATGGGGAAATTACTCGTTTAAAAAAATCCATAGAACTGGAAAGGGGCGATGCCAAAAGAAAGTAATACAACAAATTTATGCGTATATCGAGCAAGAAAGTGAAAATTATTCTGTAAAGGAATTATGTGATACATGCGAGGTATCTCGTTCAGGTTACTACAAATGGTTGAAAAGAAAAGGAACATTGAACTGTTACGAACGACAACAAATTGAGTTGGATTATATTGTTGAGGATATTCACTCTCATTATCCCTCACAAGGCTATAGAAGTATAGCGGATACCTTGTTAAATCAATACGGTTTAGCAGTATCAGATATCTCTGTGTTCAAATCAATGAAGCGGTTAGGAATAAACGGTTTTACCAGAAAACAAAAGTATCCTACTACTACAGGAACTGAACATAACAGATATCCAAACATACTTAATCGGAATTTTCGTTCAGATAAACCGTTACAGAAGCTTGTTACAGATGTTACATACATCAAAAACAATGGGAAGTGGTATTATCTTGCCTGTTATTTGGACCTGTTTAATAACGAAATTGTAGATTGGGAATTAAGTGATGTTTTTGATAATTTACTTGTTATGAAACCAGCTAAACGTATTCTTGAAAAAGCAAAAAATACTGACACCCCTATCATTTTGCACAGCGACCAAGGCGTTCAGTATTCATCTGCAGGCTATTCAAACCTACTTAAATCATACAACGTTATTCAAAGTATGTCAAGAGCCGGAACTCCAAGAGATAATGCTGTTATGGAATCTTTTTTTGGACGATTTAAGGACGTTATGTCATCACACTTTAAATATTGTAAGTGTGATGACATACACAAAACAGTTGCAAATACCATTTATTATTTCAACTACATAAGGCCTGTTCGTAAATTAAAAAGAAAGCCGCCAGTTCAATACAGGATTGATCTGACAGCTTAATTTTGTTCCTTTTTTGTGTCTACTAACTATTGACTATTTCAAAGCATTGTTTTCTGCCCTTTTTATTATTGTTAATGAGCCTCTTAAATTCGGGGAAGAGGTGTTGCTCATCCCTTAATTAAGCTTCTTTTTTCTTCTTTGCCCTTGGAAGTATAATGGCAAGGGCTGTTCCCGCAGCCAAAGCAAAGGGCATATTCATCTGTTTCATTGGG
>JAZOVB010000017.1:0-1000 GCA_045658425.1 Clostridia bacterium | reverse complement strand
AACAGCAGATTAAGATTTATATATTTTACTTTTGATTTACTTTCCGGGGCGCCTCGGGAATTAAGAGAATTTTATGAAAATGTAAGAAGTGTTGTGATAAAAGATAAAATGAGTTCGGGATATCTTTTTAACACTCTTATGGATGAATTTTACAACGAACAAAAGATGAGCCGTCAAATGTGTGAGTATATAATGAAGGTTATTCTTTTGTCGGGATACAGAAATTGCTCGGATGAGCTTTCAGTAAAATATTCTCCTGATATATCAATGGAAAAAAAGAAGACCATTATATACAGCGTTATAAAATATATGGAACAAAATTATACTGAAATTGATTCGGTAAAGTATGTGGCTGAAAAGTTTTCTTACACGTCAAATTATCTTTCGCATATGTTTAAAAAATATACAGGTATGTCTTTAAAAGAGTATATGATAACTATTAAAATGCAGAAAGCGAAAGATTTGCTTGCAGAGGGTAAGCTTACAGTGAATGAGATTGCTCAGATATGCGGATACGATTCGTTGCCGTCTTTTTGCAGAATGTTTAAAAAGTACACCAATGAAACAATAAATGAAATAAAAAAACAGAGTGAATAAGGGAGGTTTATTATGAAAAGATTTTTGTCGGCGTTATTAATGGTAATTTGTGCTGTTATGTTGCCTTTGCCAGCTCTTGCCCTGGAAGATTTGAAGCTTGAATCATTCAACTACTATGATGGTTCGGGAAATTTACTTGATGAACTTACGGGTGACGAGGAAATTACTGTGAAAACTACGGTTAAAAGAGGCGCGGGGCTCCCTGAAACTGCAGTTTTGATAACGCAGATATATAAAGACGGAGAGGTAATTGACATAATTTCGGATACTTATACATTTTTAACTGAGGGAGAAACAAAAGAACTTAAAACTAAATATAAGATTCCGACAGTTGCACAGGGGATAACTGTTAAAAGCTTCATTTGGGATAGTTTTAAAAATATGAATTCGCTTCTTAATCCTT
>JAZOVB010000016.1:0-21520 GCA_045658425.1 Clostridia bacterium | reverse complement strand
GAACAGTTTATGAAACCTTTATTAAAAAACACCCTGAGTACGGAAGTGTATGCAGCGGCGGAAGATATGATAATCTTGCCGAATACTACACTAAAAAATCCCTTCCCGGTGTTGGTATCTCAATCGGTCTTACAAGACTTTTCCACGTGCTTTGTGAAAACGAATTTTTAAACCGTACCCTTGAAAATCCCGTTGATGCACTTGTTCTTCCTATGAGTGAGGATTTATCCTATTCACTTTTAGTTGCAACAGGCTTAAGAGAAGCGGGAATAAGCACCCAGGTTTATCTGGAAGAAGGAAAATTCAAGAAAAAGATTTCCTACGGCGATAAGCTTTCTATTCCGTTCTCCATAATTTTAGGAAGCGACGAAGAGGAAGCAAAAAAGGTAGCCTTAAAAAATATGATAACAGGGGAACAGATTATATGTTCACTTGAGGAAGCCTGTACAATTATCCTTAAAAACAAGGAAGAAATGAAAAAGGCTAAAAAGGTTATAATGTAAATTTAAAAAGGATGTGATAGCACATCCTTTTTTTGATTGTATTTAATATATAACATCATTTTGTGTCCTCTTTCATCGGAATGATGTTCAGGCAAAGCCTGAAATAGTGTTTGCGACTTTGTCGCAAAATGATGTTGTGCCCTGCGGACACAAACACAAAAAAAGACATCCAATGGATGTCTTTTTTTGGTACAGGTGACAGGAATTGAACCTGCACGGTTTCCCACTGGAACCTAAATCCAGCGCGTCTGCCAGTTCCGCCACACCTGCAAATATAAGTCAGTTTTATTGCTGACTATATTATTATACTACATTTTTAAAATTTGTCAAGTGTTTTTTAAAAACTTTTGCTGTTATTTTATCTCCCAGCCGTCACAGTCTTTAAAAATTTCTTTAATATTAAATTTATGGGCTAAATCCATATTATCTACCGTTTCCGACAAACAGTAAAACTCTTCTCCGTAATTGGTTTCAAGCGCTATGTAGCCGGTTTCCTTATCAAAATCCGTTACCGATACAATCTTTTCAAGCTGTGCCGAGCCAAATATTTCTATGTAGAAATCATTGAATCTGAAGCTTACATTTCCCTCGCGGGTTATTTTTATAATTCCTTTATTTTTCATAATTTATCAACTGCTAAGCCAGAAGGGAAGTATCAAGTATAATTGTAACCGGACCGTCATTTAAAATTGATACTTTCATATCTGCACCGAAAGAACCTGTCTGAATTTTACCGGGCATTTTAGCTTCCATTTCCTCAATAAATTTTTCATAGAGTTCATTTGCCTTATCGGGAGCTGCCGCACCTGTAAAAGAGGGACGGCGTCCCTTTCTTATATCTGCATACAGGGTAAACTGTGAAATAATCAGTGCTTCACCCTCTATATCAAGTAAAGAAAGGTTCATTTTTCCATCATTATCCTCAAATATTCTTAAATTTATTATCTTTTCAACAGCTTTTTTTACATCCGAAAGAGTATCCTCGGGGCCTACTCCCACTAATAGATTAAGCCCCTTTCCTATTTCTCCCTTGATTTTTTTATCAATTTCAACGCTTGATTTTAAAACTCTTTGTATTACTACTTTCATTTGCTCGTTCTTGACACTCCTATTACCTCTTTTATGCCCTGAATTTTAGTGATTGCTCTTGATAATTTATCGTAAGAATCAATCTCCAGTGTGATATTTATAAGACAAAGCATATTCTTTGTAGTTTTGGCATTTAACGCTCTTAAAGGAATTTTAAGCTCGTTTAAAGCTAATGTTATATCCACTAAAAGACCTGTTCTGTCATTGGCAGTAATAAGAAGCTCGGTATTATATACTCCCTTATTGGTATCTGCCCAGTTAACATCGATTAAACGGCTTCTGTCCCCCTCGTTTTTCTCTATATTATATACGCTCAGGCAGTCGGCTCTGTGTACCGAAACTCCTCTGCCCCTTGTAATATAGCCGATAATATCATCACCCGGAACGGGGTTACAGCATTTTGCAAATTTTACAAGACAGTTATCAATTCCCTTGACGATAACACCTGAATTGCTCTTTCCTGTTGTCTTAACAGGCTTGGAAACAAGATTTTCAATATCCAGCTGAATATTCTTTCTTGCATAGTAGTCCTTGACCCTGTTCATTACTTTCTCTAAGGAAATTCTTCCAAAGCCTAAGGTTGCATAGAAATCGTCTATATGGTTAAAGGAAAATTTCTTAAGCACAAATGCCTGAAGTTCAGGATGTTCAAAGTCTTTTAAGCTTATATTTACCTTTTTAAGCTCTTTTTCTAAAATTTCTCTGCCCTTTTTAATATTTTCCTCACGGTTTTCCTTTTTAAACCAGGCGTTTATCTTATTTCTTGCCTGACTGGTCTTTGCAAGTTTTAACCAGTCGTTGCTTGGCCCCATAGTATGACCCGATGTTATTATGTCAACCACATCGCCGTTTTTAAGGGGGGTTTCAAGCTGAATAATTTTGCCGTTTACCTTGGCACCCACCATCTTCCAGCCAATCTGTGAATGAATGGCAAAAGCAAAGTCAATAGCAGTTGCTCCCGAAGGTAAGCTTATAACATCACCCTTGGGGGTGAAAACAAAAACCTCGTCTGAGAAAAGGTCGATTTTTAAGTTGCTTATAAATTCACTTGGGTTTTCATTATCCTTTTCAATTTCAAGAAGCTGTCTTACCCAGGTAAGCTTATTGTCAAGGTCGGTAGCGGCAGATTTACCCTCTTTATACTTCCAGTGAGCCGCAACACCGTACTCAGCAGTCTTATGCATATCAAAGGTTCTTATCTGAATTTCAAAGGGTGTACCGTTAGAGCTTATAAGGGTTGAATGTAAGGACTGGTACATATTCTGCTTAGGCATGGATATATAGTCCTTAAATCTTCCCGGCATTGGTTTATATAATTCGTGGGCAACACCTAAAACGCTGTAACAGTCAGGAATTGTATCAACAATAACTCTGATTGCGAAAAGGTCATAGATGGAATCAAGAGTACGGTTCTTACTGTACATCTTTCGGTAAATACTGTAAAAATGCTTAACTCTTCCGTCAATGGTGGATTTTATTCCCAATTCCTCTATTTTTCCCTGTATGCTGTTTTTTATTTCCTCTAAGGCTTCCTCTCTCTCCACTCGTTTTTGTGCGATATGGGAAGAAATTTCCTTGTAGGCCACAGGATCAAGATACATTAGGGATATATCCTCAAGCTCCCACTTTACACTGTAAATACCAAGACGGTGAGCGAGGGGAGCATAAATCTCCATTGTTTCCAGAGCCTTAGCTCTTCTTTTTTTATCCGGCATACTCTTTATGGTACGCATATTATGAAGACGGTCGGCAAGTTTTATAATTATAACTCTTATATCCTTTGCCATAGCAAGAAACATTTTTCTTAAGTTTTCAATCTGCTGTTCTTCCTTTGAGGAATAGGGAATTTTACCAAGCTTGGTAACCCCTTCAACCAGAGCAACAACCTCTGAGCCGAATATATCCTCCATTTCCTTATGTGTTACCTGGGTATCCTCCAGAACATCATGCAAAAGTGCCGAAACAATAGTTACATCATCCATACCAAGGTCAACTAAAATCATAGCAACCTCATAAGGATGCTCGTAATAAGGTTCACCGGACACACGAAACTGACCGGTATGTGCTTCCTTGGCAAAGAAAAATGCTTTCTTTATAAAATCCCGGTTTACTTTCTTATTAACTTTTTCCATTTTTTCTATTAAACGGTCAAATAAAATGTCTTCCATAGCTATCTCACTTTACAAGTTTTATGTCTCTTATGACTCCCTGGAGTCTTCTTATTCCTTTATATTCGTTTATTCCCAAGGTTGCGGCAATATGGAGCTTATCCCCGCCTCGTAAAGATGGGGCATATTTACCAAGACCGAAGCCTATATTTTCAAGCTCTTTACCGTCCTTTATAATATTAAGACGCATGTGCTTTTCCTCACAAAAGGAAAAGGCGTTCTTTACATTTACATTTTTTATTAAAAATACCGGTTCGGGATTTCCCATACCAAATGGCTCTAATTTCTTTAAGAAGCCAAAGTAATTTTCATTTATATTTTTCCCCTTAAGCTCACAGTCAAGGGTAATTTCAGGCAGAAAACTGTTATTTTTAAAGATTTCCCGGGAATTTTCAATTAGCTTTGCCTTAAAGCCTTCCAAATCCTTTTCACAAAGGGAAAGACCTGCCGCAAGCTCATGCCCTCCGAATTTTGTAAGAAGCTCCGACACTTTAGAAAGAGCATCATAAATATTAAAACCCTTGATACTTCTTGAAGACCCCTTTGCCATACCGTTATTTACCGAAATTAAAACACTGGGCTTATAATATTCTTCGGTAAGCCTTGAGGCAACTATTCCTATAACTCCCTCATGCCAGTTTTCTCCCCATAAAACAATAAGGGGATTTTTATCCTCATTATTCTTTTCAATAAGAGCCTTTGCCTCTTCCAAAATCGCTCTCTCGGTATTTTGTCTTTCCTCATTTAAAGAATCAAGATACTCTGAAAGCTCTCTCATTCTTTCTTTATCCTCTGTAATAAAAAATTCAACAGCCTCTTTTGCCGTTGCCATTCTGCCTGCAGCATTTATTCTGGGGGCTATTGTAAAGCTTAAAACCCTTGCATTAATATTTTTATAATCCATACCCGTAACCGAGGTAAGAATATTTATATTTTCAAGTATTCCTTCTCTTAGTCTTTCAATTCCAAGATATGCAATTATACGGTTTTCAGAAATGAGGGGAACAATATCAGCCACCGTTCCTATTGCCGCAATTGCAAGAAGTTTATCGTTAATAACCCCTAAAGCCGAGCAAAGCTTAAAGGCAACTCCTGCACCGCAAAGTTCGGAAAAAGGATAGGTTGAATCCTTTCTTTTAGGATTGATAACCGCAACACACTCGGGCAATAAATCAGGACAGGTATGATGGTCGGTAATAATCATATCCATAGAAAGCTTCCTGCATAACTTTGCTTCCTCCAAAGCGGTAATACCGCAATCCACGGTAATAACAAGCTTTCCTCCAAGCTTATTTATTTTTTCTACTGCAGTTAAGTTAAGACCGTACCCCTCGCCCTCACGGTCGGGAATATAAATCTCTATATCAGCACCTAATTCCTTTAACGCAGTATATAAAAGGGAAGAGGCGGTAACCCCATCCACATCATAATCTCCGTAAATAAAAATCTTTTCATTTTCTTTTAGTGCCTGATTTATTCTTTCAACCGCTTTATCCATATCATTTAATAAAAAAGGGTCAAAAAGCTTGTCGGCAGAGGGATTTAAAAAATTATCAATATCCTCTTTTGTTGTGTTTTTACGGTTTATTAAAATTCTTATTAAGCTTTCATCATATCCCGTTTCCTGTGCCAGTTCTTCAATCATTCCGGGAATTTCCTCATTAGCTACCCATTTCTTTTTAATCATTTTAAACCTCATAAATACTGTACTGTTATTACTGTACTATTATTATATAATTTTTTTAGTATTTTGTAAAGAAAAAAGTATAAAAAATATAATGACGGGCAATAATAAAAATACCTGCCGGTCAGTAATTTATGATCGGCTTACCTTCCAAATACATCTTACCGTTATTTGTCATATAATATATGACAGATGACAGTCCCTGTTCCTTGTTTTTTTACAGGGAGCAACAAAGGAATGAAAGCAGAGAAACCCGCTTAAAATAAGGACTTTCCACACATTTTTCCCTATAAAAGCCGGTAATTCTTTGTTTTTACAACCTGACTGAAAAGCCTTTATCAAGAAAGATAGGGGCTTTTTTGTTTCACGTGAAACAAAAAAAATTTCTTCTTTTATTTTTATGTTTCACGTGAAACATTTTTTAGATTTTAAAGAACTATTTTTTTAAAAATAATACTTTATTTTTGAAAAATACTGTGTTATAATGTAATAGTAAAGTTTAAAATGGATTTTTATATGGAAAAGTGGTGAAAAAATGGGTAAAATTATTTCTGTTGCCAATCAGAAAGGCGGTGTAGGAAAAACTACTACCACCGTTAATTTAGGCGCTTGTCTTGGTGCTTTGGGAAAAAAGGTTTTGATTATTGATGCCGATCCACAGGGTAACTCAACAAGCGGCTTTGGAATAGATAAAAATAAATGTGAATATAACCTATACAATGTGCTTATTGAAAAAACCAATATCAAAAGCTGTATTCTGGTTACACAGTTTAAAAATGTAAGCATTTGCCCCTGTAATATGGATTTACTGGGCGCAGAGCTTCTTATTGATAAAGAGGATAATAAGGAATACATATTAAAAGAGGCTTTAAAGTCTGTTAAGAATGAGTACGATTTCATTTTAATTGACTGTCCGCCTTCCTTAAATTATATTACTTTAAATGCATTTTGTGCTACCGACAGCGTACTTATTCCCATTCAGTGTGAGTATTATGCTCTGGAGGGAGTATCGGATTTAACTACAAATATTAAAATTATAAAACAGTCGGTTAATCCCCATATTGAAATTGAAGGTATTCTTCTTACAATGTTTGATACCCGTACAAACCTTTCAATTTTAGTTGCAGATGATGTTAAGTCCTGTTTTCCGGATAAGGTTTTCAAAACTGCAATCCCAAGAAACACAAGGCTTGGGGAAGCTCCCAGCTTCGGTCAACCCATTATTTATTATGATAAATACTGTAAGGGTGCCGAGAGCTACACACTTCTTGCAAAAGAGGTTATAAAGAAAAATAAATAAGAGGTGAAATTATAATGGCACTAAAAAAAGGCTTGGGACGAGGTCTTAATACAATGATTTCCGATATAGATTTACAGCCAAAGGAAAATCTTGTTTCTCAGCTTAATATTATAGATGTTGAGCCTAACCGGGACCAGCCCCGTAAGAATTTTGATAAAGAAAGCTTAGAGGCTCTTTCAGGTTCAATAAAGGAAATCGGTGTTATTCTTCCCATAATTGTTATTAAAACCCCATCGGGAAGATATCAGATTATTGCAGGTGAGCGAAGATGGCGTGCTGCAAAACTTGCAGGGTTAAAGACAATTCCTGCAATTATAAAAAATTATGACGATAAGGAAGCAGCAGAGGTTGCTTTAATAGAAAATTTACAAAGAGAAGATTTAAACCCCATTGAAGAAGCAAAAGGTTATAAATCCTTAATTGACGGATTTTCAATGACTCAGGAGGAAATTTCAAAAAGAGTAGGTAAAAGCCGTTCTGCAGTTGCCAATTCTTTAAGAATTTTAAATCTTCCCGATGAAATTATAAAATATCTTATATCAGGTGAGATTTCTCAGGGACACGGAAGAGCATTACTTGCAATTGAAGATGATAATTTAAAAATTGAAATTGCAAAAAGAATTATAAAAGACGGTCTTAATGTAAGACAGGTTGAAGCTCTTGTTAAAAGTTTAGGTGAAAAGAAGCCTAAAAAGAAGAAGAAACTAACTCAGCTTGACATTGAGATAAAATCAATGGAAGAAAAATTTGAAAAAACCCTTTCCACAAAAGTTAAGATTAAACACGGTCAGAAAAAGGGTAAAATTGAAATAGAATATTACGGAAATGATGATTTGGAAAGAATTTGGAATTTTTTCCAATAATTGGTAAAAAAATGACCTCTCAAATTAATTCAGTTCGAAAGAATTTTAAAAAAATGATTAAAGATATTAAAAAGGGATAAAATTGCTTAAAACTAATTTTTGAGCCTTTTAGAGTATATGTTAAAAAATGGAGGATTTTTTATGTTAGATATTAGACTAATAAGAGAAAATAAGGATAACGTTATAGAATTAGTAGCAAAAAAAGGTAACGATGTTTCAAATGAGGTAAACAAGGTTTTTGAACTTGATTTAAAAAGAAGAGATATTACCTTTGAAGTTGAAGGACTAAAAAATAAACAGAACACTGTTTCAAAACAAATTCCTGTTCTTAAAAAGGAAGGCAAGGATGTTTCTGAAATTTTAAATGAGATGAAAGAGCTTTCTGAAAAAATTAAGAGTATGGATGTAGTACTTAATGAAATTGATGAAGAATTAAAATTCAATCTAATGAGAATTCCGAATATTCCAAACGAAAATGCACCTGTTGGATTTACTGACGAAGAAAATGTAGAGGTAAGAAAATGGGGTGAAGTAAGAGAATTTAATTTTGCTCCAAAAGCACATTGGGATATAGGTAAGGATTTGGATATTTTAGATCCTGAAAGAGCTGCAAAGGTTACCGGAAGCCGATTTACCTTCTATAAAGGTTTAGGTTCAAGACTTGAGAGAGCAGTTATTAATTTCTATCTTGATACACATTCGGATAACGGATATACTGAAATTTTCCCACCTTATATGGTTAACCGTGCATCTTTGACAGGTACAGGTCAATTACCTAAATTTGAAGAAGATGTATTTAAAGTTACCAATGATGATTATTTCTTAATTCCTACTGCAGAGGTTCCTGTTACAAACCTTTACAGAGACGAAATTTTAGATGGTGATATACTTCCTATTAAACATGCCGCTTATTCCGCATGTTTCCGTTCGGAAGCAGGAAGTGCAGGCAGAGATACAAGAGGACTTATCCGTCAGCATCAGTTCAACAAGGTTGAGCTTGTTAAATTTGTTAAGCCTGAAACCTCTTATGACGAGCTTGAAAAGTTAACTAAAGATGCAGAATATGTACTTCAGTTACTTAAACTTCCTTACAGAGTAGTTGATATTGTAACAGGTGATTTAGGTTTTACTGCAGCTAAAAAATATGATATTGAAGTATATATGCCATCATACGAAAGATATGTTGAAATTTCTTCCTGCTCTAACTTTGAAGATTATCAGGCAAGAAGAGCAAATATTAAATATAAGGACGAAGCTAATAAAAAAGCTCAGTTTGTTCATACTCTTAACGGTTCAGGGGTTGCAGTAGGCCGTACTGTTGCCGCAATTTTAGAAAATTATCAGAACGAAGACGGTTCGGTTACAATTCCGGAAGTTTTAGTTCCATATATGGGCGGAATTACAAAAATTACATTATAAAAAAATAAATTATAAGCGGGTGGAATAATCATCCACCCCCTGTTGATTTCAAATATTTTTACTTTTTGAATTACACAGTCTGAATTTGAGTTTTAAAATTTTTATAATATATTAATAATTTATAAAAACAGTAAAAATCCCTTTAAATCAACGGTTTAAAAATAAGTTTTAGTTTCACTTGTAAAATATATTATGTAAACTATAAAAAATGCCCAAACCATTGATATATAAGACTTTCACTTTTCAACAGTTTTAAAGCCAGTTTTGAACATTTTTTGTTCAAAACTGCTTCAATCACTTTAAATTCGGTACTTTTTTCCTGTTGAAAGAATACTTGACATAATATTGCAACTTATAGAATATTTTGTAAAAAAATGTAAAATAAATGATAATAATTCTTAATAACTTGTCTATCCGTTGACATACTTAATAATTGACTTTTAAACACTTTTAAGAAAAGTTTTGAACATTTTTTGTTTAAAACTACCCAAAAAGCCTATAAATAAAGGGTTTTAGGGTGTTGAAAATACATTTGAAAGGAAAAAATCATAAAATGAATAATATAATAGATTTCTGGGAAAGATTACTTGACCTTATTGAAGAAGAATGTAAGGAAATTTCCCCTATGGGCTTTAATACCTGGGTAAAGACCATAAAGCCTTATGATGTAATAGAAGATACACTTATTTTATCCGTTCCCCTTGATGTTAATAAGGATATGATAGAAAAAAGATATATAACCTTAATTAAATCAGGTGCGGAAATTTTAAATCCTCAGATAAAAACAGTTAATGTTGTTTTAGAGGATGATATAAAAGAGCTTTATGAGGACAGAGAAGAGAAAAGCAAGGTACATATTGATGAAAGCTTTTATAAGCAATCAAATCTTCAGAAAAGATTTGTCTTTGAAAATTATGTTATAGGTGAAAATAACAGATTTGCCTGTGCAGCTGCACAATCGGTTGCAAATACACCGGGTACATCCTATAATCCGTTTTTTCTTTACGGAGATGTAGGTCTTGGTAAGACCCATCTTATGCAGGCAGTGGGTAATGCAATTTTAGAAAAGGACAATACAAAAAAAGTTTTATATACAACCTCGGAACAATTTGTTATTGAATTGGTTGACAGTATAAAGGATAATAAAATTGATGAATTCAGAGCAAAGTACAGAACATTGGATGTACTTATGATAGATGATATTCAGTTTATCGGTGGTAAAGACCGTTGTCAGGAAGAATTTTTCTATACATTTACCCATCTTACTCAGTCAAATAAGCAGGTTATTATAACCTCAGACCGTCCTCCGAGAAATATATCCAAGCTGGATGCAAGACTTACCTCAAGATTTGAGGGAGGCCTTACCTGGGATATTAAAAAACCGGACTATGAAACAAGATTTGCTATTCTTAAAAAGAAGGTTCAGGCAGAAGATATTGAAGTAAGCGACGAATGTATTGAAATAATTGCAAAACGCTTTAAGGACAATGTAAGAGAAATCGAGGGAGTTTTAAACAGACTTATAGCATATTCAACTCTTTCCAATAAGCAGATAACAAAAGAACTTGTAATTTCCCTGTTACACGATATGGATGATTCAAAACCGGCAAAAGCTCTTAATATGGATGCTGTTATATACGAGGTATGTAAATTCTATGATATTGAACCCGATTCAATAAATACCAGTTCAAGAAAAGCTGAAATTCTAACCATAAGACAGATTTGTATGTATGTTATAAAAGAGGTTCTGGATGTTCCTTTGGATAAAATCGGGGAACGCTTCGGAGGTAAGACTCATTCTACCGTTATTAACTCAATTGATAAGATAAAGGCTAAAATTGAGTCAGACGAAAAGTTTAGGGATTCAATAGATGAAATCATAGCTAATATAGAAAACCTCATTTAAACTTAAATTTTTGGCGTTTTTGAAAAATAGTGCTTTATTTTTTCAATAAAATGTGATATAATTATAAGGAAAAGATTTGGACATATTTTTGAACAAATAAACATAATTTTTTAAACATTGACTGTTTAAAAAAAGGAATGTTATAAGTAATAAAAAAGTTACGGAAATTTTTTGAACTTATGTTTTTCTTTATATATTAAGGGCTTAAGTGAGTTTTAAACAAATGAACAGCCTATAATATAATAATTATATTATTATTTGTTTATTTATATAATATATTAATTATTAAAATATATATTTATTTATGAAAGGAATGAATATAGTATGAAGTTTACCTGTAATAAGAGTGTGCTTTTAGAAAACATCAATATTGTTTTAAAAGCCGTTTCAAGTAAATCAAACGCTCCTATATTAGAGGGTATATTTATTAAGGCAACAAGCGATTCAAACATTAAGCTTTTAGGTAACGACTTAAAGATTGCAATTGAATCCAATTTTTCAGGTAATGTTGAAGAAGAGGGTGCAGTTGTTCTTAATGCGAAGATTTTATATGAAATCGTATCCAAGCTTCCTGAGGGTATAGTTTCTGTAAGCTGTGATGAAAGCTTTAAGACAAATATAGAGCTTAATTATTCAAAGTATGAAATCTACGGTCTTAATCCACAGGATTTCCCTGCGGTTGATTACAGAGATTCAGATATTAAAATTTCTGTTGATAAGCAGAAGATGAAAAATATAATAAGACAGGTTTCTTTCTCAATCGGTACTGATGATAAGAAGATAACCTTAACCGGTGCATTATTTGATATTAAAGATAATATTTTAAAGGTTGTTTCCTTAGACGGTTTCAGACTTTCTTACAGAAAGATTGAAATAGGAAGCACATTAATTTCCGATTCTTATATAATTCCCGGTAAGACTTTAAGCGATTTATCGAAAATTATTGATGATGAAGAAGGAAATATCGAGCTTTGCTTTACAGGTAACAGAGTAAATATAAAGCTTGGTAATGTTATTATGTATTCTAACTTAATTGACGGAGATTTCTTTAACTATGAACATATTATTCCTACAGCAAGTGATTTAACCGTTACTGCAGATACAAAGGATATTGTAGATGCTATTATAAGAAGCTCACTTGTTATTACTCCTGATGTTAAGAGTCCTCTGAAGCTTGATATTACCGATAATCAGATTTATATGTCGGCAATTACCAAAAACGGTAAGGCGGAAGATACTGTTTCATGTGAAACAAACGGAAATAATCTTACAATCGGCTTTAATCACAAATACTTACTTGATGCACTTCGTGCATGTGATGTGAAGAAAATAAAGATGGAATTTACATCTTCTTTAAATCCGCTTGTTATAAAGGGTGTAGATACAGATGAATTTATTTATCTTATCCTTCCTTTAAAATTAAGAACTAACTGATGAAATTAAAAAAGCTTAAATTAAAAAATTTCCGTAATTATAAAGAGCTTGAAATTGATTTATATGAGGGAATAAATATATTCTTCGGGGAAAATGCTCAGGGAAAGACTAATATTTTAGAAAGTATTTATCTTTTTTCTTCCTCAAGGTCTCACAGAGGTGCAAAGGACAGGGAGCTTATAAACTTTGACGCATCCGAGGGGGAAGCAGGGATTGTATTTGATTCTCAGAAAAGGGAGCAGACCGCTTCCTTTAAGCTATATAAAAACAAAAATAAAGAGCTTACGGTAAACGGCATAGACCGTTCGAGACAAAAAGCCTTGTTTGGTGTATTCAGCACAGTTATATTTTCTCCCGAGGACCTTAATCTGATAAAAGGCTCTCCTGAGGAAAGAAGAAGGTTTACCGATACGGATATTTCCCAGATAAAGCCGGAGTATTACAGAATTTTAAAGGATTATAAAAGGGTACTTAACCAGAAGAATAATCATTTAAAGGAAGTTAATATAAATGAGGGGCTTCTTGATGTTTATGATGAGAAGCTATCCTCCCTTGCGGCTAAAATAACACTTTACCGGTTAAGATTTATAATAAGACTTTCCGAACTTGCCACCAAAGCCTTATACTATATTTCGGATAACAGGGAAAATATAGAAATAAGGTACAAGCCGGGAATTTGTAAGGATATACCTGCTTCGGTAAAGGAAATTGAAGAAATTTACAAAAATGAGTTTAAAAAAGTAAGACAGGAAGAGCTTTTAAAAAGAGTTACCTTAATAGGTCCTCAGAGGGATGATTTAGAGTTTTACTTAAACGGCAAGGATGCGGCTGTATTTGCTTCACAGGGACAGCAAAGGTCGGTAATTTTATCCTTAAAACTTGCCGAATTTGAATTTATGAAAGAAATTTTAGGAGAAAATCCTATCTTACTTTTAGATGATATTTTATCCGAGCTTGATATTAAAAGGCAAAATAAACTTTTAAACTTTATAAGGGATAATCAGACGGTTATAACCTGTACTGATAAGGATTTATACAAAAAAATCAAGTACCCTTATAAATCTTATCTTGTAAAGGAAGGAAGGATTGTTTAAATGTTTATACATCTTGGTAAAGATTACACCGTAAATATGAAAAACATTATTGCCATATTTGATATTGAGAACACCTCGGTATCGGGGATAACCAGAGATTTTTTGGTAAATATGAGTAAAAAAGACAGGGTTATCTATGTTAATGATGATTTACCTAAATCCTTTGTTCTTGTAAAAGAAAAAGGGGATAGTTATATATATGTTTCGTCTCTTTCGAGCGCAACACTTAAGAAGAGATCTTTGGAAAGGAATGGTTTAAAAAATGACAGAGGAAATTATGGGCTATAATACCAAGGTTGAAGAAACCTATGACGAATCCCAGATTCAGGTACTGGAAGGATTGGAAGCAGTTCGTAAAAGACCCGGTATGTATATTGGCTCCACTTCCATACGCGGTTTACATCACCTTGTATATGAAATAGTTGATAACGCCATTGACGAAGCTTTGGCGGGATACTGTAAGAATATTACCGTTGACCTGAATAAAGACGGTACTGTTACCGTAGTGGATGACGGAAGAGGTATTCCCACCGGTATTCATCCGAAAATGGGAATTTCAACCTTAGAGGTTATTTTTACCAAGCTTCACGCCGGAGGTAAATTCGGCGGTTCGGGGTATAAGGTTTCGGGCGGTCTTCACGGTGTTGGTGCATCTGTTGTTAACGCTCTGTCAACCTATCTTGAGGTTAAGGTTTATGACGGAAAGAATATACACTATCTTAAATTTGAAAGAGGCAAGGCGGTAGAGCCTACCAAAATTATAGGTACAACCGACAAAAAGGGTACAGAGGTTACTTTCCTTGCAGACCCGGAAATTTTTGAGGAAACCTATTATGATTTCAATACACTTCTTGACCGTTTAAGAGAACAGGCATTTTTAAACCGTGGTATAAACATAGTATTCACAGATAACCGTGGCGAAGAGAAAAAACAGAAAAATCTTTGCTATGAGGGCGGTATCAAATCCTTTGTTGAATATAATAATAAGGGAAAAACACCTATTCATGAGGATGTTATTTTCGTTGAATGTCAGAAGGGTGATACTTATGTTGAAATAGCAATGCAGTATACCGATTCTTATTCAGAATCAATAACCAGCTTTGCCAATAACATTCACACCACCGAGGGCGGTTATCACGAAATAGGATTTAAAGCGGCTCTTACCCGTTCCATAAACGATTATGCCAAGAAAATGAACATAATAAAGAAAGATGATACCGAATTAACAGGTGATGATGTAAGAGAAGGTCTTACAGTTGTAATCAGCGTTAAAGTTACCGAAGCACAGTTTGAGGGCCAGACCAAAACAAAGCTTGGTAACAGTGAGGTAAGAGGAATTGTAACCTCTCTTATTAATGAAAAATTCGGTGATTTCTTAAATGAAAATCCACAGATTGCTAAAATTATAATAGAAAAGGCTATGACAGCCTCCCGCGCAAGAGAAGCTGCAAGAAAGGCGAGAGAAGCCACAAGAAAAACACCTTTAGGCACTAATTCCCTTCCGGGTAAACTTGCCGACTGTATCGTAAAAGACCCCACTAAAACCGAAGTATACATAGTGGAGGGTGATTCGGCGGGCGGTAGTGCCAAAGAGGGAAGAGACAGTAAGTATCAGGCTATTCTTCCTCTTTGGGGTAAAATGCTGAATGTTGAAAAATCCAGAGCAGACAAGGTATACGGAAACGATAAGCTAAAGCCTGTTATTCAGGCTCTGGGAACAGGTATCGGTGAGGAATTCAATATAGAGAAACTAAGATATGATAAAATTATCATTATGGCCGATGCCGATGTTGACGGTGCTCATATACAGACTCTTTTATTAACCTTCTTCTTCAGATTTATGAGAACACTGGTTGAAACAGGTCATATTTATCTTGCAAAGCCACCTCTTTATAAGCTTACACGAGGTAAAAAGAGTCAGGTTGCATTTTCCGACGAGGAAAGAGACCGTATAAGTGAAGAATTTAAAGACGGAGACCCCAATGCAAAGGTGGATATTTCCCGTTACAAAGGTCTTGGTGAAATGAACCCTGAGGAATTATGGGAAACCACCATGGACCCGAAAAACAGAATTCTTTTAAAGGTTACTTTGGAGGATGCTCAGAAGGCGGACCAGATATTCAGTATTTTAATGGGTGATGAGGTTGAGCCGAGAAGAGAGTTTATTGAAGAAAATGCCCAGTATGTTACTAATCTTGATGTGTAAAATTATTGAAAGAGGAACTTTAAAATGGCTAATAAATCAAATGATAAAATAGATTCTCATTTTGAGGAATATTTTGATACACAGACTATAGTGGATGTTGATATTGAAAAAAGAATGAAGGAAGCATTTATCGACTATGCCATGAGCGTTATTGTTGCAAGAGCGCTTCCCGATGTCCGTGACGGTTTAAAGCCCGTTCACAGAAGAATTCTTTATTCAATGCACGAAGAGCATCTTACTTACGACAAGCCTTTCTTCAAGTCGGCTACAACCGTAGGTAATGTTATCGGTAGGTATCACCCTCACGGTGACGCCTCTGTTTACGATGCGATGGTAAGACTTGCTCAGGATTTTTCAATGAGATATATGTTAATTGACGGTCACGGTAACTTCGGTTCGGTGGACGGAGACCCCCCGGCTGCATACCGTTATACCGAAGCAAGAATGAGCAAGATTTCAAATCTTATCTTAGAAAATATAGAAAAGAATACAGTAGATTTTATTCCTAACTTTGATGAAAAGAGAGTTGAGCCTACCGTACTTCCCACAAGAATACCCACCCTTTTAATAAACGGAAGCTCGGGTATTGCGGTTGGTATGGCTACAAATATTCCGCCTCATAACTTAAGCGAGGTTTTAGACGGTGTTATTGCCCAGATGGACAACCCTGATATTACCGTTGAAGAGCTTATGGAGTATATCAAAGGTCCTGATTTCCCCACCTATGCTTCCATTATGGGAAGAGGGGGAATAAGAAGTGCTTACGAAACAGGCAGAGGTAAAATAATTGTTCGTGCAAAGGCTGAAATTGTTGAAAAGAAGAACGGCTCCTATTCAATTATAGTAACCGAGCTTCCTTATCAGGTTAACAAGAGAGTATTGGTTGAATCTATTGCTAATCTTGTTAAGGATAAGAAAATTGACGGTCTTGATGATATTGAGGACCATTCATCAAAAAGAGCAGGTATAAGACTTGAGATTTCTTTAAAAAGGGATGCAAATCCGCAAGTTGTACTTAACCAGCTTTATAAATATTCAAGACTTCAGGATTCTTTCTCTGTTAATATGATTGCACTTCATAACGGCAGACCGAAATTAATGTGCTTAAAAGAGGTTTTAGGTCATTTTATAACCTTCCAGGAAGAAATTGTAACCAGAAGAATTAAGTTTGAAAGAGATAAAGCCTTAGCCAGAATGCACATTTTGGAAGGTTTACGAATAGCTCTTGATAATATTGACGAAATTATAAATATAATCAGAAATTCTTATGACGATGCCAAGGAAAGACTTATTGAACGCTTTGGCTTCTCAGATATACAGGCTCAGAGTGTTCTTGATATGAGACTTGCTCAGCTTCAGCGACTAAACGGCGAAAAGATTGAAGAGGAATATCAGGAGCTTAAGACAAGAGTTGCCGAATATGAGGCACTTTTAGGGGATAAGGGTCTGTTATATGAGCAGATTAAGAAAGAGCTTACCGAAATCAAGGAAAAATACGGTGATGAAAGAAGAACTGATATTACCTTTGATTACTCACAGATAGATGACGAGGATTTAATTGAGGAAGAGGATGTTGTTATTACAATGACTCATACCGGTTATATCAAGCGTCTTAAAACCGATACTTACAGAAGTCAGAAGCGTGGCGGAAGAGGTATTTCGGGTATGGCTACCAAGGAGGAGGACTTTGTTGAGCATATCTTCACCACCTCCACTCATAACTTTATTCTTTGCTTTACAAATAAGGGAAGAATGTTCAAGATTAAGGGGTATCAGATTCCCGAAGCAGGAAGAACTGCAAAGGGTATGCCTATTGTTAACTTACTTAGCCTTGATTCAGACGAAAAGGTTACTGCTACAATTCCTGTAAGGGAATTTGATGATGAAAGCTACTTAACTATGGTAACCAGAATGGGTACTGTTAAGAAAACCAAGCTTTCCGAGTATAACTCAAACCGTTCGGGCGGTCTTAATGCTATTGGCCTTAACGAGGATGACGAGCTTATCAAGGTTGAGATTACCAAGGGCGATAATGATGTAATTTTAGGTACTCATCACGGTAATGCAATCCGCTTTAACGAGCAGGATGTCCGTCCTATGGGAAGAACTGCTCACGGTGTTAGAGGTATACGCTTAAGAGACGGCGACTTTGTAGTGGGAGCTTGTCTTGTATCAGAGGATTCCAAGCTTCTTGTTGTTTCCGAAAACGGTATGGGTAAGCGTACCGAAATGGATGAATATAAAATTCAGTCAAGAGGCGGTAAGGGTATAAGAACTTACAAAATCAATGATAAGACAGGTAATGTTGCCGCAATCAAGGCAGTTACCGATGAAAATGATATAATGCTTATAACCAGTGAGGGTGTTATCATAAGAACAGGGGTTGAAGATATTTCTGTCTTAAGGCGTGATACTTCGGGTGTTAAGATTATGAAACTTAAAGATGATGTTAAGGTTGTTTCGGTTGCCGTTGTTGAAAAGGAAGAGGAAGCCGAAGAAGCAACGGAAGAAGTAACAGAAACAAACGAAACTTTGGAGTAAAAATGAGAGATTATAAGGAAGAAACCAAAAATCGTGTTGAATTTATAAAAAATCTTTTAATAAGCGCGGGCGCAAAGGGTATTATATACGGTAACAGTGGCGGTAAGGACTGTACATTAGTGGGTATTTTATGTAAAATGGCTACCGACAATGTTTTAGGGGTTATGATGCCCTGCCAGTCTAAAAGAAACTATACCGAGGATATTGAGGATGGCTTAAATGCCGCAAAGCAGTTTGGTATTGAAACGGTTACCGTTGACTTAACCGAGACTAAGGTTGCTTTAAAGAGTGCCGTAGAAAAGGTTTATAAGGTTAACGGTCTTGCCGATGCCAATATGAACCCCAGACTCAGAATGATTACTCTTTATTCTCTTGCCCAGGAGAGGGGATACCTTGTGGCAGGAACGGGTAACCGTTCGGAAAGATATATGGGATATTTCACCAAATGGGGTGACGGTGCCTGTGACTTTAATCCCATATCCGATTTGACGGTTAAAGAAATATATGAGTTTTTAAGATACTTAAAGGCTCCCGAAAATATAATCTCAAAGGCTCCCTCTGCTGCTCTTTACGAGGGGCAGACAGATGAACAGGAAATGGGGATTTCCTACGAAAAGATAGATAATTACATTCTTAACCGTGAAGGTGAGAAAGAGGATATTGAACTTATAGACAAGGCTTTCAAGCGTTCTGCACACAAAAGAAGAATGCCCCTTTTCTATAAGGACATAGAAGGAGAATAAGATGTCAAGAATTCCTGAACTTTATGCAAGTATGTGCTTTAACGAGCAGGTAATGAGTGAAAGACTTCCCGAGGATGTTTATAAATCCTTAAAAAAGACAATGGAGCAGGGAAAATCCTTAAATAAAGAGATTGCCGATGTGGTAGCCAATGCCATGAAAGAGTGGGCTATTGAAAAGGGTGCAACCCATTATACCCACTGGTTCCAGCCAATGACAGGTATTACCGCAGAAAAGCATGATAGTTTTATTTCCCCTGAGGGTAACGGAAAAATTATAATGGAATTCTCGGGTAAAGAGCTTATAAAGGGTGAGCCTGATGCTTCTTCTTTTCCCAACGGAGGCTTAAGAGCTACCTTTGAAGCAAGAGGATATACCGCATGGGACCCTACATCTTATGCTTTTATCAAGGATGATTCCTTATGTATTCCCACAGCTTTTTGTTCCTATACAGGAGAGGCTCTTGATAAAAAAACACCTCTTCTTCGTTCAATGGAAACAATTAACCGTGAGGCTTTAAGAATTTTAAAGCTTTTTGGCAAAGAGGAAAAAAGAGTTCTGCCTACTGTTGGGGCAGAGCAGGAGTATTTCCTTATTGATAAAAAATATTACGATTTAAGAAAAGACCTTATATATACAGGAAGAACAATCTTAGGGGCAAAGCCTCCCAAGGGGCAGGAGATGGACGACCATTATTACGGCACCATTAAGCCCAGAGTTTCCGAGTATATGAAAGAGCTTGATTTGGAATTATGGAAGCTTGGTATTTTAGCAAAGACCAAGCATAACGAGGCGGCACCCGCTCAGCACGAACTTGCCCCCATATTTACCACCTCCAATATTTCTACCGACCAGAATCAGCTTACAATGGAGGTTATGAAAAAGATTGCTGAAAAGCATGACCTTGTATGCTTACTTCACGAAAAACCTTTCGATGGGGTTAACGGAAGCGGTAAGCATAATAACTGGGCAATTTCTACAGGCAGCGGAGTGAACCTGCTTGAACCGGGTGATTCACCTCAGGATAATGCGCAGTTTTTACTTTTCCTTGCGGCTGTTGTAAAAGCGGTTGATGAATATCAGGATTTACTTAGAATTTGTATCGCTTCTGCAGGAAATGACCACCGACTTGGTGCTAACGAAGCTCCTCCTGCCATTGTATCAATGTTTCTGGGAGAAGAGCTTACAGAAATTTTAGAGTCAATTATTTCCGGAGAGGAATATGTGGGAAAAGGTAACACACAAATGGAAATCGGTGTTCATGTTTTACCTAAATTCCCAAAAGATACCACCGACCGTAACCGTACCTCGCCTTTTGCCTTTACAGGTAATAAGTTTGAGTTCCGTATGGTTGGATCTTCCGAGTCCATCGCTTGTGCAAACTATATGTTAAATACTATGGTTGCCGAGGAGTTAAGACAGTTTGCCGATATTCTTGAAAATGCCTCCGACTTCAAAAAAGAGCTGGATAAGCTTATCAAGAAAACCTTTAAGGAACATAAGAGAATAATTTTCAACGGTAATAACTATTCGGCAGAATGGGTTGAAGAGGCAGAGGGAAGAGGACTTCTTAATTTAAGAACTACCCCCGAAGCTCTGAAACTGTTCTCAGATAAGAAAAATGTGGAGCTTTTTGCCAGACATTCCATATTTACCGAAAGCGAAATCTTGTCAAGACAGGAAATTCAGTATGAAAACTATGTTAAGGTTATAAATATTGAAGCTCTTACTATGGTGGATATGATAAAGAAGGATATATTACCTGCCGTATCGGGATTTACAGGTGATCTTATCTCTACTTATGAGAGAAAAACAGCTCTTGAGCTTCCCTGTTATTATGAAAAAAGTATCATAACAAGACTTTCATCTCTTGCAGATTTTGTTTATGAAAATATCAACGAGCTTGAAAATCTTACAAAGGAATTGAAGACCATAGAGGGAGCAGAGGAAAAAGCCTTCTTCTGCTCGGAAAAAATAGTTCCTTTAATGGAAAGAGTCAGAGTATTCACCGATGAATGTGAAGCACAGATGGGTGCAGAGTACTGGCCATTCCCTACATACGGCGAACTACTATACGGCGTATAGGAAAAAGCGTAAAAAAGCGTAAAAAAAGCGCCTATTAAACGAAAAAAGCCACTCGCAGTATCTTAATACAGCTTCGGGCGTTGGGTAATAATCACTTTTTGTGATTATTACCCTTTTTTCGTTTAATAATCATCTTTTTTATACGCTTTTTCAGGGGGAAATAATCTTATGGGTACGGATGCTTTGCATTTTGAACAAAAATCCCCTCTCGATGTATCACATATTTGCGAGTATTTTAACGAAGCAGTGGTGAAAAAATCCAACAATAAACGGGTTCGGAAATTAATGCATCTGCTTCGCCAACAAGACGGTAGGGGTGTTTATTACCGCCCGAAAGCCCTCCTTGCCTAAAGGAGGGGGGACCGCTTTAGCGGTGGGAGGATTTTTGAAAAGGTGTAATATAAATCCCTGATGGGATTTTCGATATGTTTTGCATAGTTTATCGGCGTGCCGAGGTCGTCACGCCCTACAGACCTGATATGTGGTC
>JAZOVB010000015.1:0-1676 GCA_045658425.1 Clostridia bacterium | reverse complement strand
ATAAACTAGCAGAGCGACAACGTATGGATATTTTAAGGGGAATTACGGGCATCGGTCCCCATCGCGACGATATCGTGTTGCTTTTGAATGATATGTCCTCGAAGACCTTTGGCAGTCAAGGTCAACAACGTAGTGGTGCCTTAGCACTGGAGCTTTCCCAATTAGAGTATGTACGTCGCGAAATTGGCGAGTTCCCCATTCTTCTTTTAGATGATGTAATGAGTGAACTTGATAATAGCAGACGTGCCCAACTCTTACTCTTTATTGACGGTAAGGTGCAAACCTTTATTACTGTTAATGATAGAGAGCTTATTCCTGAATTGGCAGGCAATGCTTATTTTGAAATTACCCAAGGATCTATAAGAAAGGCTTAAAAATGCACAATAATATTAAGCTTCCCGGGGAAATAATCAATACATTATTTACCTCCGGCTCTAAAGAAGAAAAAAGTAAAAGTGTTTTTGTTAAGCAAAAGTATGCAGAATATCTGCTAAATCGCAATTGGGTAGAAATTTGTGGTGAGCGTTTAGCAAAATATTGCTGCGTTCATAAAATTGAAGGTAACGAGCTTGTTATTCATACAGCAAATTCTATCTTAGCCAACGAGCTTTTTATGATGAAGGATTTGCTCTTGCAAAAAATTAACAACTTCTTACCGGATAAAATGGTTATCAAAAAAATTAGCTTTCAGGCTAGTAGTAAAATTAAACAGTACGAAAAGCCGGAAGCTAGTGATGAAGCTGTTAATGAAGTAAAAAAATATACCAAACCTTGTGCCAAGTGCGGAGTAATCGTGCAATCAGATAATGCTTTATGTGATGTATGTACCCGTGAAGAAAAGGAAGTTTTAAAGTTTAAACTTGCAGAACTTTTAAAGGTACAGCCTTGGCTGAAATATGAAGATTGTGGGAAATATTTTTCTTGTGATAGAATTTTATTTAACGCAGTTAAGGATAGTTTACAGAATACTTATTTTGAAAGGGTTCGCCTTGATATGGCAGATGAATTTGATTGTCATATGGCAGTTATGTTTTTAACCGGCAAGAGCCCTGACGAAATTGATGATAAGATGTTTGAGAACAGTTTGGCTTATTTACGGAGGAATCAAAATGTATCTACACCTTGGTTCAGATTGTATGGTAAAAAATAGTGAGATTATCGCCATTTTTAATGTGCGTGATCCTCAATCTGTAGTTTATAAGGAATATGTTGAAAAATATAAAGACAGATATACAATTGTAGATTTATCCGAAGGCGAAGGCTGTTCCAGTTGTATTTTGACTAAGGATATAATTTATTTATCTGCTATTTCTGCTTTAACGTTAAAAAAACGCGTGGAAGAAGATTTCCTCGCGGATGCTATTTACAGTAATTTTTAGGAGGTACCCATGGCGAATAACATTGATATTGAAGAAGCTACAGCAGTTAATGGTCAATATGGTGCAGACCAAATTCACGTTTTAGAAGGTTTGGAAGCAGTACGTAAAAGACCGGCAATGTATATTGGCAGTACCTCTGCTCGTGGCTTACATCATTTAGTTTATGAAGTTGTCGATAACAGTATTGACGAAGCTTTGGCTGGTTTTTGTAATGATATTCGTGTAATCATTCATGCTGATAACAGTATTACCGTACGCGATAATGGTCGTGGTATTCCTGTTGATATGATGAAAAAA
>JAZOVB010000014.1:0-14011 GCA_045658425.1 Clostridia bacterium | reverse complement strand
TCAAAAGGATATTCATTGATTAAAGATACTCCAGAAAAAGCTTTTAGATATGCAGATGAGATGCTTTATGCGGATAAATTGTCTAAAAAAAGGCGAAACTGCTCCGCAGAGAACATCTAAATTTTCAAATGGTAGATTTATTAAAAGAGGCAACTAAACTATTCGGTTCTTACCTAAAACCGAATGGTTTAGTTGCCTCTTTATCATCCTTTTTTTAACATGAAGAAAATAATTTATCTCAAACTATTGCAAAATTTTTCTGAAAGTGATATAATATCTTTAAACTTAATAGAAACGGGAGCTTGTATTACAGGCTGAGAGGAAGGTGCGACCTTCGACCGAGAACCTGATTTGGATAATGCCAACGTAGGGATGCCTGATACATAGTGTCAGGAGGAACAAAGAGCCTTTAGGAAGTTGCCAAGTCGGTAGCTTCCTTTTTTGTTTGGCAAGGTTTGTTATTAAGTTAATAAACAGCCGATACGGCAGAAAGAGGTAATTTATGTTAGGAAAATGTCTTGAAAATGTTAAGGAGAAATCTCCGCTTATTCACAACATCACGAACTATGTTACGGTTAATGATGTGGCAAATGTATTGCTTGCCTGTGGCGGTAGCCCGATTATGTCAGATGAGCCGGCGGATGTGGCCGATATTACATCTATTTGCGGCGGACTTAATATCAATATCGGCACTCTCAATCAAAAAAGTATCGAAGGAATGTTCATCGCTGGTGCAAAAGCAAATGAGCTTGGACATTTTGTTTTGCTTGACCCGGTTGGAGCAGGTGCAAGTAAACTGCGCACAGACATAGCAATCAAACTTATGAATTCAATTAAGTTCGATGTTATTCGCGGAAATGTTTCAGAAATTAAAACTTTAGCACTTGGTTTTGGAACAACAAAAGGTGTGGATGCGGATGCTGCCGACACAGTAACAGATGATAATTTAGAAGACATGATAGCTTTCGCAAAGAGCTTTTCCCAAAAAACAAAAGCTGTTATAGCAATAACAGGTGCGATTGACCTTGTTGCAGATAGTGAGAAATGTTATGTAATTCGTAACGGCAGACCGGAAATGAGTAAAATAACAGGCACAGGCTGTCAGCTTTCTGGGATTGCAACTGCTTTTGCTGTTGCAAATCCTGATGATAAGACAAAAGCAGTTGCAGCAGCAGTATGCGTGATGGGACTTGCAGGTGAAATCGGTTGTGCAAATCTATTGCCCGGTGAAGGCAATTCTACTTTGCGAAATCGCATTATAGATGCTATTTGTAATATGGATGCAGAGGCTTTAAACAAAGGAGCAAAATATGAAGTTCGATAAAGAAGCATTGCTTTTATATGCAGTAACAGACCGTTCGTGGCTTAATGGAAAAACTTTATATGAACAGGTGGAAGAAGCTATTAAAGGCGGAGTTACTTTTGTTCAGCTTCGTGAAAAAACGCTTGATGAAGAAAGCTTTTTTAACGAAGCATCAGAAATACAGAAATTGTGCAGAAAACACAATATACCTTTTGTTATTAATGACAATGTTGAAATTGCCAAAAAGATAAATGCTGACGGTGTTCATGTCGGGCAAAGTGATATGGAAGCAGGAGATGTAAGAGCTGTTCTTGGAGACGATAAAATCCTGGGAGTATCGGCTCAGACGGTAGAGCAGGCATTACTTGCTGAAAAACAGGGCGCAGATTATCTTGGTGTGGGTGCTGTTTTTCCGACAGGCTCTAAAGCAGATGCTGAAGATGTAAGCTATGAAACATTAAAGGCAATATGCGAAGCAGTAAATATTCCGGTTGTGGCAATAGGCGGAATTAATGACGGTAATGTTTTAACTCTTAAAGGCAGCGGTATCTCGGGGATAGCAGTAATAAGTGCCATCTTTGCCTCAGAAGATATTGAATTTGCAACAAAGAACTTAAAAAAAATGACAAAAAAGGTGGTATCAGAATGATTAAGGGCGCTATTTTTGATTTTGACGGAACCCTGGTTGATTCTATGTTCATCTGGGATACTTTCGGTGAAGATTATCTTAAATCATTCGGTATTGAGCCAAAAGAAAATCTTGCCGAAGTCTTTAAGACCTTTACCCTTGAACAGGCGGCGGAATATTACCGCAGACATTACGGTATTGAACTTACTGTTAATGAAATTGCAGAAGGCATAAACACTATGGTGGCTGAAATATATCGTACAAAGGTAGTTCTGAAGCCCGGGATTAGTGATTTTTTAAAAAGATTACAAAGTTCAGGTGTAAAGATGTGTATTGCAACCGTAACAGACAGACCTGTTGTGGAGGATGTTCTGAAACGACTGAATATCTATGAATATTTTTCAGAAATATTTACCTGCACAGAAGTCGGATTCAGCAAAGAAACCCCTGAAATATACAGACTGGCTTTGAAGCATCTTGGGACGAAAAAAACTGAAACAGTAGTTTTTGAGGATGTGCTTCACGCGCTGAAAACTGCTAAAGACGACGGCTTTACTGTAGCGGCGGTATATGATTCGCACGAGTCGATGCAAAAAGAAATGAAAGAGATTTCAGATTATTATATAACTGATTTCAAAAGCTTCTGCTTTAAAACAAAAATGAAAACCGCACTTTCCATTGCCGGCAGCGATTCAAGCGGCGGTGCAGGCGTTCAGGCGGATACTAAAACTATGACAATGAACGGTGTTTATGCAATGAGTGTAATAACGGCACTTACTGCACAGAATACTCTTGGTGTAAGAGCGATTTTGGATTCGACACCTGAATTTCTTAAAGAACAGCTTGATGCGGTATTTGAAGATATATTTCCCGACAGCGTAAAAATCGGAATGGTATCATCAAGTGAGTTGATAGATGTAATTGCAGACCGATTAAAATTTTATGATGCAAAAAACATTGTTGTAGATCCTGTAATGGTTGCAACAAGCGGCTCTGCCCTTATAAAAACAGATGCAATAAAAACATTGTCTGAGAAGCTGTTACCCCTTGCAACGCTTGTTACACCGAATATCCCTGAAGCAGAAATCTTATCGGATATGAAAATCAGAAATAAGGATGATATGATTAAAGCGGCAGAATATATTGAGAAAAGCTATGGATGCAGCGTTCTTTTAAAAGGCGGTCACAGTATAAATGATGCAAATGACCTTCTGTGTGAAAACGGCAGGCTTATATGGTTTGACGGTAAAAGAATTGATAATCCAAACACTCATGGAACAGGATGCACATTATCAAGTGCCGTTGCATCAAATCTTGCTAAAGGGTATAATCTTGCAGAGTCAGTAAAAAAAGCAAAAGATTACATATCCGATGCACTTTCGGCAGGCCTTGATTTAGGGCAAGGCTCCGGACCGATGAAACATAATTTTATATTATGTAATTGCATTTAGCCGTCGGATAGCTCTCCGATGGCTAGCTTTAGTAGGGCGTGACGACCCCGGCACGCCGATTTTTATAAATCCTTTGGATTTTCGATATGTTTGCCCTGCAAACTCGATATGTGCTTCGCACTCTATATTTTTACTTCGTAAACTCGATATGTTGCCTTTGGCAACGAGTTTGTCGGCGTGCCGAGGTCGTCACGCCCTACAGTATTTGAAAAAGGACGGATGTCATAGCCTTCTTAATGAGGTAGCAGTCGGATAGCTAAGCTCTTTGGTGATTTCTAAAAAAATAAGTGATTATTAACAAAAAACTCTTGCATCGCACCTTAAGGGGCGGTGTATAATAAATTCCGTAAAAAAATTATGGAGTTAATTTATGAAAAGAAGATTATCATTATTTTTAGTATGCATCCTTATTTTAAATATGGCTGCATTTGTTTGTGCGACATGTGAGGAGATAAGTGCCGAAGCCGGTTTTGTGATTGAATTTAACGGTGAGATAAGTGAGGGGTCGTCAGTTGTTATAAACGGTGAACATTATGTCCCCATAAGATATGTTTTTGAAAAAATGGGGGCAAGTATTTATTTCAGAAGCCGTGATTTGAATATCCTGGCCTTAACCCGTGACGGAGATATGATATATCATATTGCGGGGGATAACAAGCTTATTGTCAATGGGGTTGAAAAGGTATTTGATAAAACCTCAGTTTCACAAAATAATATCACATATATGCCTCTTGCTATGCTGCAGGCATCCTTAAGTCCTGACGGTATTTTATGTGAAAACGGGCATCTTAATATACAAAAGGCGGTATATGACAGCGATTATCACAAGGCTGTCAAGGATGTAATGGATATGCGCTGGCATCCTGATTTTAATCCTGAGAAATTTCAAAGATATATAGCTTATCACCGTAAAGTGCCTGCTTACGGTATCCACGATGTTGTTTACAGAGTGAATGTAGGTCTTGACTATCCCTTTTATGAAAATGTGACGACAACTGAGTACCCTTACGGACTTCTTGTCCTTGTAAATAAATATAACAGATTGCCGGAGGACTTTTCTCAGTATAACCTTGTAGCTATGGACAGGGCGTACACCTCGGGAGGTCAGCAGCTGCTTGCAGGTGTTGCTTATGAAAAATATGTTGAGATGGCAGATGCGGCTAAGAAAGAAGGTCTTTCAATGAGGGTTGTTTCGGCGTACAGAACCGAGGCTTATCAGGGAACCCTTTATAATAACAAGGTCAGAACAACAGGAAAAGTAAATGCAGATAATTATTCAGCAAGAGCAGGACATTCCGAACATCAGACCGGACTTGCTGTGGATATAAACTCTACAAAATTTGTCTTTGAATATTCTCCCGAATATAAGTGGCTTTTAAATCACGCTCATGAGTACGGATTTATTTTAAGATATCCAAAGGGGAAGGAATGGCTTACCGGATATTCCTTTGAGGCATGGCATTATCGCTATGTAGGGGTTGAGGCAGCAAAGATTATTCACGATGAGGATCTGGTTTATGAGGAATATTATGCAAGATATATAGATAAGAGTGAATTTAAATAATTATCGAAAAACGCCGTTAGGCGTTTTTTATATACAGACTAAGCAGTGAGGTTTATCATTTTTCATTTATTCTTGAATTTAATGCTTCTCTATAGTATAATATAATCGATTTATTGTAAACGGAGTGAAAAAATTGTTAAAGCAGTTTTTGAAATTTGCTGTAGTGGGAGTTATTGCGGCAATTATTGATGTAGGCACGCTGGTGCTTTTAAAGGAGCTTTTTTTCGTTGATGTGCTTATTGCAAATGCGATAGGCTTTGTTGTTTCGGTTTTTGTTAATTACATATTAAGTATGGCTTTTGTATTTAAAGGGAAAAAGCAAAGCAAGGTTAAGGAATTTGTTATATTCGTTCTCTTAAGCACAGGCGGACTTATACTTAATGAGTTAATTGTATGGGTTGGCACGGAATTTTTAAATATATATTATCTTATTGTTAAATTCGGAGCTATGGGGATAGTTCTATGCTATAACTTTATTACCAGAAAAATATTTTTAGAGGAAAAGAAGTGATTTGTAATGCCTGAAAAAACATTTAAAAAACTTAATTCTTACATATTGCCTCAGTGGAGAGCTTGTTTTTTTGCGGCTCTTTTCACAGGCTTTATTGCGCATTTTTATAAGATAACAAACTGGCTTCCCAACTGGGATTCGCTGGTTTTCAGATATGACCCTCAGAATATGCTTTCTCTGGGCAGATGGTTCCTGCCTGTTGTATGTTCTTTCAGTTCATTTTATGATTTACCGTTTTTAAACGGTCTTATAGCAATAATTTTTCACGGACTGAGTGCAGTATATATATGTAAAATCCTTGATGTTAAAAGTAATATAACAGCTGTTCTTACGGGAGGAATTATTGTAACATTTCCTACCGTTACTTCGGTTATGATGTATAACTATGTGGCAGATGGTTATAGTATTGCTTTTTTCCTTTCGACCCTTTCGGCTTATTTTATGACTAAGGAAAGACCCCGTTATATTCTTGGAGCGGTGCTGTTAGCTCTTGCAATGGGGATTTATCAGGCGTATATTACGGTAACTATAATGCTTATATTGCTTTTCCTTATTGATGAGGCTGTTTATGACAGGCAAAAGGTAGAAATAATTATAAAAAAAGCTTTCTTTATACTTCTTGCGGGAATAGGCGGAGCGGTAATATATGCAGTTATATTAAAGCTTTTGCTTACCGTCTTTTCATCCTCTCTGCTTGAATATCAGGGCTTAAGCTCGGTGGGAAGTCTTTCGAATATTGATATAAGGGGTTCACTATATTCAATTAAGCATACTTTCCTTGATTGCTTTTTTGATTTTTCCCAAGGCTTTAATTTATATATTTTACTTAATATTTTCATATTTGCTTTTACACTTGCCCACTATATAAAATACATAATAATAAATGAGCTTTATAAAAAACCTAAAGAGCTTTTGGTTATTCTTATTATGGCTTTAATGCTTGTATTCGGTGCAGGAGCTTTAGCATTTGTCAATGCAAGTGTTGACTATCATAATCTTATGCTTATGGGGTACTCGGTTTTTTATCTCTTCTTTCTTATTCTTTATGAAAGAGGATCGGACAAGGATGAAAAGCACAGAGTTATAAAATGCTGGTCAATCTTGATTATAGCAGTAATTTTAATTTCAAATTTTGTTGTAATATCCAATGTAAGCTATCATAAGGCACAAGTGGCTTATGAAAAGTCCTACGGTGTACTGATTCGTATTGCAGACAGAATTGAAACAACTGCCGGTACGGAAAACTGTGATAAAATTCTTGTATTGGGTGCTTTAGAAAACAGCCGTGATTACAGTGTTAATCTAACTCCTGATATTACGGGAATAACCGATGGATATATTATCCGAGCTGATGATGAAACAGTGGGGCAGAGTGTTCTTTGCAGCGCTCTTAACGATTACTGTGAAAAAGATTACAACTTTGTATATGGTGAAGAAAAGAAAAAAACAGCTCAAACCAAAGAGGTCATGGAAATGCCTGAGTGGCCGTCTCAAGGTTGCATTGCAGTTGTAAATGATACAATTGTAATTAAATTGGGGGCAGAATGATGATATATATTTGTGCTGATGATTACGGACTGTGCGGTACAGTTTCTGAAAATATCAAAAAATGCCTTGAAACAGGGGCTCTTAATAAAGTAAGCGTATTTACCAATTTTGATACTGTTGATTTAAGCGAATTATTAACGGGCAAAAACAAAGTATCCTTGCATTTAAATCTTGTTGAGGGGAAATGTATGTCCGATTGTTTAAAGCTCTCTTTACTTACCGATGCAGAGGGAAACTTCAAAAATACTTTTACAGGTCTTTTGAAGCTTAGTCTTTTAAACGGCAAAAACTTTGAGGATGAGGTATATCGGGAGATAAAAGCTCAGGTGCTTTTCTGGAAAAGCATTTTACCCGAGGGGGCAGATTTCTTAATTGACTCCCATCAGCATACACATATGATTCCAAAGGTTTTCAAAGCTCTTTTAAAAGTTTTAAGGGAAGAAAAAATAAATGTAAAATATTTAAGAATTCCCACAGAGTCTTTTTTACCATATTTAAAAACCCCGTCACTTTATTTTACATATTCTTTGATAAATATTATAAAAGTAAGTCTTCTGAAATTTTTATGGCAGTTTAATAAAAAAGAGCTTAAAAAATATCCTCTGCCTACGGCTTATTTTTGCGGAGTTTTTTTATCGGGAAAAATGGATGACAGGGTAAATAAAATTTTACCCCATTATATAAAAATGGCGAAAAAGAAAAAAAGCGACTTAGAAATTCTGTTTCATCCCGGTTTTGTCTGCGGGGCTGATATGACGGGGAAAAATATAGTTTTCAATGATTTTTACACATCTGAAAACCGAAAAAAAGAATATAACACAGTAATGAAATTAACAATATAAAAGGTGATTATTTATGCTATCCGTAATTATTCCTGCATTTAATGAGGAAAAATGTATAAAAGGTGCATACGAAACGGTTAATTCTCTTTTAACCGCAAATAATATTGAAAGTGAATTTATATTTGTGGATGACGGCTCAACCGATAATACCTATGAAGTTATAAAAGAGCTTTCGGGAAAATATGAAAATATAACAGGACTTCATTTTTCAAGAAATTTCGGAAAGGAAGCAGCTATTTCTGCAGGTCTTGGAACGGCGGGGGGAGACTGTGCCGTTGTAATTGACTGTGACCTTCAGCATCCTCCCGAAAAAATAATTGAAATGTATAGGCTTTGGGAAGACGGCTATGAGATTGTTGAGGGAATAAAGAGAAACCGAGGTCAGGAGAAAAAGCTTTACGGACTGGGAGCAAAGCTTTTCTATTCTCTTATAAGCCGTATGGCAGGATTTGATATGTCCAATTCCTCCGACTTTAAGCTTCTTGACAGAAAGGTTATTGATGTACTTAATAAAATGCCCGAACGGGGATTTTTCCGTGCAGTTTCCTACTGGGTAGGCTATAAGAAAATAACAGTTGAATTTGATGTTATGGAAAGACTTGACGGTGAATCCAAATGGTCTCCAAATCAGCTTATAAAATACGCCTTTTCAAATATTACTTCCTATTCTACCGCTCCAATGCATATAGTAACAGTTCTTGGGTTTGTGATGCTTATAATATCGGTTATATTCGGAGTATGGGCACTTATTGATAAAATAATAGGAAGAGCCTTAGAGGGTATGACTACAGTTATAATTATTACCATCTTTATCGGTAGTATAATTATGATAAGCCTTGGAATTATTGGCTATTATATTGCCCGTATTTATGAGGAAATAAAGGGCAGACCAAAGTACATAATATCATCTGTAACCAAAAGTAATAAGGAAAAACAGTAAAATGGAATACATATATAAAAACAATACTTTTACTCCAAAAGGAGATATAAAAATTCCTGATAAAGAATATATACTTTTAAATTCCGACTCTTTCAGTCTTCTTATTCTTGAAAGGGATAAATTTGAAAAGGTAATTGAGCGTATGACCCGGGAAAAAGAAAGTTCACCCGATATTGCCCGGGTTTTAAGATTGATTTTAGCCGGAGCATTGCAGGTTACCTGTGAAAAGGGAAAAATATATTATGACGGAAATTTTCAAGATGGTTCGTTTTTCGTTGAGGGGGAAAATGGTTTCTATATTATAAAAAGCAGTTGCGATTATCCCCGCCCGGTACTTCAAAATATTATTGAGAAATGTCTTATAAATTAAAAAACACATTGCATATTATTATATTTTTATGTTATTATAAGAAAAAAGAAGTGAGGTAAAAAATATGTCAAACACAGTAAATGATATTTTAAAGCTTATTAAAGACAATGATATTAAAATGGTAGACTTTAAAATGGTGGATATTAACGGTCAGTTCCGTCATGTTACCATTCCTGCCAAGAATTTTTCGGAAAAAACTATGAAAAACGGTATCGGCTTCGATGCATCAAACTACGGCTATGCAGTAGTTGAAAAAAGCGATATGGTATTTATTCCCGACCTTGATACCGCAATCATTGACCCGTTTTGCGAAATTGCTACTCTTTCTATGACAGGTAATGCAATGATTATAGATAATCCTGAAAACCGTCCTTTAAAGCAGTATCCGAGAAATATCGTTCTTGCAGCTGAACAGTATTTAAAGGATTCGGGAATTGCAGATACTATGCTTATATTACCCGAATTTGAATTTTATCTTTTCGACCAGGTGGGCTGGAATGTGTCCGCAAACGAAATTGGTTTTTCGGTTGATGCAAATCAGGCACATTGGAACAGCGGTGTTGAGGGTCTTGGAAATGTTGTTGCAAAACAGAAAAATTACCATATTGCAAAGCCTTTTGATGTATCCTATGAAGCAAGAAGCGAAATGTGTATGTTAATTGATGAAGCGGGAATCAAGCTTAATTATCATCATCCCGAGGTAGGCGCAGGCGGTCAGTTTGAAATTGAGCCTGAGCTTGGCAAAATGTCCGAAATGGCTGATGCAACTATGATGATTAAATATATCATTCACAATACCGCAAGAAAATACGGTATGTCCGCAACCTTTATGCCCAAGCCTGTTATGGGTGAGGCAGGTAATGGTATGCACGTTCATATGCTTTTACTTAAGGACGGAGAGCCTGTTTTCTCAGATGATAACGGCTATTCAAACTTAAGTAAGGAAGCTCACTATTTTATGGGCGGACTATTAAAGCATATTGCTTCCCTTTGTGCTATCACCAACCCAAGCACCAACTCTTTCAAGCGTCTTGTTCCGGGCTTTGAAGCACCTGTAACAGTAGGCTACGCAACTTCAAACAGAAGTGCGGTTATCCGTATTCCTGCTTATGCAAAAGAGCCAACCTTGAGACGATTTGAATTAAGAAATCCCGATGCTACCTGTAATCCGTATTTCTGCTATGCGGCAATGCTTATGGCGGGTATTGACGGTATTAAAAATAAGATTGACCCACAGGAAAACGGATGGGGACCTTATGATATGAATCTTTATCATCTGTCCGATGAGGAAAAGGCTAAATTAAAGCATCTTCCAACCTCACTTGACGAGGCTTTAGATGCCCTTGAAAAAGACCATGATTACTTAACCGCAGGCGGAGTATTCCCAATTGAGCTTATTGAAAACTTCGTTAAGTCCAAACGTGCCGAGGTTCGTGAACTTAATGCAATTCCACATCCTGCGGAATTTGAAAAATACTATAACCTATAATTAATAAGAAAACTTAATCTTTAATGAAAAAACACCTTTGGGATAAACCTCAAAGGTGTTTTTATGTAAGCTATATTTTTATTAGTTTTTATTTCCTTTGCTAAAATCATCTCTTGAGATTAACTGATATAACCTTAATGTTTCCGACCTTGTGCGTTAAGACAAAAGTGAACTTCGCTATTTTAGATAACCTCACTTGCCGTCAGGCAAACTTAGTTGTTGAAGCAGTGCCACAGCTTCGATATGCGGTGTCTGCAATAGTATAATAATTATTTTAACTTATATAAAGCTGTCTTGATTTTATTGGTTAATAGGCTAAAAGTCCATGATACAATGATTGATCCTATAAAACCTAATATTGGTGCAGTATAACCATAAATAGCATTTATGATATTATTATCTATAACCATTATAAATTTAGACATAACTCCTAAAAGAATTAGGTGTAATATGTATATATTCAAAGTCAGGTCCGACCCTATTCGACAACAGATTTGATATATGTAATTATTATTTTTTTGTCTAAAACAACATGCATACAGAAAAACAGAAACAGCAAGAAAGGTAGTGCTTATATAGTGATCCCTTGTTGCATTTAAGTTTAAACTATTTAATAAACTGCGTTCAACAAATGTTGAACATGCAAAAATAACTATAAATAGCAGTAAAGTATTTGGCTTTATTTTTAGTTTTATATTAAACAGAAGGTTTCCAATTAAGAAGTATGGCAGACCTACACAAAGAAAGTTTCTAACTAAAACAATTGGATATTCTTTTCCAAAAATCAAAAGAGAATATTTCCCAAAGACTAAATCAGCCAAAAGCAAAATAGGGATAAGCAGATATAATTTTTTTATATCTGTTTTTTTCTCAATAAAATAAACAAGCACCAATACATATAGAATTGCTCCTAAATACCAAAGGTGTGCTCCGAATGGCGAGTCGTTAAATAAAACAAATTTAACTACGGAAGCAAAACTGAATTTATTAAAAAAGAACCCTTCAATTGTGCTCGTTGCGGCAATTAGTGATATAGATAAATTATATAGCAAATATAAAAAATTTGCTCCTAAAAAAATTTTGAATATTTTAATTATCTGTTTCTTTTCTCTTTTATTTTCTTTCGTGATAGAGTAAAAATACCCCGTTATCATAAAAAAGATGGGAACAGCTATTCTTGCTATCGGTATAATTATTGTGCTAATTGGCTTTGGGATGGTTGTATGTATACATATTACCATAAATGAGCATAAAAATTTCAAAAAATCCAATCCGTAATGTCTCTTTGATTCCATGTTTAAGTTCCTTTCAATTTGTTTGTTGACTTATAAATATTATCTACAAGAAAAGGTTTTATAAATGATTGTAATTATGTATCAAATCCTACCGGCATAGTAGCACACAGCACTCCACATGCGGTGTCTCGGGAAACATATCACAGGCGATGATTTCTTTTATTTCATAATTACTGTTGTTTTTAATATAGTTTAAGTCTCTTGCTAAAGTTGCAACATCGCAGGAAATGTATGCAATTTTCTCGGGAGCAAGTTTTATGATTTCTTTTAAGAGGCTTTCCTCACATCCTGCTCTCGGAGGGTCTAATATAACCTTAGTGGGTTTATTTTCTTTATTTATAAGCTCATATATAACCTCTTCCGCTTTCCCCACATAGAAGGTTGAGTTATCTATATTATTTATTTTTGAATTTTCTCTTGCGTAGTCTATAGCTTCGTCTACTATTTCAACACCTATTAATTCTTTTACATTTTTGGCACCGCAAAGGCCTATTGTACCTATTCCGCAGTAAATATCAAAAAGAATATCTTTCTTTGAAAGCTCCAGAAAATCAAGGGCTTTTTTATAAAGATTGCCCACATTATAAGGGTTTACCTGAAAAAAAGACCTTGGCCCGATTTTAAACTTAAGATTAAGAATTTCGTCTGTTATACAGGGACTTCCCCAAAGTACTTTTGTTTCATTTCCTAAAATAACATTGGTTTTATTGGGGTTTACATTAAGTATGATTGAGGCTACACCGTCAATTTCACATAAAGACTCTTTCAGCTTATCAAGATGTGGGATATCCTTTTTAAAAGCTACTATTCCCGCCATAATTTCATTTGTATGAATACCGATTCTGTAATAGATATGGCGGATAATGCCATTGCCCTTTACCTCATCATAGGGGGCGATTTTATAATCTGCCATCCATTTTTTAACTGCCGATACAACCTTAAAGGCGTTTTTGTCCTGAATAAAGCAGTCTTCCATATCAATAACATTATGAGAGTGATTGCGATAAAAACCGCATACTATTTCTCCGTCTTTATTTTTTGAAACGGGAACAAGAGCTTTGTTACGGTAATTAAATATCTCGGGAGAGGGAATGATTTCACTGACCTTAATATCAAGCTTACCTATTCTTTTAATTGCGTCATTTACCTTTAAAAGCTTTGACTCAAGCTGAAGCTTATAGTCGGCATTTAAAAACTGACAGCTTCCGCATTTTGTAAAATGCTTACACTCGGGTGTAATTCTGTCAGGAGAGGGCGTTATAATTTCCTCTAACTTACAGTATACTACATTCTTTTTTATTTTAAGGACTCTTGCAAGTATCTTTTCTCCGCATAAGGCATAAGGAATAAAAAAAACAAGCCCATCGGATTTTGCAACCCCCTGACCGTCAGAGGTAACCGATACAACCGAAAGAGTAATCAAATCATTCTTTTTCATACTTTCACCCCGATATTTATACTAACATAAAAACAATGTATTTACAAGTACAAAAAAAGCTTTTTTATGCGAAGTGCCTAAACGAAACCCTGTCTTATTGTAAAAAATAACAAGAAAAAAAGACATGTTAATAATTTATAGTCAAATTATATAATGAAATTTAAAAAACTTTGTAAGATAATTCAATAGAAAAAAAGGTTTGATTGTGTTATTATATTATCGTAGAAAAATTTTTATTAATTGGAGGAAATGAATATGGCAACATTATCACTTAAAAACGTTACTAAAAAATATACAGACGGCGTTACCGCTGTATCCGATTTCAACCTTGAAATCGCAGATAAAGAGTTTATTATCCTTGTTGGTCCTTCCGGTTGCGGTAAGTCAACAACCTTAAGAATGATTGCAGGTCTTGAAGAAATTTCCGATGGTGAAGTTTACATAGGCGACAGACTTGTTAACACAGTTGCTCCTAAGGACAGAGATATTGCGATGGTTTTCCAGAGCTACGCTCTTTACCCACACATGACAGTATTTGATAACATGGCATTCAGCTTAAAGCTAAAGAAAATGCCTAAAGCAGAAATCAAGCAGAGAGTTATGGAAGCTGCTAAGATTCTTGATATTGAACA
>JAZOVB010000013.1:0-11742 GCA_045658425.1 Clostridia bacterium | reverse complement strand
ATTATTCAAGACGAAAGGCATTGGCAATACAAAGTATGCCAATGGAGACAACGAAGAAGAATCCTATTTTTAAAGGCTTAAGGCGGATTTGGTTAAGTCGGAGGCCAAGCGGTCTTAGGAAGACAAATCCCCACTACAACTCCTTGGCTCACAGAACGACATGGCTACGATCCGACTTATTATTCAAGACGAAAGGCATTGGCAATACAAAGTATGCCAATGGAGACAACGAAGAAGAATCCTATTTTTAAAGGCTTAAGGCGGATTTGGTTGACTTTTAAGACACCCTAGCCTTCGGGTAACCCAAAATCACGGATTTTGGCTAAATTCGTCCATTCTGAAGATTTTTTCCTATCCCCTATGAATTGTTTAGGGACTGTAAATAAATTTACAGTCCTTTTTTTGACCTTTCGCCAAAATGCAACCTATTCTGCGTGCCGCGCCGTCATACCCTACGGATTGCTTTTCAAACCATAATATTCGTTTTTTTACTTTTTTCTCTAAAAACTCTTGATTTTCTAAGGTCAATGATATATAATAGTAAAGGTCACAAAAGATTGTTAATTTTTTGTCAAAGTTTGGAAACCCAATGATGCTTGTTTTCTTATTATATTTTATTATAAGAATTATATATTACACATTACAAAAAGAAAAAAGCAGGTTATGAAAGGATGTAAAAAAATGGAATACCGTATTGAACATGATTCGATGGGAGAAGTAAAGGTTCCCGCAGATAAGCTATGGGCTGCACAGACACAAAGAAGCCACGAAAACTTCAGAATTGGTGCAGGTATTGAAACAATGCCTAATGAAATAATACACGCTTTTGGTGTATTGAAAAAAGCAGCGGCTGTTGCAAATAATGCACTCCGTTCAGAAAAAATGACCGAAAAGAAGCTTGGAGCAATAAAAGTTGCTTGTGATGAAATTATGGAAGGAAAGCTTAATGATAATTTCCCTCTTGTAGTATGGCAGACAGGCTCCGGAACACAGTCCAATATGAATGCAAATGAAGTTATTGCAAACAGAGGAAATCAGTTGTTAGACGAAAAATTACTTCATCCTAATGATGATGTTAATATGAGCCAGTCTTCAAATGATACTTTCCCTACTGCAATGCATATTGCTGCAGTTCTTATTTTAGAAGATAAGCTTATTCCTGCAGTTCAGGAACTGATTGATACATTTAAAAGACTTGAAGAAGAAAACGAAGGAATTGTAAAAAGCGGAAGAACTCATCTTCAGGATGCTACTCCTATTACATTCAGCCAGGAAATAAGCGGATGGCGTTCAAGTCTGGAGAAGGATATTGAACTTATAAAGCGTTCAATTGTGCCTCTTTACGAACTTGCACTTGGAGGAACAGCAGTAGGAACAGGACTTAACGCTCCAAAAGAATTCGGAGAGGTTGTTGCTAAAGAGGTGGCAAACATAACAGGTAAGCCTTTTATAACAGCTGAAAATAAATTCCACGCATTAACATCGAAGGATGAATTTGTATTTGCTCACGGAGCAATCAAAGCTTTGGCGGCAGATATGATGAAGATTGCAAACGACGTTCGTTGGCTTGCTTCCGGTCCGAGAGACGGTCTTGGCGAAATATTTATTCCTGAAAACGAACCCGGTTCATCAATTATGCCGGGTAAAGTAAATCCTACACAGTGCGAAGCTGTAACAATGGTTGCCGTTCAGGTAATGGGTAATGATGTTGCGGTTGGTATTGCGGCATCTCAGGGAAATTTTGAGCTTAATGTATTTATGCCTGTATGTGCTTATAATTTCTTACAGTCTGCAAGACTTATGGCAGAGGCAATTTGCTCATTCAATAAAAACTGTGCGGTAGGAATTAAAGCTAACAAAGAAAAGATGCATCATAATCTTCACAATTCTTTAATGCTTGTTACTGCTCTAAATCCTTACATAGGATATGAAAATGCGGCTAAAACCGCTAAAAAGGCATTTAAGGACAATATATCACTTAAGGAAGCTTGTGTTGAGCTTGGCTTTTTAACAGCTGAAAAGTTTGACGAAGTTTTCCATCCGGAACAAATGGTTTAAAAACTGGAGGTACATAAATGAAGGTTAGTTATTTTCCCGGTTGCACCTTAAAAAACAAAGCTAAGGAGCTTGATTTATACGCCTATAAATCAGCCGAAGCTTTAGGGGTTACTCTGGAAGAAATAGAAAACTGGCAATGCTGCGGCGGCGTATTTACTACGGCAAAAAATGAAGTGGCAACAAAACTATCATCAGTTCGTGCACTTAAAGAGGCTTTTTCAAAAGAACAGCCTCTTATTACTGTTTGCTCGGCATGTCACAATGTTATAAAACAAACAAATCACGCTGTTAAAAACGACAAAGAATTTTCCGATAAGGTAAACCGATATATGGCAGAGGACAATGTATATTACGGCGAAGCAGAGGTTTATCATTATCTTGAAATGCTCCGTGATTTAGTTGGGTTTGATAATCTTTCAAAAAAGGTTGTAAACCCTCTTAAGGGACAAAAAATTGCGGCATACTACGGTTGTCTGTTATTAAGACCCAATAGTGTTATGAAAATGGACGATCCTGAAAACCCAAGTATTATGGAAGACTTCATAAAAGCTTTGGGTGCAGATCCGGTTATCTACGCAAAGAGAAATGAATGTTGCGGAGGGTATGTAAGCGTTGAAAGCCCTGAACTTGCTAAAAAAAGCAGTAATTCGGTTGTTGACAATGCTAAATCCCAGGGAGCTCAGATGATTATAACCGCTTGTCCTTTATGTAAATACAATCTTATAAAGAACGGCTCGGATATTCCGGTTGTTTATTTCACAGAGTTACTGGCAGAAGCTTTAGGGGTAAAGGAGGATACAAATGAATAACAACAAGTATCTTCGCGAGGAATTAATCCGTCAGAGCGGAGTAAATCCAAAAAAATGTATGAAATGCGGAAAATGCTCTGCGACCTGCCCTGCTTACGATGAAATGGAATATCATCCCCATCAGTTTGTAAGCATGGTGGACAGCGGTGATATAGAACCGCTTTTAAATTCAGAATCATTATATAAATGCTTATCTTGTTTTGCCTGTATTGACAGATGCCCGAGAGGAGTTCAACCTGCTAAATTAGTTGAGGCTGTTCGTTTAAGTGCAGTAAGAAAACAAGGTAATAACAGAATGACTGCAAATGATGTGGCGAAGCTTCTTGACGAAGATATTCCGCAACAGCTTTTAGTAAGTGCATTCAGAAAATATAGTAAGTAAGGAGGAAAAGACAGATGCAAAGAGTTGGAGTTTTTGTATGTTGGTGTGGCAGTAATATCGCAGGTACAGTTGATGTTGAAGCGGTATCCGAAGCCTTGAAAAACGAACCCGGTGTGGTCTTTTCCACCAATTATCAGTATATGTGTTCTCAGGCAGGTCAGGATATGATTAAGGATGCGGTTAAGGAACATAACCTTACAGGCATCGTTGTCTGCTCCTGTTCTCCCCGTATGCATGAGGCTACCTTCAGAAAAACTGCGGCAGCCGCAGGTTTAAATCCTTATATGGTAGAAATTGCAAATATAAGAGAACAATGTTCCTGGGTTCATAAAGATGTTGAAACAGGAACACAGAAAGCTATTATTCTCGGAAAGGCGGCAATTGCAAAGGTAAATCTTAATACACCGCTCACTCCGGGAGAATCCCCTGTTACCAAAAGGGCGCTTGTTATCGGTGGCGGTATAGCGGGTATTCAGTCTGCTCTTGATATTGCAGATGCAGGATTTCCTGTTGATATTGTTGAAACAAAGCCTACAATAGGCGGAAAAATGGCTCAGCTTGACAAGACCTTCCCTACCCTTGACTGTGCGGCTTGTATTCTTACACCGAAAATGGTGGATGTGGCACAAAATGAAAATATCCGTATTTTCTCATACAGTGAGGTTTCCGAAATCAAAGGCTTCGTTGGTAATTTTGATGTTACAATAAAGAAAAATGCCCGTTATGTTAAAGAAGATATATGCACAGGCTGTGGTGCCTGTGTGGAAAAATGCCCTATGAAAAAAGTTCCTAATGAATTTAACTTAGGAATGGATAACCGTACAGCTATATATATCCCATTTGCTCAGGCAGTTCCAAAGGTTGCTACAATTGACCCGAATTCCTGTAATATGCTGAAAAACGGCAAATGCGGTCTTTGTGCAAAGGTTTGTGCGGCAGGTGCTATTGACTATACTCAAAAGGATGAATATATAAGCGAAAAATACGGTGCAATTGTTGTTGCAACAGGCTTTAATCCAATCAGTATGGATAAATTTGATGAATTTGCCTATAATCAGTCCAAGGATGTTATAACCTCTTTGGAATTTGAACGTCTTACAAATGCAGCAGGACCTACCGCCGGACATCTTGAAAGACCATCTGACGGTAAATCGCCAAAAACTATTGTATTTGTTCAGTGTGTGGGTTCAAGATGTGACGCATGTGCTGAAAAGGGCAAGGAATACTGTTCAAAAATCTGCTGTATGTATACTGCTAAACACGCAATGTTAGTCAGAGATAAATACCCTGATACTGAAGTTTATGTATTTTATATAGATGTACGAACACCGGGTAAAAACTTTGATGAATTTTACCGCCGTGCAGTTGAGGAATATGGCGTAAATTATATAAAAGGTATGGTTGGTAAGGTTACTCCCGAGGGAGATAAGCTTAAGGTTCAGGCATCTGACCTTATTTCCAACAAACAGCTTCATATTGACGCAGACTTAGTGGTTTTAGCAGCGGCAATTGAACCTGATAAATCAGCAAGACCTCTTGCTACCATGCTGACTGCAAGTATGGATACAAACGATTTCTTTACCGAAGCACATCCTAAACTTCGTCCGGTAGAAAGCCCAACAGCAGGTGTGTTCCTGTCAGGTGCTTGTCAGGGACCTAAGGATATTCCTGAAACTGTTTCCCAGGCCGGTGCAGCAGCATCCAAGGTTATAGGACTTTTAGCAAAGGATAAACTAACAGGAAATCCTTGTGTAGCTCATTCAAACGAGCTTATGTGTAATGGTTGTTCTTCTTGTGAAAGAGTTTGTCCTTATGGTGCTATTACTTATGAAAATAAAGAATTCCGTATGCCTGACAGAACAACAAAGATGAGAAGAATTGCCATTGTTAACCCAGCTGTTTGTCAGGGTTGCGGTGCTTGTACAGTTGCTTGTCCGTCAGGAGCTATGGACTTAAACGGATTTGCAAGTAATCAGATTATGGCGGAGGTGGATGCAATATGCAAGTAAATGAACATAAACCATTAATAGTTGCTTTTTGCTGTAACTGGTGTTCTTATGCCGGTGCAGACCTTGCAGGAAACAACCGTCTTAACTATCCGGCGGATGTAAAAATAATAAGAGTTCCCTGCTCATGCCGTGTTAATCCTATGTTTGTTCTTCGTGCTTTCCAAAGAGGTGCAGACGGGGTTATTATATGCGGATGTCACCCTGGTGACTGCCACTACACATCAGGAAACTACTACACCAGAAGAAGAATGGCTGCATTATTTTCCATGCTTGATTTTCTGGGCATTGAAAAAGAGCGTACCCGTGTAGAATGGGTTTCTGCGGCAGAGGGTGCAAAATTTGCCGCTACAATGAACGATTTTGTAGAAAAAGTAACCGCCCTTGGCGAAAATAAGAGATTGGAGGATCTGCGATGCAAAAGATAACTAAAAATCAATTGACAGATAAAGCAGTCACTCTGATTGAAAACGGAACCGTTACTGCTGTCTTAGGTTGGCATAATGGCGAGTTTCAATATGATGTAACTCCTCATATATTTAAAAGCAAAGAAGATTTAGAAAATAATTTTGTATGGAACGATTTTTGCGGAGCAAATTTCTCAAAATATCTTGTTTCCAAAACAGACAGACTCGAAGGCAAACTTTTAGTATTCTTAAAGCCTTGCGATACATACAGCTTCAATCAGCTTTTAACCGAACACCGTTTTGATCGTGAAAAGGTTTATGCGGTTGGTATCCCATGTGAGGGAATGGTTGATGTTTCAAAATTAAAATCGGTTACAGGTGACGGCATAATCGAAATTAAAGAGGATGGAGAAAATCTTTTAGTTTCAACCATTTATGAAGAAAAGCCTGTTACCGTGCCTGTAAAAGATGTTTTATTGGAGCGTTGTATAAACTGTAAAAGTAAAAAACACGTTGCCTTTGATGAGCTTTTAGGTGATGATGGCCAGGTTATCGAATCCGGAAGATTTGATGAAGTTGCAAAGCTTGAGTCAATGACTCCCGATGAAAGATTTACTTTCTGGCAGAATGAGCTTTCACGATGTATTCGTTGTAATGCCTGTCGCGATGCCTGTCCTGCCTGCACATGTGAAAAATGTGTGTTTGATAATCCTTCGTCAGGTGTTGAAAACAAGGCACCTGCAAACAGCTTTGAAGAAAAAATGTTCCATATTATAAGAGCATTTCACGTTGCAGGCCGTTGTACTGACTGTGGTGAATGTTCAAGAGTATGTCCGCAGAATATTCCGCTTCACCTTTTAAACAGAAAGTTTATAAAGGATATGAATGAATTTTACGGAGAATATCAGGCAGGAGCTGTGGTTGGCTCACGAGCTCCCCTTGTGGATTATACTACAGAAGATTTAGAACCCGGCGAGGTTTTTGACAGGAGGGATACTGATGCTTAAATGTTCGCTTGATAAAATAAATACTCTTTTTGAAGAAATTTCAAAACAGGCTAAGCTTTATATCCCTGCAAAAGACAGTGACGGAAGTTCTGTTTATAAAAAATGGGAGCAGGGTATTTTATGGAGTGATTCTTTAAACACTGTAAGAAGCCCTAAAGACTTTTTCTTCCCCCAGATGGAAAATCTGATGGAATTTAAAATGGATGGAAAAAACATTGAGGTTATTGATACAAGAAGCGAAACCGAAGATTTTGTTATTTTCGGAGTACGCGGATGTGATGTGAAAAGCTTTGAAATTTTAGACAGAGTTTTCTTAACCGAACCTGTTGACAGCTATTATGCATCAAGAAGAGAAAAAGGAATTATTGTGTCAACCGCCTGCAATAAGCCCTCCGAAACCTGTTTTTGTAAAACTTTCGGAATTTCTCCCGAAGACCCTGAAGGAGATATAACAACATGGAAAACCGAAACTGAAATCTATTTAAGAGCCAATACCGAAAAAGGTAAGGCACTTTTGGAAAAATTATCAGCTACTACCAAAGAATGTGATGAAAAACCGGTAGATGATATTAAAGAAAAGATTTCAAAAATTATGGATAAACTTCCTCTTAAAGATCTTAAAACAGATGCTTTCGGAGGCGGAAAAACTGATGTATTCTTTAACCATCCCGCCTGGGACGAACTATCCCAGAGCTGTCTGGGGTGCGGAACCTGTACTTTTGTATGTCCTACCTGTCAGTGCTATGACATTAAGGATTTCAACACAGGAAAAGGCGTTATAAGATTCAGATGTTGGGATTCCTGTATGTATTCCGATTTCACAAAAATGGCTCACGGAAATAACAGACTGACACAAAAAGAGCGTTTCCGCCAGAGATTTATGCATAAGCTTGTTTATTATCCCGAAAATAACCAGGGGTTATTTAGCTGTGTGGGATGCGGAAGATGTTTATCCAAGTGTCCGATTTCCATGAATATTGTTAAAGTAATGAAAAAGATTGGAGGGGCTGACGCGTGAATAAAAATGAAGAAACTTTAATTCCCAAGGTTGGCGTTATAACCGATGTCCGTATTGACACTCCTGATATAAAAACTTTCAGAGTGGTAACAACCGATGGAAAAAAAGCCTTTGATCACCGTCCGGGACAGTGTGCTATGCTTTCTGTTCCCGGAGTTGGAGAAGCAATGTTTTCTATAACATCCTCTCCTACCAATGAAGAATATATGGAATTTTCCATTAAAAAATGCGGATGTGTAACCGATTGGCTTCATCAGGCAGAAGTCGGCCAACAGATAACAATCAGAGGTCCTTACGGAAAACCATTCCCTGTTGATGATGTGTTTGCCGGTAAAAATCTTTTATTTATCGCCGGCGGTGTAGGTCTTGCACCTCTTCGCTCGGTTATAAATTACTGCAGACATTACCGTGACCGTTACGGTGATATTGACATTGTTTACGGTTCAAGAAGCAAGGATGATTTACTTGATTACAAAGAAATCATTGATGAATGGTCAACTGATGCAGGTGTTAAGGTTCACCTGACAATAGATAATCCGCAGGAAGGCTGGAACGGGCATGTAGGCTTTGTTCCGAACTTCGTAAAAGAGCTTGGCTTTGACACAAATAAAACAGCGGTTCTATGCGGTCCTCCGATTATGATTAAGTTTACACTTGAAGGACTTTGTGAACTTGGCTTTGATAAAACTCAGATATACACAACATTAGAGCTTCGTATGAAATGCGGAGTGGGTAAATGCGGAAGATGTAATGTAGGCGCAAAATATGTGTGTAAAGACGGTCCGGTATTCAGATGCGATGAGCTTGACGAGCTTCCGGATGAATATTAAAGGAGAGTTAATATGGAAAAATTAGTTAATATATTTCTTTTCGGGAAAAAATACGAAGTACCCGAAAATTTAACAATTATGACCGCTATGGAATATGCCGGTTACCAGCTTGTAAGAGGCTGCGGTTGCCGTAACGGTTTTTGCGGAGCCTGTGCTACCATTTACCGCATAAAGGGTGACAAGGAGCTTAAGGCTTGTCTTGCTTGTCAGACTAAGGTTGAAGACAATATGTATATTGCAACATTACCTTTCTTCCCACTTGTTAAAGAAGGGTATGATATAGAAAAAATCCCCACAACCGAATCTGTTATGATGCAGTTATATCCTGAAATATACGCTTGTATCGGCTGTAATGCCTGCACAAAAAGCTGTACTCAGGGACTTGATGTTATGCAGTATATTGCTTACGCTCAGCGTGGCGATTTTGAAAAATGCGCTGAAGAATCCTTTGACTGTGTAATGTGTGGAGTATGTTCTTCAAGATGCCCTGCAGGAATTTCCCATCCGCAAGTTGCAATGCTTGCAAGAAGAATAAACGGAAAATACTTAGCTCCCGGATGCGGTCATTTAGAAGATCGTGTAAAAGAAATTGAAAACGGCGATTTTAAGGAACTTATAGAAGCACTTATGCAAAAGCCTGTTGAAGAAATGAAAGAGCTTTATAATACCCGTGAAATAGAAAAGTAAGGAGGAAAAGAATATGTATTCGGAAAAATTTCAGAAATCCCTTGCTGCAGTTGAAGCCGCAAGAGAAAAAAATATTGCACTTGAACCGGATCGTATGACCGCAAAACAAAAGGAAGATTTACTTGCGGCTTTTCATCCGGACTATAAACAGGAAGAATTTGATGTTTTAAAAATAGGCCCAAACAAAGGCGATAAGGTTCCTAACGAACTTGCTGAAATTCTTCAGGCTCACAGCAGAATTACCAAAGAAAGCGTTGACCTTGAAAAGCCTGATTACGAAACTGATGTTTTAATTATCGGCGGAGGCGGTGCAGGTACATCTGCGGCAATTGAAGCTCACGAGGCGGGTGCCGATGTTATGATTGTTACAAAGCTCAGAATGGGCGATGCAAACACCATGATGGCAGAGGGCGGTATTCAGGCAGCGGACAAACCAAATGATTCCCCTGCAATCCACTTTGTAGATGCATTCGGCGGCGGACACTTTGCTGCAAAAAGAGAGCTTTTATCAAAGCTTGTATGCGATGCACCCGAAGCTATTTTATGGCTTAGTAATTTAGGGGTTGAATTTGATAAAGAAGCAGACGGAACAATGGTTACAACTCACGGCGGAGGAACCTCAAGAAAAAGAATGCATGCGGCAAAGGACTATTCCGGTGCAGAAATTATGAGAACTCTTCGTGATGAAGTTTTAAACAGAAATATACCTGTTATTGATTTTACTTCTGCAATAGAGCTTATTCTTGATGAAAATGGCAAAGCGGCAGGTGCCGTTCTTATGAATATGGAAACAAAAGAGCTTTATGTTGCAAAGGCTAAAACCGTTATTATTGCAACAGGCGGTGCAGGCCGTATGCACTACCAGGGCTTCCCTACTTCAAATCACTATGGTGCAACTGCTGACGGTCTTGTTCTTGGTTACAGAGCAGGTGCAAAGCTTTTATATGCAGAAACTCTGCAGTATCATCCGACAGGTGTTGCATATCCTGAACAGATTTTCGGTGCTTTGGTTACTGAAAAGGTGCGTTCCTTAGGTGCAAAGCTTGTAAATGTTAATGGTGATGTATTTATGCATCCGTTAGAAACCCGTGATGTTTCCGCCGCATCAATTATCCGTGAATGTTCTGAAAGGGACAACGGAGTAGATACAGGTGACGGAAAGGGCGTATGGCTTGATACACCGATGATTGAAAAAATCGGCGGTGCGGGTACTATTGAAAAGAGAATTCCTGCTATGATGCGTATGTTTGAAAAATACGGAATAGATATCCGTAAGGAACCTATCTTAGTTTATCCTACTCTTCACTATCAGAACGGTGGTCTTGACATAACAGAAGACTGTATGACAACAAATGTAGAAAACTTATTTGTTGCAGGTGAAGCAGTTGGCGGAATTCATGGTAAGAACAGACTTATGGGTAATTCACTTCTCGATATTATCGTATTCGGAAGAAGTGCAGGTAAAAATGCCGCAGCTAAATCCAAGAATGTTAAAACAGGTAAGCTTACTCTTTCTCATATTGAAAAATTTGAAAAAGAGATTGAAGATGCAGGTATTAAAACCGAAACAGTTTCACCTAAACTACTTCCTAACTATACAAAACAAAAAAGTATATAATCTGCAAATAAAAAAATGGGACTGTAAATTTATTTACAGTCCCAAAAACAATTCATAGGGGATAGGAAAAAATCTTCAGAATGGATAAACTTAATTTTAAAAGATTTTTTTAAAATCTTTACCTTTTTATAGTTGATTTGATAAGTTTTCTATATCAAAACTATTTATACATCTCGTTTTTGGTGGTCTGGAGTTTTTTTACATTCCCTTTTTTATTATTTTTATGAATCCAGTGATATTTCTCCTGCTTTTTTCAGAGTAACTTTTGTAATAACAGGGCCTACAAGCTCATAGATAATTGTAGCACAAAGAATAATTGCCCTGATTTTCGCACCGAATTCGGGAACTACGGTCATTGCGGCCATAGAAAGACCGATAGCAACCCCGGCCTGTGGAATAAGAGTAGGGCCTAAGTATTTCTTTACAGGTTCGGAGGCTTTACTTATAATTGCACCTAATGATGCTCCTCCCATTTTACCAAGAACTCTTACAACGATATAAACAATTCCGATTACACCAACCGAGGGAAGAATTCCTATATTTAATTCCGCACCCGATACCACAAAGAAAAGTAAGAACAGCGGTGGAGTGAAACGGTCAGTAAGAGCAAATAGTTCTGAATATTTTGTAGATGTATTAATTAATACTGCACCCATTGCCATACAAGCTAAAAGAGATGAAAAATGGCAAAGACCTGAAACACCCACACAAAGACAAACCATAGCAATTGCAACAGCTAAACGATTTCCTCGCCCTGTAAACCATTTTATCAACCCACTGAAAATTATTCCTAAAATTGCACCGAACAAAAGACCGCCCACGATTTCAATAACAGGACTTAAAATTGTTTCGGTTAAATCTACATCTCCTGTACTTCCCACAATTTTTGCAATTGCAACGGATATCCCGAATGCAATTAA
>JAZOVB010000012.1:0-3840 GCA_045658425.1 Clostridia bacterium | reverse complement strand
AAGGCAAACATATCGAAAATCCCGTCAGGGATTTATATTATACCTTTTCAAAAATCCTCCCACCGCTAAGGCGGTCCCCTCTCCTTTAGGCAAGGAGGGCTTTGCAAGGAGGGCTTTCGGGCGGTAATAAACGCCCCTACCTCCTCGTTGCCTAAGGCAACATATCGATTTTACGAAGTAAAAATATAGAGTGCGAAGCACATATCGAGTTTGCAAAGCAAACATATCGAAAATCCCGTCAGGGATTTATATTACTTACGACAACGAGAAAAAGAGCGGAGTCTATATAGCATCTCCGCTCTTCCACCATTTGTAATTTATAATGTATTTTTATGCATTTTATACATTAAATTCCGTCTTCCTTTTCATAAATTTTTCTTAAGGTTGCGTTATGGGGCCAGCAATCCTTATTTTTTTTAACTCCGTAAATATCCACTAATTTATTTCCCATACTGTCAAGCTCACTGAAATGACGGCTTTCGGTTGTTTTATTTATTTTTCCCATATTTTCATTCTCCTTAATTTTAAAAAATATATCTATATTTATTTTTAGAAAAAACTTTTAAAATATACCCTGATTTTTTTAAAAAACTCTTGCATTTTTATGCATAATGTTTTATAATTATAAAATATGAAAGGGGCATTAAGTATGGAACTTGCAAATATAATTGATTATGATAAAAAATATTATATGAATACCTTTGGGGACAGGCTCCCTGTTGCTTTTAATAAGGGTAAGGGAATTAAGCTATATTCCACCGAGGGCGAAATTTATTACGATTTTATGGGCGGTATTGCTGTTTCCTCTTTAGGTCACGGTTACAAGCCTTTGGTTAAGGCTGTTTGTGAACAGGCTAAAAAGGTTATTCATACATCCAGCCTTTACTATATAGAAAACCAGGCTAACCTTGCTATGCTTTTATGTGAAAACTCCTGTTTTGACAAGGCATTTTTCTGTAACTCGGGAGCTGAAGCCAACGAAGGTGCAATCAAGCTTGCAAGAAAATATTTCTATAAAAAGGGAATGCAAAAAAGCGAAATCATAACCCTTAAAAATTCCTTCCACGGAAGAACGGTTACCACCATTTCAGCAACGGGGCAGGAAAAATATCAGAAACCGTATGCACCCTTAACTGAAAAATTTATTCATGTTGAAATAAATAATTTTGCCGATTTAATTGCTAATATAAATGAAAAAACAGGTGCAATTATCTTAGAGCTTGTTCAGGGCGAAAGCGGAGTTCATCCTCTTGACTCAGAATATGTAAAAAAGGTAAGAAAGCTTTGTGACGAAAATGATATTCTGCTTATTTTTGACGAAGTGCAGACAGGTATTGGAAGACTTGGAACTCTGTTCGGTTATCAGTCTTACGGAGTTGAGCCGGATATTTTAACTCTTGCAAAGGGTCTTGGCGGCGGTGTTCCCATAGGCGCCGTTCTTGCCAAGGATAAATTCTGTGCATTTGAACCGGGAGACCACGGTACAACCTTTGGCGGTAACCCTCTTGCAACAGCGGCAGGTGTGTGTGTTATCAACGAGCTTGTAAATAAAAAGCTTTTAAAAAAGGTTAATGGTGTATCCGATTACTTCTTTAAAAAACTTAATAAGCTCAAAAAGAAATACGCAGTTATAAATGAGGTAAGAGGACTGGGGCTTATGATAGGCATTGAGTTTAATGAGCCTTTAGGCAAAGCTGTTTTTAAAAAGCTTTTTGAAAAGAAATTCTTAATCGGTTCGGTAGGAGAGACTACCTTAAGACTTTTACCGCCATTGATAGTTACCAAAAAAGATATTGATTTATTTATCGATACATTAAAAGAAATTCTGGAGGAAATATAATGAAACATTTAATAACACTTAAGGATATAACAACCGATGATTTTAACAATATCTTAAAGCTTGCAATCAAGCTTAAGGACGAAAATAAAAAGGGAATACCCCATCATCTTTTAAAAGGAAAAACTCTTGGGATGATTTTTACCAAATCTTCCACCCGTACCCGTGTTTCCTTTGAAGTGGGGATGTATCAGTTAGGCGGTCAGGCTCTTTTCCTAAGCTCTAATGACATTCAGTTGGGAAGAGGAGAAACTATTTATGATACAGCAAATGTTCTTTCCCGTTTCTTAGACGGTATTATGATAAGAACCTTTAAGCAGTCTGATGTTGAGGATTTAGCTAAATACGGACAAATCCCCATTATAAACGGTCTTACCGACTTAACACATCCTTGTCAGGCGTTAGCTGATTTTCTTACTATTTACGAGGAGAAGAAAAAATTAGAGGGGTTAAAAATCACTTATGTAGGCGATGGTAACAATGTTACTCATTCTCTTTTGTATGCTGCGGCATTATCGGGAATGAATATGTCGGTTGCAACACCAAAGGGCTTTGAATGTGATGAAGAGGTAGTAGCAACCGCTCTTTCAATGGCAAAAAAGACAGGTGCAGTTTTAGAATTTACCAATGACCCTGAAAAAGCAGTTTCGGGTGCCGATTCGGTATATACCGATACCTGGGTAAGTATGGGTCAGGAAAGTGAAAAAGCTGAAAAAGTCAAGAAATTTGACGGTTATCAGGTTAACGAAAAGCTTATGAGTTATGCTAAAGAGGATGCGATATTCTTACATTGCTTACCTGCATACAGAGGCTACGAGGTTTCCGAGGGGGTTATTGACGGAAAATGGTCAAGAGTATTTGATGAGGCTGAAAACCGTCTTCATGTTCAGAAAGCAGTAATGGCAATGACAATGGGGGATAAATAATGAGTAATGTTAAAGGGACGAAGCTTTACGGCTTCAGCGTGAAAATGGCAACCGAAGAGGACATTCCCTTTATTCAGGAAATAACAAAGGATGCATTTTTAAAATACATAAAGGAAGCAGAGCTTACAAATATTGAGGCACTTAACGAAACCTATGAGGACATAAAAAAAGACCTTGAGGAAAAGTATGTTTTTGTTGCTTTTATAAACGGCGAGCCTGTGGGAAGTGTGCGCGTTAAAATAAATGATGACGGTACTGCATATTTATCCCGTTTCGGTGTAAGAATTACCAATCAGAATAACGGTGTGGGAAAAACCCTTATGAGTGTTGTGGATAAGGTTATGAGAGAGCATAAGGTTGAAAAGCTTATGCTTCATACTGCTGCTAAGTTCTTTACCTTAGTTCGTTTCTATTATGGCAGAGGCTTTTATATTGACGAAGTGAGAAAGGATAAGGGGTATCCAAGGGCGCTAATGATAAAAGAATACAAGTAAAAAGCGTAAAAAAAGCGCCTTAAAAATCGTTAAAATTCCCCGGACCACGCAAAGCAAAATAATATAAATAGTAAAATGTGTCTGTATCATATACAGGCACATTTTTTATAGTATACATTACTAAATTAAGGAATAAATTTGCAAGCAAATTTATGAATTTTATGCTTTGCGTTTTGAATGAAAAAGAAGAAGGGTGTATCTCATACTACCCTTCTCCTTTTTCATCCAATCCAAGAAATTTTTCCTGATTTTTCGGGGTACAATATCCTTCAAATTTCGGTAGGGCGTGACGACCCGGCATGAAGTTTTTATAAAACCTTTGGATTTTCGATATGTTTTGCTAAAGCAAAACTCGATATGTAATTAAAATTGCTCGATATGTGCTTCGCACTCGATATGTTCCTACGGAACGAGAAAAGAACCGATGCCGAATGGCATGTCGGTGTCCGGTTTCAGCACATCGGTAAGTCGAATGTGTCAGGACATCGGTAAGTGTTTGTGTCAGGACATCGGTAAGTCCTTGTGATATAATACCACTGAAAGGCGGTGGTATTTATGCCATGGAAGGAGACCAATATCTTGA
>JAZOVB010000011.1:0-21202 GCA_045658425.1 Clostridia bacterium | reverse complement strand
ATTGGGAGAGGGGCCTGTTATTACCTTGGGACCGTCTCTTTCCAAGGTATATAATGATAAAATTATAAGCTATGCAGAAAAAAATAACATAAAATTGGGTATTGAGGTAGAGCCGGGTAATACCGGTACAAATGCATGGGCGTATCATAGCTCTAAAGAGTCGGTGCCATCTGTTATGATTTCAATTCCTTTAAGATATATGCATACCGCCTATGAGGTTTGTGATAAAGCCGATATAATAGCGGGTATAAAGCTTATTACAGGTTTTTTAAACAGTAAGGAGGTGTTTTGATGCTTGAGATTTTAACAAACACCTTTGGCGTAGCAGGTTGTGATAATGAGGTTAAAGAACTGATTTTAAAAGAAATCACCCCTTTTTGTGATAACATAGAAATAATGAAGGATGGTAATATAATAGCCTTTAAAAAGGGGCGGAAAACACCTTCAAAAAAAATAATGTTAAGCGCACATACCGATGAAGTAGGCTTTATGGTAAAGGATATAACCGAAGAGGGATATTTAGAGCTTTGCGAGGTAGGCGGTGTTGATTCAAGAATTCTTTTATCCAAAAGAGTGTTCGTTGGTGAGAAGAAAATTCCCGGAATAATCGGCATAAAGGCAGTTCATATGACTGAAAAGGATGAAAGGGAGAAGATAATCCCCATTGAAAAAATGTATGTGGATATCGGCGCTTATGACTATCAGGATGCACTTAAATATGTAAAACGCGGTGACTATATAGCCTTTGATTCTGAATATACACCTCTTGGCGAAAAAAGAGTTGTTGCAAAAGCTCTTGATGACCGTGTGGGCGTATCCGTTCTTATAAAACTTCTTAAAGAAGAGGTTGAATATGATTTTTATGCAGTCTTCAATTCTCTGGAGGAAATTGGCTTAAAAGGGGCTGTTACAGCGTCCTATAAGGTTAATCCCGATATTGCACTTATTATGGAGGGGACAACTTGTTCGGATGTAAAAGGCACTAAGGAGCATTTGAAATCCACAACATTAGGCAAAGGCGGTGTGTTATCGATAGCTGACAGAACCTCGGTTTCAAACAGAAAACTTAATGATTTTATTATAAAGCTTTCAGAAAAATTCCATATTCCTGTCCAGATTAAAGGTACTAATATGGGTGGTAATGACGCAGGTGCAATTCAGGTTGCCCGTGACGGCGTAAAGACAGCCGTTTTATCCGTTCCTTTAAGATATATCCATTCGCCTGTAAGTGTAATGGATAAGGGTGATTACGAAAGTGTATATAAAATGGCTTTAGCCTTTGTAAATAATATAGGAGAGTTCTGTGATGATAAGTAAAATAAAAGAAATTTCGGCACTGTTTTCGGTAGCCGGATATGAAAATAAACTGACTTCATATATTTTAAATGAAGTAAAAGATTTTTGTGACGAGTGCTATATCGATAAAATAGGAAGTCTTATCTTAAGAAAAAAAGGTAACGGCGAAAAGGTGCTTATAAATACCCCTATATCATCGGACGGTTTGTTCGTTACTTTTATAACTGATGACCTTAAAGGGCATTTTAAAGCTGTGGGTAATATTGAAGTGTCAAAAATTATCGGCAAAACCGTAGTAAACGAAAACGGTGAAATTACAGGAGTTATAAGATGCGAAACTCCTGAATGTGATGACCCTGATAACCTGTATATTGATTTCGGCGTTGATGAGAAGTGGGACATCCCGGTAAAAGAAGGTGAGATTTTAGCTGTAAATAAAGAATTCTACCAAATCAGGGAGGGAATTTACGGCTCGGATATAGAAAAGGGAGTAAATATTTATACCCTTTTATCACTGATAAAAGAAATTAAAAGTGACTGCGACTTATATTTTGCCTTGACAGTAATGGATAACATAGGCTTCAAAGGAGCAAAAACCGCAGCTTTTGAACTAAACCCAGATTATGCGATAATTCTTGCTCATTCTTATTGTGATGCTAAAGAAGGAAATATAAAGGCGGGTAAGGGTGCCGCTTTAAGAATAACTGATTCCCACTTTATTTCAAATAAAAAAATGCGTGATTTTGCGGTGGAAAAGCTAAACGCAAAGGATATTCCATACCAGATTGAAATTTTAACTAAGGATGGTATAGTAAATAACGAAATAATGTATATGAATAACGGTATTTTAACTCTTAATTTAAATCTGCCGGTAACCGGCTCGGGAGAGCTTTTAAAGGGAGTAAAATTAAAGGATATTGAAAATTATTTAAAAGCAATAAAAGAAATTTTAGGATAGGAATTAAGCTATGAATTATAAAGAATTTTTTGATGTGTCCGAAAGGGCAGTACAGTTAATAGAAAAAGCCGAGTTGAAAGCAAAGGATGCCTTTAAAAGAGCAGATGAGATTTCCTCATATAACCAGATGAAGGTTTTAAAGGCATTTCAGGATAACAGAATAAGCGAATCTCATTTTGTATCCACCTCGGGATATGGTTATGATGATTTGGGCAGAGAAACCCTTGACAGACTCTATGCTGATATTTTTGGCTCAGAGGATGCACTTGTAAGACATAATATAATTTCAGGAACTCACGCTCTTTCTCTTTGCCTTTTTGGTGTTTTAAGACCGGGTGATACGCTTTTGGCAGTTACAGGCAAACCCTATGACACCTTAGAGGAAACTATCGGTATAAGAGGTGAAAAAGGGGTAGGCTCTTTAAAAGATTTCGGTGTTAATTATAAGGAAGTACCCTTGAAAAATGCAGATGTTGACTTTGAGGGTATAAAATCCGCTTTTGACTCAACTGTGAAAGCAGTAATTATTCAGCGTTCCAAGGGGTACGATTTCAGAAAAACTCTTTCGGTAGATGAAATCGGTGAAATTATAAAATTTGTAAAAGAAATAAAAAGTGACTGTATCGCAATTGTTGATAATTGCTACGGTGAATTTGTGGAAGAAAAGGAACCTACCGAAGTGGGTGCCGATTTAATGGCAGGTTCTTTAATTAAGAATCCCGGCGGCAGTATTGCTGAAACGGGAGGTTACATAGCAGGAAAAGAAGAATATGTAAAAATGTGTGCCTATAAGCTTAACGCTGTGGGTATTGGCAAGGAATGTGGTGCAACCTTAGGCTTTAATAAGCCCATGTATCAAGGACTTTATTTTGCTCCCTCGGTTGTATGTCAGGCAATAAAAACAGCTATTCTTGCCGCCGCAGTCTTTGAAGAAGTCGGCTTTGAGGTCTGCCCTGGAACAAATGATAAACGCTCATGTATTATAGAAGCAATTAAATTCGGAACTGAAGAGGGAGTGTGCCTTTTCTGTCAGGGAATACAAAAGGGAGCCGCAGTTGACTCCTTCGTTACTCCTATGCCCTGGGATATGCCGGGATATGAAAATCAGGTCATAATGGCGGCAGGTGCCTTTAATCAGGGTTCCTCAATCGAGCTTTCCGCAGACGGCCCCATAACTCCACCTTATATCGCTTATATGCAGGGGGGGGTAACCTATGACTACGGCAAAGCAGGTATTCTTTTTGCTGTTGATAAACTTATTTCGAACGGAATAATTTAATTTTTTTTCTGACTTGGTGCGAGTCTACGCGGTGCATAGCACCGCAACTAAATTTGGCGTTGATGCAAGTGATGTCAGATGAAGATAGTGTACTTCACCTTGTGGATATAGTTTCGTAAGTGGGAAAATTGGTAACCTTAGCTTTACTTTGAATGAATGTTCAAAAATTCTTCAAAATATTACATAATACTAACATGTTGAATGTTGCTGAAAATAAAAAGCATTATACTATTATATATTTTGAATAGAAAGAGGAGATAGAAATGCCGGGAATTGTCAAAAGAATGTTTGCAGGAATAAACTACATTAGAACACTTCCTGTATATTTGTGTGTATTATGCTCTAAACAAAATGGCTTGATAAAAATGGATGTTGCCAGATGGAATGAAATTGATCAAATAAAATTTGGTTTATTTGAGTCGCTTAATTGGTATATGACTTATAAAAAGGAATTCAGAAATCTTATTCAGCATCGTTTAAAAAATCCATCTCGTTCTTTTACAGCCTGGGTGCATTTTGCAATTGCACGTATATTATGGAAACCTGTTGAAAGTTTATACATATATACAGAAGATATAGGTGGTGGATTATACATCCAGCATGGATTTTCCACTATTATAACCGCAAAAAAAATAGGTGAAAATTGCAGAATATACCAACAGGTAACTATTGGTTATAAAAATGGAGAATGTCCTCCGGTTTTAGAAGATAATGTTGCAGTTACTTGTGGCGCAAAAGTTCTTGGAAATATCACAATGCATTCAGGCAGCTTGGCGGCAGCAGGTGCAGTTGTTGTTAAAGATGTTCCGGAAAATGCTATTGTGGCAGGAGTTCCTGCTAAAATAATTGGATATAAAGACCAAAATAATCTTAATTTCCAAGGTTAAATGAACAGAGAAGATGTGTAGGTCTGATAGTCAGTTTTGTGCCGGTCTTTATGCGGGAAATCATTAAAAAAGATTGGCATCCGGATTATACAGTCTTTATAATGAAGAATTTGTAGAATTATCCAAGGTAAATATAAGGAGTTTATTATGAAAAGGGTAAAGAAAATAGATATTCATGCGCATGCTACAGCATTTGCAGAGTATTATCCCCAAAACATACAAAAATTCGTGTCTCCTGAGGAAGTAATCAGGTTTTACGATGAACTGAATATAGAAAAGGGAGTACTCCTTCCATTAACATCTTCAGAAGGAATGATAACGCCGATTTCTTCAGAAAGCTGTAGATACATTAGCGATAAATATCCTGATAGATTTTACTGGTTTTGTAATGTTGATCCTCGCTCACGCAGCAATACTCCGGAGTCGGATTTGTCGTCACTTATTAAAGAGTATAAGAAAATGGGGGCAAAAGGCGTTGGTGAAATAACAGCTATGCTGTATGCAGACGATCCTAAAATGGAAAATCTTTTCCGTAGCTGTGCCCAAAATGATATGCCGGTAATTATACATTTAGCCCCTGATTTTAGCGGCGGCTATGGAATCGTAGACGATCTTGGTCTTCCCAGAATAACGAAGATGCTTAAAAAGTATCCCGACCTTAAAATCATAGGACACTCAATGTTATTCTGGAGCGAGATTGATATAAATAATAACGATGAAATCAGAAACGGCTATCCCGAAGGTAAGGTGACCGAAGGGCGCCTTAGCAAGATGCTTAGAGAGTGTCCCAACCTTTATTGCGACCTTTCAGCAGGTAGTGGCGCAAATGCTATGCTACGTGATAAGGACTTTGCTTTGCAGTTTATAGAAGAGTTTTCTGATCGTATTATGTTTGGAATTGATTTGACTGCATATCCAGAAAATATTGAGAATATGAGCCAATTTAAGCTTGTATCTTTTTTAGATGAAAGCGTGGGGAAAGGACTTTTAAGTGAAGAAAATTATTGCAAAATATTACGTGAAAATGCCATCAGAATATTAAAATTGTAAACATACAAAAAATCATGCGAAGGAAAATAGAACAGTTTTGTGCGGGGTAGTTTTTGTTATATAATTAAATCTGATTTGTTATATTCTTCGGTTTTGATTTGATACGAGCTATATGAATGTCGAATGTTGTCGAAAAAAAGCCTCCCTTGCCTAAAGGGAGGGGGACCACCGAAGGTGGTGGAGGGATATAAGGGGGATTTTAATAAAGATGAAAAAGAATCCCCCAGTCTGCTTCGCAGACAGCCCCCTTTAGGCAAGGGGGCCTATATGAAAAAGTTTTGCATCTAAACTGTCTGTCCCGCATAAAGGATGTTGAATATTGCCGAAAAGACGAAAGAAAGGTATAGAAAAATGAGAAAGAAAGGCATATTTATTTTAGGTATTGCTATTTGTATTGTTGTAGCAAGCCTATCTATTGTTTTGGAAAAATTAATTCCCGGAGAAATACTGGGAGCTTCTATCATAGCACTGTTTATGGGAACGATAATTAATAGTTTTTTCCACCCTGATTGGATAAAACCCGCACTAAAATTTACATCTAAAAGGATTCTTAAAGTAGCCATTATTTTACTTGGTGCTTCCCTTAGTGTCAGTACCATTATGTCTGTTGGTAAAATGACTTTTTTTGTGATGCTTTTCACCTTTGCCATGTGTTTTGGTGGTGGTTATTTTGTCCGCAAGCTATTTGGTCTCAACTGGAAACTAAGCAATCTGATTTCTGCTGGCACGGGCATCTGCGGCGGTTCTGCTATTGCAGCCATTGCGCCTGTCATTGATGCTGATGACAAAGATATAGCGTTTGCATTATCTTCCACATTTCTTTTTGATATGGTTATGGTTGCATTGTATCCGATTATTGGCAAAGTTTTGGGTTTGTCTGACATTGCTTATGGCATCTGGGCAGGAACATCTGTAAATGATACAGCAAGCGTGGTTGCTTCCGGATATGCTTTTTCTGAGATTGCAGGTGATTTCGCAACGATGGTTAAACTTACCCGTACTATTGCAATCATTCCCACTGTGTTAGTATTTGCATATATTGGTACTCGCATGAAACAAAAAGAGTTGCAAACGGTAAATGAGGGTAAAAAGGTAAATGTTCTGAAAATTGTTCCATGGTTCATTGGCGGTTTTTTGGTGCTGGCTATTGTAAATTCCGTTGGACTTATTCCCATAGAAATATCCAATATTATGAAAAGTGTAAGTAAATTTCTTATGGTAACAGCTTTGGCCGCTATTGGTCTTGGTACAAGCATTACAGACTTTAAAAAAGCAGGGCTTTCTCCAATGTTCTATGGTATAACTATAGATACGCTGGTAACATTGACGGCACTTGTTGTGATTTGGTGTATGGGATTAATGTAGTATATTTTTATGGTCAAAAAGCAATTTTTCAGTCCTGACTTGACAAAAGTCGAAGTTTGTCGAATATTGTAATTCTATTTAGAATGTGTTATGCTCGAATATGATAACTTGTATGAGCATGATATAAATTATATTTATAAATGTTGAAGGAGTGTTAGTATGGAAGTAAAGATGAGGCAATTTGAAATTGAAGCTAACAAAGTATATCAGAAAAATAAAGCAAAGGGTTTTGCAGAAGTATTATCTGCAATAATTGTAGGAACTATATTTACAATACTTTCCATTGTGAGTACATACCAATTTTTTGTATTTGCGATGGAAGGTGTTGATTTTAGTGCTCATCTTTCAAAAATATGGAACGATATTTTTGGAACATTAATATCCGAAAGTGATGTAGGATATGTGAAAATGTTTAAAGGTCTTTCGATTGCATACTTGTTTGTTGTTATAGCAAATTTTATTCTTGTGAATATACTACCCATATTTTATATAAAAAGAAAGACTAAACCGATTATGGAACCTGATAATTTAAAGAAAGCAAAAATAATACTTGGAAGAGCACAATGGACTCCCAACGGTGGGCTTGCTTATTTTTGCATTATGGCAATTATTTATTTCTTGGTTATTCTAACGTTATTGTTTTATATGTCGTTTTTCATGCTTAATACAAGCATAAAAAGTTTTTCAGACATACTTGGATGTGTGTTCATGTTTGCTTTCATTGTTATTGTTTGTGTAATATTTACTTTTGTATTATACGGACTATATTTGTTGATTGTTAATATTACGCCCACATGGTGTAAAGGCAAAACATCTTTTGGCGAATTGGAGGATTATGTAAAAAAACTACAGCTACAAGAAGACCGTATTCGAAGAGAAGATGAACGGAAGAAAAAAGCGGAGGAAGAGAAAAAGGCTGCAGGTCGAGTAAAACAACCACCATATGTTCCTGGTACAGGAAAGGGAGTACCATTTGGAGTTCCTTCGACACCAGAGCAACCCTCAGGACACAGAAGTTGTGGTATTGCAGGTTCTTTCTGTGGCATGGGTAGCGGAAGATGATTAAGTTAAAAGATTCCGTATTTTTTAGAGAATATGACAACAAAACATACATCACAGATATACATACGCATAGAGAATATATGTTAGATGTACCTGTGTTTGCTATTCTAGATCTTTTTAAGGAAAAAACATCGCCTTCGCAGGCTAAGGATTATTTGTCAAGGCAGTATCCACAAGTGGATTATTGTACTATTTCGGATGATATAGACAGTGTAGTGGACTTTGTGACATTAAATGGCTTGATAGAAGGAGTTGAAATCAACACTGATATAAGTATTAAAGGTGGTTCTTCTGGAATTCAAAAATATACCATTTTAAATAAGTTTTTTTACACTGCAATACTGGAGCTTACTTACAGGTGTTGTGAAAAATGTAAACACTGTTATCTTGAGCCTTCTGCATATGATTCTAAGTACGAGGATTGTGCTAAAAATGAAATGACTACTGAAAAAATCAAAAGTGTTATTGATGAAATTTCGCAGATGAATGCAACGGAAGTTACAATTACTGGTGGAGAACCTTTTATACGCAAAGATTGTTTAGAAATTTTAGATTACATAAGCAAAAAAGGACTTTTAATTAATGTTTTTTCTAATGCAATACTACTATCTGAAAAAGATATTCAGAAGATATCAAAGCTTAATATTAAATATTTTCATGTAAGCTTATATAGTTATATACCTGAAAAGCATGATATTATTACGGGGGTAAAAGGGTCTTTTTATAGAACCGTAAATGCCATAAAAACGTTTTCAAAGTATAATGTGGCTGTGAATATAAAATTTGTTCTTATGGAAGAAAACAAGGATGATTTTGATGGTGTCGCAGAATTAGCAAAGAAAATGAATGCTTCGATACAATTGATCTCATTTATAACACCTTCAATTCAGGGTGATTGCGCTCTGTCTGAATTAACGGTGAGAGATACAGAAAAAATGAAAGAAGTTATTTCCAAATGGGACAAGATAACTTGTTATAATGGTTATAATGGAGAGTTTTCAGTAACTCATCCTATCTGTGAAGCAGGAATGAATAATCTTTCGATAAATCCATATGGGAAAGTATATCCCTGTAACTCTTTTAAAATGGAAGTGGGGGATGTTTATAATCAATCGCTTTCAGAAATTTGGGAAACAAGCGAAAAATTAAAGGAATGGCAAAATACTACAAGAGCAAAACTAGTTGATTGTGTTGAATGCACATATAATTCATTTTGTGAGTTTTGTCCCGGTGTGGCACTTCAATTCAGCGGAAACATGTTCCAAAAATATAATTATGCTTGTGAACATGCCAAAGCACGATGGGAATTATATGGAGTCAAATAATTATTATATGGCACTTTAAATGTAAACCTGTGTTTTTGTGAGATATTGCTTAAAGACAGGTTACCTTACATATGAAATTTCTGTGATTCATATTGAAAAAACAAAATGTTAGGAGAATATAACAATGAAAAGATTAGCAATTTGCTTTTTATCTATTTTTTTGTTTGCAACATTAAATTCTAATACTGCAAATGCTGAAATAGTTGGAAGAAGAACTTTGGTTTTGAATGAAAAAATCCAAGAAAGCCTATCGATAGTAGGATATGATCAATATGATTTTTCTGCAGATGAAACCCAGTTTTATAAGTTTGAGTTTGAAAATCAAAGCATAGAGACTAAGCTAAATATAGGTTTTGCGGATGAACTCTTGAACTTTTTTGTTGGCAAAATGACTGTCTCAATATATGATCAAAATAATAAGGAATTGGCAAAAAAGGATATAAAGTGTGGATATAATGCAAGTATTTCATTAAAACTTGAATCAGGTATGAAATACTATGTTTTTGTGGATTCCGCAATTACAGGAAACTACAGTGCTGTTGTGAAAAAGCTTGCTGATTTAGGTGGAGACACTTGGAATAGTGCAAGTAAAATACAAATAAGTGGAACCGTTGCAGCAGCGATTGATGCGGAATATGATGAAGATTGGTATTATTTTGAAACAAACTCAATGGAATCATTTCTGGATTATAAGGTGGAAAATATAAGTGGTGGATATAAAGAAATAGAGATGTATGAATATATCGAGGGGGCTGGAGAAATACCTCTTAAAAGGATTCAAAAAACATCCCTGTATGCTGGTAACAGTACCATGCTCAATTTCCAATTGAAAACAAATTCAACTTACTATATTTTAGTAAAATCATCTTCTGAAGGCGGATATATTCTTGAATTACAACAAAATATAGATAGTCTTAGTGGCGAGATGAAAAATGCATACAAGATTGAGACTGAAAAAGAGTATGTTTCTTCTTTTGATGGAGAGAAGGATTATGACTGGATGAAATTTAAAACATCTGGCAGTGATGCTTATTATGAGGTTGTATTCAAAAATTTAGGCGACGACCATTATACAACAGTAGCAATCCATGATGAAAGTGGAAATGAAATAAAAAAAGTAAGACAATATGCAAAAGAAATCACTATAAATGCAAAACTTGAAACTGATAAAACATATTATTTGTGTTTATATGGTGAAAATGTAGGCAACTACTCATTTATAGTAAATAAAGTAGAAGATACGTATTCAAACTCTATGAAAGATGCCGAGTTTATAAAAACCGACAAAGAGTATGTTTCTTCTTTTGATGGAGATAAGGATTATGACTGGATGAAATTTAAAACATCTGAAAGTGATGCATATTATGAGGTTGTATTCAAAAATTTAGGTAACGACCATTATACAACAGTAGCAATCCACGATGAAAGTGGAACTGAAATAAATAAAGTAAGGCAATATGCAAAAGAAATCAATATAAATGCAAAACTTGAAACTGATAAAACATATTTTTTGTGTTTATACAGTGAAGATGTAGGTAAATATTCTGTTTTTATAAATGAAAAATCTGATACGGTTGCTGACGTGAAGGAAAAAGCTCAGTTAATAGAATTGAATAATGAACATCAAGCCAGTCTTGAAACGTCAAATGATGTAGATTGGTACAAAACATACTTGGAAAATGGACTTGATTTAGATGTAAATTTGTTGAATGAGAGTTCTTCGCATATTGCAATAGAAATGTTTTCTGAGAGAGATATGAGCCTTTTAAAAACAAATATATACTCAACTGGTAAAGCAGTAAAGAAACATTTTGTTGATAAATCAGGTACATATTTTATTAAAATTTCAGGCAACGCTGGAAACTATACTATACTATTGGGAGAGTCGAGTAAATCGTCAGAAACAAACGAGGTGAGAGAACCGAATGAACCACCTAAAAACGGAAGAATTCTTTTGACAATTGGGAAAAAAGAAGCTAATGTATTTGGAGAAAAAATTGTTAATGACGTTGCTCCAATAATACGGAACAGTAGAACAATGTTACCTGCCAGATTTGTTGCAGAAAGACTCGGTGCTATAGTTTCATGGTATGCGAATGAAGAAAAGGTAGTTATAAAAAGTGAGAAGTGTGAAATTGTCATTTTCATAAATTCGAGTGCAGCATATGTCAATGATAAAAAGGTGATCTTAGATTCGCCTGCTTTTATTGAAAATGGAAGGACATACACTCCTGTTAGATTTATTGTGGAAAACTTAGGAGCTACAGTTGATTGGATACCCGAAACTCAACAAGTAGTGATTGTAAAATGACTACAAAGATAAGAATTCAGTTCAATTGTGAGTTTACTCGTGTCAAGTCCATACAATTTAAAAGATTAGTTTGCCGATTTATAATATTTACATATATCATCGGGAGCGAGAAAATCCAGTATTCTCGCGGGTTCTCAAGAATTTTGTTCAGAGAAAATGAGTGAAAAAATTAAGGAAAAATTAGTAGGTCCTATTATTCACTGTTCTCCCGACTTGACACGAACATACTGTCAAAACGATTTGCATCTAAACTGTCTGTCCCGCATATGGTAATTATAGTATAAACACTGCAATTTATATATAATTGAAAAATGAAAATTTTTTATCGTTATCTTACTATACTTGACATTTTAAATTCTTTAATTTAACAGGAGGTGCATTTTATGAGTATTAAAAATTCCAATAAATCACTTTTTAAAATATCCAAAATAGACTCAATAGCATATTACGATTTAAAAGAGCAAATTCTGGATTTAAAGTTTGATAATAGTTGGGTAATGATATTTACTCAAAAAGGAAACTGCACCTTTTTAGTAAATGGGAAGTGTTATGATGCAAGGGAAAACGGCGGATATGTTTTTTTAGCAGACAAACTTGAAATAAAAACCTATGAAAACACTCTTAAAAGCAGTAAAATTTTTCTTATCTCGTTTAGTGTAACGGGAATTGATAAAAGCATAGATACATATACGGATGTTTACAGCTGGAAAAAGGATGAATATCTATTATCGCTTATTGCCAAAGAGGTAAAAAAGGCATATATGCTTACCTGTGGGAATGAAATCAGGGATTTCAAGTTGAAAAGCGATGTATTTATAGGTGCTTATCAGGTTATATCCATATATATTGAGCAACTGCTTATAAGTGTTTTTGAAAACAGGGCATTAAAGGAAAAATACTTTTCACAAAATAAGAAGAATACGGAACTTATAACCAAGATAAATAACTATCTTATAAAAAACACTGATAAAAAACTAATAAATGCTGATATATGCGAAAAATTTAATTATAGCGTTTCCGCACTGAATAAACTATTTAAGGAATATTTCGACAGGACTCTTCATGAGCATTTTCTGTATCTTAAAATTGAAGCAGCGAAAAAAATATTGCGTGAAGAAAAAACCACTGTTAACAAAATATCAGACAGTTTATGTTTCAGTGATCCGCATAATTTTTCAAAAACCTTTAAAAAATATACAGGGATTACACCCAATGACTACATAAATAAAATTAAAAATGACTGGAGGCGATAGATAAGATGAATAGTTCAAATTTATACGCCATAAAAATCAAGAAGATTTTGTCCGTTCATTATTATGAGTTGGCTTTAAACTATCAGTATGAGGGCGAAAGTCATAATTTCTGGGAAATAGTATATGTAGATAAAGGGAATGTCAGAATAACCAGTGAAAAAGATACATTTTATTTAAAAGAGGGCGAAATGTATTTTCATCAGCCCAATGAATTTCATTCTATCGGGGGGGATAACAAAACAGCATCTAATGTTTTTATTCTTTCCTTTGCATGTAATTCAAAGAATATGGATTTCTTTAAGAAAAGGAAAATACAAATATTTCCTGATTATAATTATTATATAAATAAAATTATAAACATTTCAAAGGAAACTTATAAAATGTCTATAAGTCAGGATAGTCAGAATGTTGAACTGAGAGAGGACTATCGTTACGGAGGCCCTCAATTGATACGTTCGTTTCTCGAACTTATGTTTATTATGATTTTAAGAAATCACAATGCAACGGTAAAGAATAGTGATTTTTCATATATTCATGTTGCAGACAGTAACTATGTTTATAACACCATTAAGTTGCTTGAAGAGAATATATATGGTAAAATTACCGTAGAGGAAATATGCAAAAAACTTAATTTAAGCAGAGTGTATATATCAAGAATTTTTAAAGAAAAGACGGGTACTACAATAAACGAATATTACAGACATCTTAAAATAAACGAAGCAAAGAAACTTCTTTCAACTCATATATACAGTGTTTCACAGGTTTCGGATATGTTATGCTTTAACACACCAAGGTATTTTTCAAAGGTGTTTAAAAGCATTGCTGGAATATTACCTAAAGAATATATCAATATATAAAATATGACGATGTTTAAAAAATGACTTTTTAAACATCGTCATATTTTTTAATACCGAAAAATTCAGTTCTTAATAGTTTACAAAAGTAGACTTTTTTGGAAGAAAAAAACATTGTTAAAAAAGAGTGTATAAGGTAAACTAAGATAGATGATACTGACAATGGAGGTGTAGCATGAAAAAACTAAGTAAACTGTTAGCAATAATTACAGTGCTCAGTATAGTTGCAGGAATAATATATATTCCCGTTGCGGCAGAAGATACAGCGGACGATTTTGCCATAACAGAGGTTTATGCAAGAACTGCGGCAGACGGGTCTTTGGTTAAAGACGGATTTTTATCTGCGTCAAGAGGTCTTTTTAAAAATACCTCGGCATATTCCGATAAACTCGCTTTTCCTATTATAAGTCTTCCTGATAAGTTTTTAGACTGTGGAATAATTCTTTCAAATTATAAGGTTGTTACCGCTACACAAAAAGCAGAAACTGCTGACTGTGTTACATTTGATATAAATAAACCATCAACCGTATATGTGGTGAATTGGAATTCAAATATTCCTTCATGGGTAAATGAGGAATGGTCAACCTCAGACGGTTCGGATTTTAAGGTTTTAAATACCGAAAATGATACTGTTTTATCTGCCAAAATGATATACGAAAAGCATTTTGATGTAACTGATGGAAAATGCACTGTTTCAATTGGTGCGGTTTCGGGAAATGTCAGATATTTTACAATTGTTGTAAGACCTGATGATTTGGCATCACAGCCCAAATATCCTTTCAGTGAAGCGGATTTAAAAAATGAAAATTTAGAAAAAGATGTTTTATCCCAAATCGGCAGCGGAACAGTTCTTTATAAAAATATAAATTACGGTTATGTTAACAGTAAAAAAACCTTGATTGATATAACAGGCGAGGTAGAGCCTGTTATAGAAAACGGAACAACCTTTGTTCCATTAAGATTTTTAGCCGAAGGGCTGGGCGGATTAGTTACATATAATGAAGCTACCTCTACTGCTGATATTACTTTAAATGGAAAAAACTTTATTTTAGATTTAAAAAATGACATATTAAAAAACCTTACTGAAAATAAAGAAATCAAGATTTCTAAAATGATGGTAAATAACCGAACTTTAGTTCCGCTAAGGGTAATTTCGGAAAATTCAGGCTTTAATGTAATGTGGTATGACGGACTTATTGTTGTATCAAATAATGTCAAGGAACTAAGTGACACTCTTATAAATAAAATATCCTCTTTATTTATAACTCCTATTAATGAACTTGATTTAAGGCTTAAATATGCAAAGCCGGGGGATACAATTTATATTAAAGAGGGAACTTATTATAATGTAAGCCTTAATATTAATGCAAAAGGCGCAGATGGTAAGCCAATAACCATAAAAGCAAGTAATCCTCAGAATGTTCAGTTTAAAGGCAGTGCGAAGGTGCTTATTAAAGGAGAATATGTTACTCTGGATGGTTTTTATTTTAATGAAATTGCCTTAAGAGAAACTCCTATGATAAGTATGGCGGGTGGAATAGAACACGGAAGAATAACCAACTGTTATTTTTATAAGTGCAGAACAAGTTCGGCAGGTGGCTCACTTATTGATATGACAAATCATTCTGCGTATAACCGTGTAGACCATAACATTTTTGAAGCGGCAGAATCTTTAGGTATATCAATCGGTGGAGTGTATGCTCCGGCAGGCGATAACTCCAAGGTTTATCACAACAGAATAGACCATAACTATTTTAAAGATTTTAAAGCAGTAGGGAAAGTATGGCCGGGCACATCCAATGGTATGGAACCGATTCGTGTAGGCGGAACGGGTATGTTCGACCTTTATACAGATGTTTCTTATAATATTTTTGAAAATATTATTGCAGATGGTTCTGAGATCATTTCAAACAAATCAAACTATTCAACCATTAAGTATAACACCTTTATTAACAATTACGGTTCGGGTGTCTGCTTAAGAGGCGGAAACAATGCCGATGTTTACGGAAACTTTTTTATAAACGGACGAAGCGGTATAAGAATATATGACCATTCCCATAAGGTTTTTGATAATTATTTTTATAATATTTACCGTGATGCTATAAGAATTTCGACAACCGACAATGACGGATATGCACATCTTAACAATTTGGTGGTTGCAAACAATACTGTTATAAATCCGGGATGGGGAGGAATTATCTTAGGAGATAAACTCAACAATCAGTCAACCTATGTTCTTCCGCCTGATAATATAAAAATAGCAAATAATCTTGTTGTGGCAATGAAAGGGCACGCGGTAAGAAACACATACCTTAATAAAAATGATTTTTCAAATAATATAATATCGGCTTACGGAAACGGAAGCAATGAGGAAGCTAAAAAAATCGGTGGGGAAAATAATGATTTTTCCGATATTTCTCTTACATTTGACGGAATTTTTGTTCCGTCTGATATGAGTAAGGTAACAGGCAAGGGCAAATATGTTGAAAATGTAAATGCTATAACAGGAAGAGAAACCTTTGATATCGGCGTTAATGATATTAATGGGAAAGGCAGAGAAGGTCTGTTAACTGTTTATGATGTAGGGCCTATAAATAAATGGTGGATACCTCATTTAAGACAACCTGCGGCAAACTATCGGGATATAGAGCCTGACTGTGAGCCTCAAAGTTATACTTCCGCTATGACAAGTGTAGATATTCCCTGTAAAGCAGAGTATGACATTATGAATTTAGGAGGATATGCAACCTACGAAAACGGAAACTCCTATACAATAAATCCCGAAAAGGTAAGTTATGAAATTATTGAGGGTAAAGATGTAATTTCCATATCAGGTAATACCATTAAAGGATTAAAAGAAGGAAATGCTAAAATCAGGGCAACATATAAAGGAAAAACATCTTTAATAGATGTTAATACCTATGATAAAACACACTATGTATCACAGGAAGGAAATTGGGAAATATCAGAAGGGCGTATTTCAGGGCAAACAACAGGGGCTAAATCAATTATTGATAAAGGTAGTTTCGTAGACTCTGATTTTACATTAAACTTTAAATATACCGCCGGAGAGGGCAACTTTGACGCTTATGTTATTTTGGGCGATAAAGGATATAAGATTCAAAATTCCATTCCAATGATAACTGAATATGCAATTAATGATACAAGATATATTATAGGCTTTGGTACAAACGAAACAACAAGCGGTATCTTCCGTTATGACGGATGGAATAATACAAAACTTGCAAGTATGCTTGTTCCTAATGACGATAATCTGGAGCATCAGATTGAAATTATATATGACGGCAGTATCATTACTGTTAAATGTGATGGTAAAACTGTAAGCGTTGCAGAGACAGTTGATGAAATTAAGGGTAGTATCGGATTTGGTGCGTATACCTCTAAAGTTGAATTTAAGGATATATCTTTAAAGAAAGAAGAAGTAAATAAAAAGGAAACTCACATTTCAACTCTAAACTTAAAAACCGAGGTTCCTGTTTATGAATACTTAACTGTTTCTTGTGACAGGTTAGTGCAAAAAGATGTTATATATAAACTCTATACAAATGATGTATTTGTTTTAGATAGTTTTGAGCCGGTATTTTACAATAATCATATAGATGTTTATGATGAATACAGATATACCATAAAAGCATTTGATAAAGAGGGCATTCTTGTTGCAGAAGGAAGCACTGTGTATAATGGTACCCGTGAACCCGAAGGAGAATTTTATTTCAATAACATTCAGGCGAAGATGGGGCCTGATGAATCCTATATAAAATGCGATTATCTTAACGGCAGCGGAGTTCCTGATTTTATGCAAAGCGGATTTTCGGAGGAGTCAGTGATTTTCTCTGACAGAGTGTATACGTATGAAAATGTACCCGAAGAATTCTTAGACGGGGCTTATATACAGCCGAATTACCAGTTAAGAGCAGATACATATTATAAACGGGATACTCTTAACGACTTTTTAAAATTTGATGTGCATAATAAATCAGTAACAATATATATTGTAGTATTTGCAACAAATCCACCGGGATGGCTTTATGACCAGCAGTGGACAGTTGTAAGATACCCTATTGGCTTCTGGCAGAATACCACAACCGTAAAAAAAGCCGACTATGTATACAGAAAACGTTTTGAAGTAGGTGAAGGGCAAACAAGAACGATTACTTTGGGCGGTATCGGCTCCAATGCAACTTTTGCTTATGGCGTTATTATTGTTCCGGATAAGGAGTAAGAGTTTATGAAAATAAAATCAAAATTAATTGTTTTTGTTCTTACTGTTAACACTCTTTTTGCTGGAATAACAGGCGGTGCTGCTGTATATTCTGATAAGCCTCTTTTGGAACTTACTCAGTGGCTTAATGTGGCAAGTCCGGGAGATACAATTAAGGTATCAGACGGTATTTACAGTGATATTACCATAAATATTAATGCTTCGGGAACAGAAGAAAATCCTATAATTATAAAACCATCTTCAGTGGGTGGAGTTATTATAACAGGAGATTCCCATATCAGTATTTCAGGAAAATATGTTTATCTTTCAGGTTTTTATTTTAAAGATGCAAAATCCGTATCAAATGCCGATTTAATAAGCATAAAAAACGGCGAAGGTATAAGAATTACTGATTGTTTCTTTGAAGGAGCATCGGGAAACGGTGCGGGTGGAAGAATAATTTCAATATCGGATAATTCTTCTTATAACCGTATTGACCACTGCACCTTCTACGACTCGAAAAGTATCGGGATAGGTATCTATGCTTATGATGACCCGGATGGAAAACTAAGTAATGTTTTACATAACAAAATAGATAATAACTATTTTAAAAAAGTAAGAGCAGTCGGAGAATTGTATCCCGGAAGTGTAAACGGGCTTGAGTGCCTGCAGATAGGAACAGGCGGAATTTCTCCATTATATACTGAAGTTTCTTACAACCTTTTTGAAGACTGTATAGGAGACGGAGCAGAGGTTATTTCAAATAAATCTTCTTATAATACATATAAGTTCAATACCTTTTTAAATAATCCGTCATCAACCTTTTGCATAAGAGCAGGGAATAATAACACTGTATACGGAAATTATTTCATAAATATGAAAGACGGGGTAAGAGCTTACGGCGAAGGCAACATACTTGCCAACAATTATTTTTATGAAATAAGTAGAAACTCAATAGTGCTTTCTTCCGTGAACGAACAGTCTTACGCTACCCCGAAAAATTTTCTTATAGCAAATAATACCATTGTAAACCCTTATTATGCAGGTATATCAATCGGTGTAAAGATGGACAGTGTAAGCGACTGTGTTCCTGAAAATATCAGAGTTATAAATAACCATATTGTTTCAGAAAAAGGTAAAACAATAATCTTTGAGTCAGGAAAAAATGTAACTTTTACAAATAATCTTCAAAGGCTTAACGGTTATGCAAAAAGTGATATTTCTCCCTGTTATACCGAAAAGTACTCGATTAAAAAAGAAATAAGAATCCCTTTTGCCAAAATGGTTTTTCGAACAACTAACAGTACGGGGGACAGTTTCTTTAACGGAGAAATATATGTTCCAAGAAGTGAAAAGGAAGTAAAAGAAAAGGGAATAGTTCTTAAAGAATTAGAAGAGATTGACGAAGAGATTAAAGATAACCCTTTTGACATTGGCATTATCGGAATTTCAGACGATTTGAGTAAAAGAGGTATAATAACAACTGATACTTGCGGACCCCAAGATAAATGGTGGCTTAAGTATATAGATAAAACTCCATCTTTATATAACAAATATGAATATAACGAAATACCTGTTTCATATTCGCCTTTTAAAGATGAGATATTTATTGAAAAAGGAAAGGAATTTAATCTTTTTGAAATTTCAGGATATGCAACTTATAAAACAGGCGAGAAATTCAATGTATCAAGAAATGAACTTAATTTTTCTCTTGATGAAGATGTGAAAATCGCAACGTTAAATAAGAATATTCTTTATCCGAAAGAGGAAGGAACTTTCTATATTGATATAAGTTACAGAGGCTTAGTAAAGAAAGTTAAAGTAAATGTTATACCGAAGAATGAGTATAAAAATTATTCTTCCGATGAAGATTTTAACAAATTTTTCATAGTTACAGGTACTAAAGCAGTTGCTTCAGATAAGTTAAACCTTAATGCAAATGCAATAGCACTTGATAACATTACAGTGCTTAGCGGAAACTATACTGTTTCGGCTGTTGCAAAGGGCGATGGTGCCAAAATTATATTAGGTTATAACAGTAATACTGACTTAAGCACAATAAATGGGTATAACCTTAATAATTCTTACTATTATATTAAAACGGGAAAAGATTTAAGTGGCATATATAAATATAACGGAATTTCTGATATAAAAATCGGAGATATAAATTCTTTGTGGGATGAAGAGTTTCACAATATAAAAGTAAATATTTTGGAAAATACAATTACAGTATTTATTGACGATAAATTCTCAGGAGTTTATAAGGCCGAAGAATCAATATCGGGAAGAATTGGTGCGGGAAGCGAACTTTCAGGAGTAGTTTTTGAAAGTTATGAAACCATGCCTTATACAGCAGAATATAAAGAATTAAAAGAGGCTTCGCTTGAAGTTTCAATTAAAGAAGAAAACAAACTTAATATTTCATTTGAAAATAAAGTCGAAAATCTTATATATAAGTTAAAAAGAAATGGAATATGGATAGGCGATTTTTATTCCTGTGATTTAGTAAGTGATAATAATGCACATCTTAACAACACTTATGAATATGAACTTTCAGGGTATGACAGCTTAGGAAACGAAGTGTTGAGAGGAAGCACGGAATATGAGTTTTCAAAAATTCCCGATAACATTTTCTATATATCCGACTTATATGTTAAATCAGGAAACGGCGGAACTTTTATTAAAGGTTTATATAAAGTTGATAACAAAGGTATTGAGACTTCTAAACCTGCTTTTTCCCAAAGAACCTATGCTTATACTTATCTTCCCGAAGAACTTATTGGGGGGCAATATATTCTTTGTGACTATAATCATAGAAATTTAGCATCTGCTAAAGATACTACGGAATGGTTAAAATTTAATTTAAATAACTCGCCCTGTGATGTTTACATTTTAATTTATGCAAAAAATCCGCCCGATTGGCTATCTCAAAACGAATGGCAACTTACTGATATGACGGTTACGGCAGAGACAGGAACAGACAGAATTGAAACTGCGAAAGTTTACAAAAAGAGTTTTACTTTAAGTGAGGGTGAATGTCAAACCGTAACTTTAGGCGGTTTTGGAGATGGAATGCCGTATGGTATCATTGTTAAAAATAAATAATTATTATAAATAAATTTAAAGGAGGCTATATTAAATTGAAAAAGTATGAAAAAATGGCAATTACAAAGCAATCCTTTTTAAATGAAGAAAAAATTTCTTCTTCAGGACTTTCAGGATGGCTTGAATCAGAGGGTCAGGATTATGCTGACGCAGGTATAACAACCTATGAGATTGTATCATAAGAAAGGAGAAAAATTAAAATGAAAAGAATTATTTCAATTATTTTAAGCCTTGC
>JAZOVB010000010.1:0-1972 GCA_045658425.1 Clostridia bacterium | reverse complement strand
TTCCCCACAATGAAACCGCTCGATTAAGAAAATGCCGTAAAATAGCGGTATTACAGGGTTTTTGAAACCCAATAAAAACCGATTTACGACACATTTACGACAAATGAAAAAAATGAAGAAGGACTATGACCGAAAAGTCATAGTCCTTCTTGCTTTATGCCCAATGTAATTCGTAGTAATACCACTTGTCTGTTATCTTCTTAATAAAACACCAATCGGTACCATTGTTAGGTTTTCCAAAATATGTACCACCGTCTGCTTCATATCTTTCGCCCAAATTATCACCTGCGTAAAAGTCGGGAACTTCAATATCATTGTTTGCAGTGTAATAGTATCCATAATAAACACCACCGATACTGAGTCCTGTTGCTTCATAGTCAAAAAACTCGATTTCTTTTTCGGGTGAAAGAGTGTCAATGTTTTCTAAAACATAGCCTGATATTTCATCGTATCTTTTGGTAGATACAGACATTCCCTCACAGGCAGTAAAAGAAAACATTAATAGCACTAAAATCAAAACCGACAAAAGTTTCTTCATTTAGATTCCTCCTTTTTAGGACATATCCCGTGTGCTATATCCGTATTTCAAAATCTGTTTTTGCAGTTTATTAAAACGAGATATCGTGTTTTCTTTTGCGATAAACTCAATAAACTTGTTTTTCTCAATGAACTTAATCATAATCGGTTTGGGCGATGTGTAGAAAGTAAAGGAAAGGTCTGTGATTTCTCTTTCACCGACACACTTTCCCGAACCACCCTCTGTTTGCTTTAAATTATATGCACACTCTTTGAAATTGATAAAACCGAATGATTTAAGCGATATTCCTGCTTTACTTATACCTGTAATTTCATTTTCGGTGCAGGCGTCATAATCTTCAAAAGTAATGGGACAGATTTTTGGAATCTCATCCAACATTGAAATTGCTTTGTCATATAGCGAATACCACTCGGTGACAAAAGCACTATATCCGTCTTTGTCAAAATCGTCTTCAAATTCACGGGGCGGGTTTGCTTTGTAGAATTCCATTACTTGTTTAGCAAAAGATATAACCGCATTTTTGTATTCCTCAAAAGGAACAAGGTATTCTGTATTATCTGCCGTTATAATAGCGATGTTTTCACCTTTGTGAATAATGTTGAAATCAATACCATTATTGCAACCACTAATACTTACAGACGTTTTATCTTCCGACGGAATCATGAAATGTCCGCAACAAGGAATTAAAAAGTCTTCTGCACCCATAAAATGATTTTTAAAGAGAGTATGCAAGAATCTATATGCCGAAGCGCTTACACACCACTCTGTGTTATCAGAGAGTAAATTATCCCCGATTTTAAAAATAATACTTCCGTGAATACAACAATCATATGCTTGTTCTTTTTCGTTATCGCCACGAAAAAACATATCATTTGCATACAGTTCCATATACTCACCCCCGTTTGTTTTAATATTATACCATAATTGGAACAGCAATTCAAGGTTAACAAAATCATATCATTTTACGCCAACTTAAACCACACCTTAAGCCAAATTTATTTACTTAGTAGGAACTTATAGAGACTTATAGAACTTCGCGGTCTTAAAATGCTCTTGAAATAGAGGCTTATAGGAACCTATAGGAACTTATTTGAGAATAGCACCTGAATTTCCCCACCATGAAACCACTTGATTAAAAAGGAAGGTATTGGCTATGGAAAAAAGATTGTAAAAGTCGGCAACCGACAAAAAACTCGACGGTGTATGTGCAGGTATTGCGGAATATTGCAATATTGACCCCACGGTCATTCGTCTTTTGTGGGTGTTGGGCACCTTGTTTGTGGGCGCCGGTATTTTGGCGTATATCGTGGCAGCAATTGTTATGCCGCGTAACCCCCAACAATTCTAAAACGGTTAAAACACAAAAACTCCCGATAACATGTGTTATCGGGAGTTTTTTTCTGTGTTGTTTATCGAATGGTATGAATGCTGATT
>JAZOVB010000009.1:0-16947 GCA_045658425.1 Clostridia bacterium | reverse complement strand
TAAAGGAAATATACCTGTCTTCTTTATTAATGGTATATCCTGTAAGCTCTTTTGAATTAAATAATACAGATATAAGATTAATCCCATTAACACCTTTAGTAAAATGAATTATTTTTGTCTGGGCCGTAGTATTATAGGTTACCTTGAATTTCCCTGTAAGCAGATTATAGTCTTCAAATTCATCTCCGACACTGTTAACATCACAGTTTACTAAAACGGTGGGAACATAGCCGGACACAATTTCGCATGTAAGCCCATTTTCTTTCATAGAAATTTTATAGTATTCACCTGTTCCGATATAATATACATAACCGTTATAGATAAAAAAACTTCCCTGTCTTTCATTTACGGGGCCGTAAAGAGTAATAATCTCCTTAGTTTCGGTATTATATGCCTTGATTTTATCCCCGGCATGGTAAATAAAAAAGTTATAAAAGCTTTCCTTTAAAGAGGTTATTATATTTTCTTCACTAAAGATTAAACTCTGTCCCTTTCTTTTTTTCAAAACGCCTTCAGAATAAACCATATTGAGCATATCGGACATACAGTTATCGGGGATTTTATTCTCCCCCATATCAATTACTGCGCCCCCTGTTAAATCCCCTATTCGATAAGTCATAGGATTATACATTAAAGCAGGATACATATTAACACATCCCTTCCAACAATCCGTTAATATCAGGCTCACTTTCATAATTTTTGTAATTATTAAGAAGAGTCTGGTACTGGTATATAAGCAGATTATATTTATCATTTTCCCTGTCATAAGCACATAGCATTGCCCCTACAAAGCAAGGTATTATGTTTTTTAAAATATAATTTTCAAGAGGAACCGGATCATCCTTATTTAAAAAATCAGGGTCGATATTTTCCTTTCCCTCAAGATGAAAAAAATATCTTACCGCGTGTTTTACAAGACGCAGTCCTTTTTCACGGTGATGCTTTCTGTACTCATCATCTATGTATCCTGTAGCGTCATCGGTTTTTTCCGCAAGATACAAGGCCTCTTCATAAATATCGTTTACTGTCAAACAAATCACCTGTCCTTTCAAAAAAGGCTCCATCCGAAGACGGAGCCTCTTAATATTACTCTTTATAGCCCGAAAGCAAATACCGATATATCTGCTCCTGAAACCTTTTCAACATTAAGTACAATGTATCCGGCATCCTCTCCGTATACATTTTTAAATCTGCCGGTATCCTTAAGGTTTATAAGAACTTCTCCCGCTTTAGGTACGCTAACAGCAATATCACCCATTGCCATAACACTGTTACCGCCTTTTATAACAATCTGAGCATCTGTAGCTGCATTTTCATTTTTAACGATAAGTCCAAAGCCATCCTCGTGGTCGGGAGTTTTGATTTTTATAATTTCGTCACCGCTTTCATAATTAATTGGTGTATCTTTAAGATTATACAAACTGATTGCTTCAATATTCATTTAAATTACCTCCTTTATTCTTCGCCTTTTTTAAATTTGATAAGTGCGATTTCCTTAGGTCTTATAATCTCACCGCCGTATACAACAAGACCTTTCATTGCATCTGCAAAAAGATGTGAAGGCTTAACTCTTTCGATTTCCTTTAAGGTTAAAGCAAAAGCGTAAGCAGTAGATGTTCTTGCAATACAGTAATCGAATTCACCGTCATTATAGATGTTATTTGTCATATAAACATCAAAGTCAAGAAGCTTTCCGCAAAAGCCTTTTCTTAAAAGCTCGGAATTATTGGTATCTGTTGTAATAAGCATTTTCTGGATTTTTTCATACATCAAAGGCGAAACCTCTAAAACCCTCTTGTCACTTGGTGCATCTGCCATATTAAGAAGAGTCTGTGCTCTTAATACATAATCAAAAATATTTTTGCTTGTTGCATCGGCAGCCTCAATAATATTTGACTGGGATTTTTTAAGTCCATTGTAAATTGATTTGTAAATAAACTTATCGGTATCGTTTGCAATGCTTCTTCCTGCTTCATTTAAAAGTGCGGTTTCGTAATCAACATCGGTTTTGATTTTATCGCCCTTGTCAATTTTCTTTGCAAAATATTTCTGTTCGGTAAGTCTTACATTTACCGCCGCATCGTCAATATTATCAAAGCTTATGTTTCCGCCGTTATAATCCATAAGGTCAACCTGACCAAGAGTGATTACCTTAATGGTATCACCTTTGTTTTTCATTTCATCGGTATAACCTAAATATGAGTTTTGGGATGCTACCGCATTACCCTTTCTTGCAGTTTCAATTTTTCTGGAATAGATTAACTCTTTTCCTGCCTGAATTCCGTTTGCCATATCTTATCTCTCTCCTTTTTTATACTGTTTTAAAATTTTTGAAAAATTACGGTTAAATTCCTTATCCGACATATTTCTTATGATCTCGTCTGTAAATTCTTCCTCACCCTCGGGAGCACCGATTGCACTTCCGCTGGAGGCGTTTTTATTTTCCTCGTTGACCTTTTTTGCTTCTCTTTCTTTTAAAAGCTTCTTTAAGGTAACCTCATTATAGATGTCTTTAAGAGGTCTCTTTCCTTCTTCCCATGCCTTTAATATTTCAGGGTCAAGCTCTCTTTCATCAACATCAGGATAAAGTTTTTTAAATTCACTTAATTCTTCCTTTCTTTCCTTAAGGGGAATAAGCTCATTTTTTTCCTTTTCAAGAAGCTTGATTTTGCCCTCCATATCTTTGATTTTTTTAGCATATTCGTAAGGGATATCATTTTCTTTAGAGTAAAGAATAATTTCTTCCTTCACCTTTTCCTCTTCCAAGCCCTCAATAAGCTCTGCCGGGCTTAACTGAAGCTCTCCTGCAATCTTTTCAATCTTTTCGTTTAGCTTTACCAGCTTTTCATTTTCAGACTGAAGATTTTTTGCTCTTTCATAAAGCTTATCGTAATTCATACCTTTTTGAGAAAGAGCTATTGTCTCCTCCTTAGTAAGAGGTGTTTTATTTCCGTTATAAACTACCTCCAAAAAGGCTTCGTTATTTACTTTTTCATTCATTAGTAATACCTCCGTTATTTTGTTTGTTTTCTTCTATAAGCTTTGCCTTTTTAGGCAAGTACCCTTCGGGGATTCTCTCTAAATACTGAAGGAATGTGATTTTTTCCGCCGACAGAAGCTTATCAAGTGTTTCCACCGATGTAAGCTCGGATAACTGGGATGACGGTCCTACATCAACCTTTAGATTAATAAGAGCATCCTTCATTTTACCGAAATCAAGAGTAGTGATTTTAACCCCACCATTTTCCTCGTAGGTAAACATTCTTCCCGATTTATAATAGGAAGAAATAAAATCAAGAACAATTCTTCCCATATCCTCAATCATCTGATAGAATCGTTGTCTTATACTGTCCAAGGGTACATTTGATGCTTCTCTTACCGCAATAAAAGCACTGGTGTTATTGGTTGCAACATTCCCTAAAGAAGCATCGTTAACTCCCATCATTTCCTTGGTATAGGAAATCGTAAGGTCAATAAGCCTGAAAAGGTCTGCGGATACCTGTGGGGGATTTAAATACTTTATTGCCCCTTCAATATTACCGTTAACCCCTATCATTCCCCCTATGGTATTGGAGGGCTTTCTTACACGGGAATTATCATAAATCATTTTTGGAAAGGAAAAAAGCATTGAATTAAGCATTGCCTGTGCAAAAGCCTTATTGATAAAAAGCTGGTTTGGCTTAAGACCGTAGACCTCGCTAAGACCATGTATACAGTTTTTCTTTTCCTCCCAATTCATAAGAGCAACAGGATAGAGCTTAAGCCGCGAGTCAGTTTCTTCTCTGATAACCGCATTTTTAGTTACTTTGGTGAACATAACCTGCCCATTTTCATTTTTATAAAATTTAATAAGTGCAGTAGTTTTGTCCATACCGTCAAGCTCTATTTTTGACATATCCCCGGCGTTGTATAAATTCTCTTCATCGGGGGTTATAAGCTCAACCTCTTCCTTTGTTCTTCCGTTTTTAATTGCTTCTCTCCTTAAAGAGGAGGTAAGCTCTCTTACCGCAAGGATTATGTAGGGTTGCTTTTGTATATCGCACATATTGGGGTTTCCGGGAAAGAAATTAACGCTGTCAATTATCTCACAGTTTATATCTCCGGTAAAATCCTGTCCTGTTTTTATATCCGGATCCCAGTAAAAATACATAATATAATCGCCGGTAAGAGCCGCGTCCTTAAGTCCGCTTTGGTTTTTCTTGTCCATTTTAAGACGCTCCCACACACCTGAAACAAGACGGGTAAGCATCCATCCAAGCTCCCCATCTGCCTCTTTTCCCTGCTGAAGCGATTCAGAGGAAATGGTTATTGAGGTGGGGTTTGCCTTAAGTGCGGAAATTTTATACTGAATTACCCTTTTTATAAGGTTAAATACTGGTTTGGGCATATTCTTAACATTAAGCCCCGCCCATTGGTCGCCGTTAAAGAGACGATGGGCTTCATTAACCGATTTGTAAAGACCGATGGTGTTTTTATAGGAAATACCCTTTTCGTATTGGGTGTAAATTTCATAAGGTAAATTACTTATCATTTTCTTCACCCGCCATATCAAATTCATAACCCATCATCTTTACATATTCAGTATTCAGTTCACTTTCCGTTTGTTTTTTTTCATCTTTTACCGAAAGAGGAAGATTGTTCTTTATATAGAAGCTATCTTTAATTCCGGCACGGTAAGCAAAAAAAACAATAAAGCTTACCGAAAGAAACATTAAATTTATTACTATTTCCATTAATCATAAAAGCTGTCAAGTAGCTCTTCTGAAAGCTCCAGCTCATCCTCCTTTTTTAAATTTTCAAAGGTATGGCCGATTATCGGCTCTTCCTTTTTTTCACTGTATTCGGGCGGTGATATAAGACTTCCCAAAAAATATCTTAAAGCATCGGGGGCATGGGTAATATCGTGGGGAAATCTTGCCGTGTCCGAGGGGTTTATTTCATCCCTTAAAAGTTTTGGAATACAGTTTATAAGATTTTCACAGCTTCGGGCAATTTTCAAACGGGAGGTTAATTTTCCCGAAACATTTACAGGCTTTAAGAATTCCTTTACGGTAAGCCATCCTGTAACACGGTCTTTGTTTGCTTTTATAAGAGGTATTCCGTAATTAAAGAATATATCTGCAATTGTTCTGCCGCTTTCTCTTTGTCGGTTCCACATATCAAAGGGCGCATATACACATCTTATATTCTCATTCTTTATATATTTTGCAATTTCTTTTGCAGCTTCGGAAACAATCACATTTTCCTTATGGATTTCTCTGTAAACATACACATTTAAATATCTGTCAACCCGATAAAAATAACAAGCAAACATATCAAGACCGTAGTCAAAGGAAGCGTAATAATCACAACCGTCATTAAAGTCAAAACTCAAATCACAGGTGGTATGAAGATTATAGGAAAATTCATTAAAATAGCTTCCTTTTGCAATTCCCCATTCTCCCTCACCAACGATTTTATAACTTTCAAAATCGTTTTTCTTAAGCTCTTCAAACATCCTCAAATCCTCGGGGGATAAAAATTCATTGTGATAATAGTTTCTTGTCAGGGCTAAGACATCCCTGCTTTTCCTGTCAAAAAACCGTTTCTTTATCCACATTTCACACCAGGGATTAAGGGTAAGTGTAAGCTGAGGAAAAAGCTCTTTATCCTGAATTCCTCTTATGGAAAAATCAAGCTTATTAAAATCATCTTCACTTGCCACCTGATAGGCTTCTTCAATCCATACCCAACATAAATAGCCATGGCTTACCGTTATTGATGTTATGGAATCGGGATTGTCAAAGCCTCTGAAAAGCACCTTTTGTCCGGTATGCTTTAATGTTATTTCAAGTGGTGAAATTTTAAATTCAAAAAGATGGCTGACCTTAAGTCTTTCTGCCGCCTTTTTAAGTTCGGCAAACTGACTGTCTCTTAAACTGTTGTAATACTGTCTTACACATAAAAGATTGGCATTTTTATGTTTTAAAAGATGATAAATAAACCAGAGTGCCGCTGTTGTGGACTTCTTACTGCCTCTGCCCCCTTTGACCACTCTGTACCGTCCTTTAAAGTTCCAGAATTCTTTATAGTTTCTGCCAACGGTTTTTTTAAGGTCAACTGTTACTTTTTCAATCCTCAACATCTCCTTTAATAATAACTACGGGCTGTGAATTATCCTCTTTTTTGGATTTCCCGTTGGTTACACTTAATATTTCCTTGGCGGCACTTATTATAAGCTTTAAGTCTTCGGCGCCGATTATTATCTGCCTTAAAGCCTCAAGTGCCTCCTCGGTGTACTTTTCATTTTTGCTTTTTGCCATTTTTGATACCTCCCTTGTCGTATCAGCTGTCGACTGTATTTATTATAAATCAAAAATTACCTCTGTGCCCGTCAACTTTTCTGTTTTTTTCCGCCTTAGAGCCCCAAAGGTTTTAAGAAAAATTTTCACTTTTTTTCCAAAATAAGTGTTTTTGGATATAAAAAAAGCGAAGTGCTTTTTACACTTCGCTTTACTTTATTTAATTACATACTGTCTACAAGGTCTTCTACTTTTCTGCCAAACATCATCAAGGCTAATTCATCAGCCGCATAAGATGGAAGGTATCTGATAAGATTCTTTTCAAAATTACCCTGTGCAACCTCTGTCATGGCTACATATAAAGCCTTGGCACGCTGAATCGGTGAATCATCTGTAGAACCATAAGTCTTGATAACATAATCATCTTCATAAATTGCAATGTTCTTATTGGCATCCTCACGGGTATTTTTAAGAGCACCGTTTATGATATTTAAAATCTTTTGTTCACTTACTGAAAATCTTGCAACATATTTATCAATTGCACCTATAAGCTGATTGATATTACTAAGTGCTGCAGCCTGTTTTTCAATATCTATCACAGGAGCTTCGGGTTCGTCCGGTTGTTCAGGTTCTGTGCCGGGATTTTCAGGCTCTGTACCGGGGTTTTCAGGCTCTGTACCGGGATTTTCAGGCTCTGTACCGGGATTTTCAGGCTCTGTGCCGGGATTTTCAGGCTCTGTGCCAGGATTTTCAGGCTCTGTGCCGGGATTTTCAGGCTGTGTACCCGGATTTTCAGGCTCAGTGCCTGTATTTCCGCTATTTCCTCCATTACCGCCTGATGGGGGTGGGGGTAAAATACTTCCTCCTCCACCTGTGGAACCTCCACCTCCGCCGCCACCTGTGGAACCTCCGCCACCTGTGGAGCCACCTGTTGAAGGCTTAATATCTTCGGCTTTTTTAACAAATGGAGTTACGCTTAAAACAAGCTCACCTCTTGTTATATTTTCTTTTGCACGGAAAGTATTATTTGCTTCTAAATTCATAATTCTATTTCCTAAAACCTTTTTAACAAAAGGCATTGCCCAGTCGGAAACAGGGTCGGAAATCTGGGTATCAAAGGGAATATCCCAAAGACCTGCTACACGGGAAATAACAACACACGCCTGTTCCCTTGTAAGATAATCGTTACCTTTAAAGGTTCCGTCACCATGGCCCTGAATATAACCCGCCTTTTTAGCAATCGCAACATAAGAATAGAACCAGTCATCCTTACTTACATCCGAAAAGTTATCAGTTGAAGCTTCGGTATATCCGAAAGCTAAATTAATTATTTTACAAAGCTCTGCTCTTGTAAGGTTATTTGCGGGACGGAAAGTTCCGTCACCATAGCCTGATAAAATTCCCGATTCAACAAGCTTGTAAATCGCCTCACCCTGTGCAGTTGTTTTATCAACATCATTAAACTGTACCGCATTTGCAAATACAAAAGGGGTAAGTGATAATATAAAGGAAAAACAAATAAGTAATGCTATTATTTTTTTCATAGTACTTCTCCTTCAATCTAAAGTTTATAACAGGCAGGATTTTAAAAATCCTGCCTGATTTTAAGTTTTTAACCGCCTATAAAGCTCTCTTAACTGTTATGATAAAGTCTTTAACCTTTATTTCGTAGATATCTCTGCTTCTTACAAATGTTCCTTTAAAGCCTTTTACAGAAACCTCGTAAATATCTGCATCATCGCAGGTATCGTTTGAATCAGTTAATTCATTAATGGTATTAAATGTATATGATACCCCCGACTCAACGAGAATCTTTTCAGCCTTATCAAATAAGGTGTCAAGATATTTATAATCAAACAACTCATCGGTCAGAATATCAGTACCGTTATATGCTTCTTCAACAGCTGTTCTGAAGATTTCATAATCAGACTCTTCGTAATCCTTATTTATCGGACTTGTCTTATACCATGAAAGAGCCTTGTTATAAAGAGCAGGAACTTTGGACTTAACAGCTTTTTCAACAGCTGCAACATATCTGTTTTCTACAGTTTCGGTTCCGTCTGCATATCCTTCCATAAAGTCTGCAAATACATTAGCATATCTTAAAACCAAATCTTCATAAGCGGTAAGAATACCGTTAACTCTGTCAAGCGGGAATTTTTCCTTATACCAGCTTATAACATCATCCTCTAAAATTGTAGAATGAAGTCTGAAATTATAGTAATCATCAAAATCCTTAAGTGCATAACCTGTTAACTTGTCTGTTTCACCACTTATATCACCGTCAAACAGCTTTTCAGGTCTGTAATGTGCTACTAATGCCTGCAGGTACTTATTATTCTGATAGAACAGCTTATCTCCTATTTTACCGTTCATTTCAGTAACCAATGTATTGTAAAGCGGAATATAAACATCATCAACCAAATTGATATTGAATGTTAATCCGCAATCAATCTTAGCAACTGCTGAAGGGTCAGCTTCACATTTTGCCATAGCAGCTTCAATCTGTTCCTGCAGATTATCGAATGCGCCATTGTAAATTTTCTTTAATTTTGCTTCAGGATAAATTCTGAATATTTTATCGGTGTGCGGAACCTTTGCGATAATCTTATCATAACCGTATTCTTCATTAAGCTTATCCCTTAAGCCTTCGGCAATAAACAAGGTTTTCTTTGAAACGCCGAATTGCTGTTTATTATTGATTTCGTAAACAAGCTTATCAAGTTCAGCACGGTATATGCTTTCAATAATACCGTCAACAATGCCGTTTCTTAAGGGTTCGTCAAAACTTATATATTCAGTAATTTCGGATATATAGTCAGGATTAACATCACTGTGGTCAACAAGATAATGAATAACCTTAACATAAGCATTACCCTTGTTATTTATAACAGCGTCTATAAACTGGTCTCTTGTAACCCACTGATGCTCAATGGTATCCAAGAAATCATCGCCGTACTTTTCTTCGGCAATCTCAATAATGTGCATCTTTGCCTCAGCGGTTACATTGGTTTCGGAAAGGATTTTCTTAATCCCCTCTTTATCAGTGGTGATAAAGTCTCCGATACCCTCATTAAGCTTAGCATTGCTTCCTCTCTTAAAGGAATCCTTTGCGCTGTCTACAATAAATTTCTCAACATTTTCTGCACCGAGTACCTGAGAATATTTTACCATTATATCCTGGATAAGAATATTGTCATTTTCGTCAATAATATTAAATCCAACAAGCTTTTCCTTTAATGTATCATCGTAAGAAACCTTATCAAGAGCATTATTTATAACCCATAAGTGTTTATTTTTTTCCCGCACTTCTCCCTTAGGATCCTGAAAATACATAAGGTTCTTTACAGAATCTAAAAGTCTTGTATCGTTTTCATAGTATACTTCAAACGGGAAGGATTCGGGGATTGAGCCGACATATACATTTATTGCTATCTTTTTAACTCTTAAGTAAACATTGATATCTTCGGTAACCTTAACAGTTTTGTCAAATATCTTCCAGCCGTTTTGAGTTTCGTACCACCAGTTGTATTCTACCTGATGCTGATAATTTTCACCTGCATAGACATCTGAAACAGTGGCATCCTTAACATAACCTGCAAAGCTGTCCTCATCTGAATTATACACGTCAGCCTTTATATCAGAAAGTGTCTTATCATCAACTATGTCTGCTGCGTTTACCTCGATGGTTTCAAAAGGTGAGACTGCATTATATGCGTAGAAATTAACCTTGAAGATTTCGGTTTCTTCAACCCATTTTGCATAAAGGGTTATATTATCTGTAACCTTACTGTCAAAATCGTATTCAAATCCTAAAGTACATTCTTCTACTGTATACCAACCTGCAAACTTGAAGCCGTCCCTTTCAGGATTTGTAGGCTCACTTGCCTTTTCTTCATATTTAACAGTCTGGGAAGCTACATAAGAACCACCCATGGAATCAAATTTTACAGTATATTCTTTCTTTTCAAACTGTGCGTAGATTACAACATCAGATGTGATTTTATCGCTATGGCTGTATGCTGTACCTGTACCGTCTTCAGATGTATTCCAGCCTGTGAAATCATAACCGGTCTTGGTCGGAGCAGTTATATATGCTGAAATTACTCCGTTTACAGGAATATATGTTTCTGTTTGATGTCCGTCAACCACAAAGGTTACCTTATAGGTTGTTTCCCCCTCTTTCTGCCATACACCATAGAAAGTGAATATAGTTTCGTCCTCAGTATCTGATGGAGGCGTAAACTGATACTTTGCAGGATACTGTGCAGTCGTACTGCCCTCAGTCATTGACCAACCTAAAAATACATAGCCTTCTTTTACATATTTTCCTGACTCAGGAAGAACAACAGGTGTCTCTGTAAAAAGCTTGAAGAATGGAGTATTTTTAATGAAATTGGTATCATCATTAAATACAAATGAAAACTTAACTTTATATTCTTCCCATACTGCTTTAAGATCGATATTTTCGGTAACAGGGGTATCAAAGTTATATTCAACACCGTTTAGTGCCCAATATTTGAAGGTATGACCTTCTTTAGTCGGGTTAGCGGGTTTAGTCGCTTTATTTCCCTTTTCAAGAGTCTGACTTGCAACGGCTGAACCGCCATCGGAATCAAATGTAACAATATATGTGCCAATCAATGTGAACTGGGCGTGTAATGTAACCGATTTATTAACAGCCACATTATGTCCGTAGGTATGCCCTGTTTCCATATCTAACCAACGATAGAATACATAGCCCTGTTTTACGGGAACATCCATATATTTGGAAATCCTGTCACCGTGCTGATATGTTTTTTTGCCTATTTCAACACCGTCGACATAGAATGTGATTTCGTATGTTGCAATATCCCACTGGGCGATAAGGGTAATGTTTTCCGTAACAGGAGTATCAAAGTCATACTCTGTACCGTTTAATGTCCAGTATTTAAATGTATATCCTTCTTTTGTTGGGGTGGTAGGCTTTGTAACCTTCTGACCTCTTTTTACAATCTGCTTGTCAACTTCCGAACCACCCTTGGAATCAAAGGTTACGGTAATGTTAGCAGCGGGAGGAGTTACACCTCCACCTCCGCCGCCTCCGCCGCCCCCACCGGGAGTGGGCTCAACAGCATCGGTTTTAAAGGTTGCAGAAGTTAAAATATTTATACCGTTAAATACGGCCTCTGTTCTGTAATTATCAAAATGAACATTGGAATTGATGTTCTTAACAACAACATTTTCGCCTACGGTTGTATTAATAAGCTTAACAGTTGCCGCACCTCTTACTAACAATCTTCCCTTAATGGTAACATTTGTAAGAGTAACTGTTGTCAGGTTGGCACCGTCACCGATAACCAAATCGCCGTCAATAATTACATTTGACAGGCTTATATTTTCATGTCTTATAAGTGTACTGTCAGGTCCTGATGAGGAATAGGTACCTGCATTCACGAAATAGGTTTTGAAAATGTTATGCATAAACTGAGCAAATTCAGCTCTTGTGATATTCGCCTTAGGAGTAGCTTCGCCATTCTGATTACCGTTTACATAACCTTTTTTTGAAAGTATGGATAAATACTCACGAGCCCAGTCGCTTATATTGCCTTTATCAGCGAATCTGTCTAAAGAAGAGAAATCCGATGAAGATAGAACCAAAGCTCTTGCAAGAACTGTAAAGGCTTCTTCTCTTGTAATGGTATCATCAGGTCGCATAAGTCCGTTGCCCGAACCAACAAATACGCCCATGTGAACAGCCTTTGCTATATCGTTATAATACCATTTGGAAGCCGATACATCAGTAAAGGCTGAAATGTCGGTTTTTATGTTTGCTCCGAAGGCTCTTACAATAATTGCCGCCATTTCGGCTCTTGTAAGATTTGCTTCCGGGTCAAGACTTCCGTCTTCCCTTCCGTATAAAATCTGATTTTTCACAGCAGCATTCAAAGCCTCGGTTGCCCAATAATCCTCACTTGGGTAGGTGGCTGCAAATGTGCTTAAGCTGATAGCCAAGATTAAAAGTAGTAAAACTATTGTAAATACGGCTGTTTTTAAAAAGCTTTTCAAGTTATATCCATCCTTTCTGTATCTGAACTGCGAAACATCAATCACATGTACTCACTTATATAGTGAGACTTAGTAACAATTTTCTTTTCTTCGTATGCATCTCTTATTTGTTTAACAAGCTCTGTACTCTGCCCTGCATTTTTAAGAACTGATTCAAGCTCCGAAAGAACTGCGCTTACCTTTCCGTCACATTCACTCTCAAGAGCTGCAAGTTTCGGAAAACCTATTGCTGCAAGTTCTTTTTTCTTGGCAGCCTTCTGTTCCATCGGCAACGACTCAAACTGACTGAGCGCCCACGCTTCAAGAGCATTAAGTTCGCTTGTAAAGGTTGCCTCTAAAACATATATCTCTCCAACCAGCTTGGCGACTTTATCATTAACCGTATTATCCTGAGGCTTTTTTGCCTCCTCAGGTTTATTGGCAGTGCCGCCGTTTTCTTTATTTTGCTTTATTTCATCAATGGTAGTTTTACCCGTGATAATTTCAATTGCCTCATCTTTGGTAATATTACCTTTGTTAAGCTCTTCCTTCTCTTTTTCGTCAAGAGGTCTTATATTTTCAACCCCGGCTTTCTCAAGAGCTTCTTTTTGCTTAATATCAAGTTCTTCCTTTTTTTGCTCTATCTGTTCGGGTGTTTCGGTAATCCCTGTAAAAACAACCTTTATTAAGTCTTTACAAAGCCAGGAAACGGTCAACATAACAAGGATAAGTACAATCAGTATAATCAACCATATTTTTTTCTTTTTACTCATTTATTTTACCTCGAATTTCCTTTATCAGTGTTATCATCAAAAGACTATTAGTCACTATATACAATAATACTATTTTATTATAATGTTTTATTGGTCAAATGTCAAGTAGAGATAGCATTTTTTAACGCAATTTTTTTAATATTTTTGTGTAATTTTTTTTCGTTATAAAATACAAAAAAACAGCAGAAAAAATCTGCTGTTTCCATCACACTATAATATCCTACTCAAGTACATATACCTTTACGTTACGAACTCCGAAATTTATACATTCACTTTTTGTATCCAGATATAAATCTATACGGTTCCCCTTGATTGCACCGCCGGTATCACCCGCTACTGCGTAGCCGTAAGTATATCTTCCGTCCGAGGATTCAATATAAAGTCTTGTACCTAACGGAATAACCCTCGGGTCAACCGCAACAACACCTCTTTGTGACTGAACACCTGAGGCGGTTCTTCCCTTTAAGCAATATGCGGTAGCTTTACATTCTATTACTCTTTTGGAACGAACTTCTCCGCTACGGGAGGTCTGCACCGATGCAACCACGCCATATTCCACAATCTTGTTTTGCGGTTTTTTGGTAACCTTTTCAGCTATTGCTTCCTTTTCATACACAACACCGTTATGCTTTAAAACACGGTAGGTAACATTTTTTTCACCATTAACACCGGGCTTAGACACCCTTGTGGAGCCTTTGTCAAGATTATAACTGGCTCTTTTTACCGTTTCATAAGGTATTGCTTCACATTCGGTAATTTCCTCGTAAACCTTGGGGACAATCTCAATTTTAAGACCGTCTGTCACAGGGGTATCAAGAGGTGTTACCAAAAGGCTGTTTTCATCAGCCGAAACATTTAAATCACCAAGCACATCTGAAACGGTAGAAAGCACGGTATGGATTTTTTTCTCTTCACCGTTTACCGCCAGAGTAACCTCTTTGGCTCTTTTAATGTCAACTTTTTTCACATTTCGTAAGTTAGCGTTTAAGTCTAAGGACAATTCATCGAATTCGCTAACATTGATTCCCGCTTCTTTAAAAGCATCCTCAACAGTTTTTGAATATACAAATGCTTGTTTGACTTCTCCGTCATCACTTATTGTAATTTCATATTTAGTAAGAGTAAGCATAAGTGAGATAGCTGATACTGCAAGACAAAGTGCAATACAGCCCGTTATTGAGGCCTTTAAAGAGAAACAGGACTTAAAAAATCCTATTATCTTTTTCATATTTCCTCCTTAAATTTTCCATTGTTTTTTTATGTTTTTTAAGACAACGGACTTCCATTATATAATAAAAAAATCTTTTTGTCAAGTTTTTTCTTTTTCCGACAGTATATTTTTTTATTTTTCAGTTATTTTCGGGACTGTTATCCAGTCTGTATTCTATCTGGATTTGTCTTACAATTTCTTCAAATTCAGGCATTGTAAGTAAACATTCTCCTGTATCCTTATTATCAATACCAAAACCCTCGGGTTTTAAAGAAATCACTATTTCCTCAACTTCGTTTCTTATAAGCCATCTGTTTCCTGTTCTGACCTTTTCATCAGGGGTCAGATTACTGTAATCTCTCATAATACACCTTTTCATTATATTACTTCGGGGCTGAAAAAAAGTATAAAAACACCTTTTTAGCCCCTCTGTCATTCTTTATTCTATGCTCTTTTAAAGAAAATTATTCCTCTTTTAAACATTAAGAGCATTTTTTGCAGCCTGTTTTTCAGCTTCTTTTTTAGTTTTACCTGTCCCCTGACCTGCAATCTTACCATCAAGCTTTACAACTGCGGTAAACATTTTGGCATGGTCGGGTCCCTCTTCCTTTATTATTTCGTATTCAGGAGTTTTTTTACCATCTCTCTGAACAAGTTCCTGGAAAAGAGTTTTATAATCCTTGCCGTCACGATCATTTACAGCTTTTTGTATATCATCCTTCAGAAGTCTTGTTATAAGCTCTACAACCTCATTTATACTGCTGTCAAGATAAATTGCGGCAAACAAGGCTTCAAGGGCATCGGAAAGAATAGAGGGGCGTTCTCTTCCGCCTGTAGCTTCCTCGCCTTTTCCTATATGAATATATTTACCAAGCTCAATTCTTAATGCAACCTCAAAAAGAGATTTTTCACACACAACAGTTGAACGGATTTTGGTTAACTCTCCTTCAGGAAGTTCAGGATAGTTTATATATAGATACTGTGCCACCGCAAAGCCAAGCACAGAATCTCCCAAAAACTCAAGTCTTTCGTTATTTTTAAATCCTTTTTCCTTAAGCAGGAAGGATTTATGAGTAAGGGCATTTTCCAGTAAACCTTTATTTTTAAAGGTATAACCTATATTATTTTCTAACATAACCAAGTCCTTTTAAAATCAGTTTTCTTCACTTTCCAAGGTTGTAGTTTCAGCTTCTTCTCCGATACTTGCTTCACACTCTTGAGAGGGATGAATAAAATCATCCTCAAAAACCACGGCATCCTTTTCATAAGGAAAAATCGCCTTGAATTCATCCGCTTCAAGCTTTTCCTTTTCAAGAAGCGCTTTTGCAACCTGGTGAAGCTTATCCATATTTTCATTTAAAAGCTTAATACAAACATTATAGGCATTATCAATAATACCGGAAACCTCTTCATCAATCATTGCAGCAATATGCTCGGAATAATCTCTTGTACGGTTAAAGTCCTTACCGATAAACACCTCATCATTTCCAGTACCGAACACTCTCGGACCAAGCTTATCGCTCATACCGTACTTGGTAACCATATCCTTTGCAATTTTGGTTGCTCGTTCAATATCATTGGATGCGCCGGTGCTTATATCGTCAAGTACAAGCTTTTCAGCAACTCTTCCGCCCAGAAGCGAATTAATCTCTTCAAGCATTTCAGTTTTTGAGGAATAGGATTTATCACTTGAGGGAAGTGAAAGAGTATATCCTCCTGCTCTTCCTCTTGGGATAATTGAAATCTGATGAACACTGTCTAAAAGAGGCATTAAGGCTGTAATAATAGCATGACCTGCTTCATGATAAGCAGTAAGCTCTTTATCCTTTTTAGTTCTTTTTCTTGTTTTCTTTTCAGGCCCTGCAATAACCTTAATCATAGCATCGGATATATCCTGATTACTGATAAGCTTACGGTTATCCCTTGCTGCAAGTAAAGCCGCTTCATTAAGAAGATTTTCTAAATCAGCACCTGTAAATCCCTGAGTTGTTTTGGCAACGGTAGATAAGTCAATATCGCCTTCAAACTTTTTATTTCTTGCATGAACTCTTAAAATTGCTTCTCTTCCCAATATATCGGGATAACCCACAAATACCTGACGGTCAAATCTGCCCGGTCTTAAAAGAGCAGGGTCAAGTATATCGGGACGGTTGGTAGCTGCAATTACTATTATATTGGTATTTGCAGTAAATCCGTCCATTTCAACCAATAACTGATTAAGGGTCTGTTCTCTTTCATCGTGACCGCCGCCCAAACCTGCGCCACGGTGTCTTCCGACAGCATCAATTTCGTCAATAAATATAATACAGGGGGAATTCTTCTTCGCCTGTTCAAATAAATCTCTTACTCGGGAAGCACCCACACCAACATACATTTCAACAAAATCCGAACCGCTGATTGAGAAGAATGTTACTCCCGCTTCACCTGCAACAGCCTTTGCAAGAAGTGTTTTACCTGTTCCCGGAGGGCCTACAAGAAGTACCCCTTTCGGTACACGGGCACCAATATCGGCAAATTTACCGGGTTCCTTTAAAAATTCAACAATTTCAGACAGTTCTTCTTTTTCTTCATCAACACCTGCAACATCTTTGAAGGTTACATTTACACTTTCCCCGTTTACCGCCTTTGCTCTGCTTTTCCCGAAATTCATTATTTT
>JAZOVB010000008.1:0-3754 GCA_045658425.1 Clostridia bacterium | reverse complement strand
TCAAGATATTGGTCTCCTTCCATGGCATAAATACCACCGCCTTTCAGTGGTATTATATCACAAGGACTTACCGATGTCCTGACACAAACACTTACCGATGTCCTGACACATTCGACTTACCGATGTGCTGAAACCGGACACAAATATGCCATTCGGCATTTGCCATGGTTTTTGGGGGAATAAAAAACACGGTGTTAAAAACACCGTGTCAGCTTTTTGAAATTATGCTTCAAATTCCTTAAGGTCTGCGATTATGTTGTCACAATCTTCTGAATGAATTCTTAAGGTCATTGGTTTTGATAAATCAAGTGAGTAGATACCCATAATTGATTTTGCATCAACTACATATCTTTCGGTTACAAGGTCAATATCGCAATCATACATACTAACCATATTAACGAATTTCTTAACATCTGTGATTGTGTTTAAAGCTACTTTGATTTCTTTCATAATTTTGTACCTCCATATAATTTTATTATCACTTTAATGGTACAATACTTTGAAAAAAATGTCAAGAAAAAAGAAAGGATTTTACAATGAAAATAGGTTTTTGCACCTTAGGCTGTAAGGTTAATCAGTATGAAACCGAAGCCATAAAGGAAATTTTCATAAATAACGGCTGGGAAGAGGGGGATTTTAACGATTTCTGTGATGCTTATCTTATAAATACCTGCTCAGTTACCCATCTTTCAGACCGTAAATCCAGACAAATGATAAATCGTGCCCACCGTAACAATCCTGATGGGATTATTGCTGTTTGCGGATGTTATTCCCAGATGTCTCCCGAAGAGGTTGCAAAAATTGAGGGTGTTGATATAGTGGTGGGTACTAAAAATAAACTTAAGGTATTTGAGCTTATTTCAAACGGTAAAAAGGCAAATATAGTTACTCCTGTTGATAAAGAGGATTATGAGGATATGGAAATTACCCTTTTTGAATCCAAAACCCGTGCAATTATAAAAGCTCAGGACGGCTGTAACAATTTTTGTGCCTATTGTATTATTCCCTATGCAAGAGGCAGAATAAGAAGCAGAGACCTTGAAAGTATTTATAACGAGTGCAAAAGACTTTCCGAAAATGGATTTCTGGAAATTGTTCTTGCAGGAATTCACATTTGCTCCTACGGAAAGGATAAGGAAAATTTAAATCTTTTAAAGCTTCTTGAAAAAATCCACGAAATTGATGGGATAAAAAGAATAAGATTAAGCTCTATTGAGCCTAATGCTTTTACCGATGAATTTATTGAGGGGTTAAAAAGACTTCCCAAGGTATGTCATCATTTTCATATTTCACTGCAAAGCGGTTGTGATGAAACCTTAAAGAGAATGAACAGAAGATATGACTCTTTATTCTATAAGGAAATTACAAAGAAGCTTAATGAGGAATTTTCAGACTGCACAATAACCACTGACTTAATTGTGGGTTTCCCGGGTGAAACGGATGAAGAATTTGAAAAAAGCTTTGAATTTATAAAGGATATTCCCTTTTATCAGATACACACCTTTAAATATTCGTTAAGAGAGGGAACAAAAGCCGCATCAATGGATAATCAGATTTCCCCCGAAGATAAAGAAAAAAGAAGCAAAAGGGTTATTAAATTATCCCAAGAAAAAGAAAACAAATTCAAAGAAAAGTTTTTAAATTATGAAACAGAAATTATCCCTGAAATTCTTGATAATGACGGATTCTATATGGGGCATACCTCAAATTATCTGCCCATATATATTAAGTCGGATAAGGATATTAAGGATAAATTAATAAAAGTAAAAATAACCGATTATAAAAACTTTAAATTAATCGGAGAATTAATATAAAGGAGAGATTTTTATGAACATTGAAACAATAAGAGCCGATATGGTCAAGGCTATGAAAGAAAAGGACAAACTTTTAAAGGATGTTACCTCATCTTTGATTGCAGCGATTAAAAAAGTAGCTATTGACGAGGGTGTAAGAGATGACATTACAGAAGAGCTTGTTGACAGAGTAATCTTAAAGGAATTAAAATCCACCAAGGAGCAGATTGATACCTGTCCTGACGAAAGAACCGAATTAAAAGCAGAATATCAGGCTAAATATGATATAATAGCAACATACGCTCCAAAACAGCTTACAGAAGAAGAAATTATTAAGATTATAACCGAGAAATTTGCAGATGTACTTGTAACAAAGAATAAAGGTCTTATTATGAAATCGGTAATGGGCGAATTAAAAGGCAAGGCTGACGGAAAGCTTATTAACCAGGTTGTTGCCAAGCTTTCGGAATAAAAAATACAAATGAAATAAAACAGTTTGGGGACAGGCAATTTTATGACAAAAATTACCTGTCCCCATTGTTATATTAAAATACATGTCTGCTTAATCCCTCTTTTATATGTCCGTCCTCATATCCTTTGGAATAAAGCCCTCTTATTTTATCAATATCCGTTTCTATTCTTTTTATTTTAACAGGTCGGGAGGGGGCAATAATTATTGCACTGCCCTCTTTTTCAAGCTTTTCTATTTCCTCAAGCTGTTCATTATAAATGATATGCCGTCTTTTCATAGCATCAAGAAGCTTGGGGTATTTTTTATAATAAAGCTTTGCAAAAAGCATCGCCTTTTCAGCTTCCTTTAAATAACCTCTGTGTCTGGTAAGAATAATAACCAGCTTTTCACAACCCTCTGAAAGTGCCTTTTTATAAGGAATAGGGTCAGTAATTCCACCGTCTAAATAAAGTCCTTTACCCATAGGAATAATTGGTGAAACAAAGGGAAGTGCGCAGGTTGCTTTAAACAGGTCAAACTTATATCTGTCATTTTTCATTTCATAATATTCGGTTTCACCTGTTAAAATATTGGTAACTCCTGTTAAAAATTTTGTTTTACTTTTAAAATAAGCATCATAATCAAAGGGAATAAGCTTTCTTGGTATATCCTCGTAAACAAAGGTCTGTCCGAATAAAGCTCCCTCTTTGAATAGATTTCGTAAAGATACATATCTTTTATCATTTATATATTTTTCGCAGATTTTTAAGTTTCTTCCCTTTTGACCCGAGATATAGGAAATTCCGTAGGCTGCACCTGCAGAAACTCCCACACCTACATCAAAGGTAATTCCCTGCTCCAAAAAGGCATCCAGAACTCCTGCGGTATACATACCGCGAAGACCGCCGCCCTCTAATACAAGACCTGTTTTAGTCAAGTTCAATCACCCCATCATACAGCATTTTATATCTGCCATCAAGCTTAAGAAGTTCATCATGAGTACCCCGTTCAATAATTTTTCCGCCCTCCATAACCATAATTACATCGGAATTTCTTACCGTGGAAAGACGGTGGGCAATAACAAAGGTAGTTTTTCCCTTCATTAACTTTTCAAGCCCTTTATCAATAAGCTTTTCAGTCATAGTATCAACCGAGCTTGTAGCTTCATCGAAAATTAAAATAGGAGTTCTGGCAATAGCTGCTCTTGAAATATTAAGAAGCTGTCTTTGCCCCTGGGAAAGATTTGCACCGTCCCCCTCAATTAAGGTATCATATCCCTTGGGAAGCTTAGTGATAAAGCTGTGAGCACTTGCAAGCTTAGCCGCTTCAACCACTTCCTCATCGGTAGCTGAAAGTCTTCCGTAACGGATATTTTCCCTTACCGTGCCTGTAAATAAATGAGTGTCCTGCAGTACCATTGCTATAGCTTTTCTTACATCGTCTCTTCTTATTTTTTTGATTTCAATACCATCTATTAAAATCTTTCCGTCAGTTATATCATAAAAACGGG
>JAZOVB010000007.1:0-4644 GCA_045658425.1 Clostridia bacterium | reverse complement strand
CGAGCTTGTAGCTTCATCGAAAATTAAAATAGGAGTTCTGGCAATAGCTGCTCTTGAAATATTAAGAAGCTGTCTTTGCCCCTGGGAAAGATTTGCACCGTCCCCCTCAATTAAGGTATCATACCCCTCGGGAAGCTTAGTTATAAAACTATGTGCACTTGCAAGTTTAGCCGCTTCAATCACTTCCTCATCAGTAGCCGATAGTCGTCCGTAACGGATATTTTCCCTTACCGTGCCTGTAAATAAATGAGTGTCCTGCAGTACCATTGCTATAGCTTTTCTTAAATCGTCTCTTCTTATTTTTTTGATTTCAATACCATCTATTAAAATCTTTCCGTCAGTTATATCATAAAAACGGGTTATAAGATTTGTAACGGTGGTTTTCCCTGCCCCTGTTGAGCCTACAAAGGCTATTTTCTGACCGCTTTTTGCATCGATATTTGCATTTTTTAACACTTGCTTTTCGGGAACATAGGAAAAATCAACATCAATGAATTTAACTTCCCCTTTTGCCTCGATTTTTTCATCACCGTAAACCCAATAAAAATGCTCATCTTCAACCAAAAGAGAATATAAGCCCTCATGGTCGCTTATTTCAGGTTTTTCATCAAACACATCGCAAATTCTTTCAATACCCGCAGTAGCGGAAACAATCGAGTTATACTGATTAGACGCCTCGTTAATGGGTTTTCCGAACTGTCTTGCAAGTTGTAAGAATACTACAAGTCCCCCTACACTTAAATGACCGCTAAGTGCGAAAAGACCGCCAATCATAGCAATAAGTGAATAATTAATGTTATTAAGATTTGACATAACGGGCATCATAGCACCGCCGAATGACTGTGCCGTAACCGATGCCTTTCTTAATTCGTCATTAAGCTTTGAAAATTCTTTTTTAGCTCTTTCCTCATAGTTGAAAACCTTAACAACCTTCTGACCTGTAATGGTTTCTTCAATATATCCGTTAACCATACCTAAATTTCTTTGCTGAAGCTTATAATATTTTCCGCCGTGCTTCATAATAGTTCTTGAGGTAAAGAATAAAACAGGTGTTATAAGCAAGGTAACCAGTGTTAAAAGAGGATTTTTACTCAGCATTAAGTAAATAATACCCGACAAGGTTATAACACTTGAAAACAAGGCGGTAAGAGAATTGTTTAAAGCCTCGTTAAGAGTATCAACATCATTGGTAAAACGGCTCATAACCTCACCGTTTGTATGAGTGTCATAATATCTTACGCCAAGAGTCTGAAGATGTGAAAATAAGTCCTCTCTTAAATCCATAATTGTATTCTGGGTAACCTTAATCATAATTCTGCTTTGAAAATACTGTGCAAATACGGAAATAAGATAAAACAAAAGCAGTGTAAGTGCGCCGTATAAAAGACCTGAAATTCTTTCACTCTTACTGATTGAAAGCTCCATATCAAGAAAGTTATCAATTATGGGCTGAAGAGCATTGGTAGCACTTAAGGTAGCAAATATATTAATCAGCACTAATGCAAAAGCTAAAACAACGAAATATTTACTTTTCTTTATATACTGCCATATAAATTTTATAGCTCTTTTAAAATCACGGGGCTTCTGAATTACCATATTTGGGCCTCTGCCCGGTCCGCCGCCGTGTCGTCTTGCCCCTCCTGCGGGGCCTCCCATTGGTCCTGCCATCCTATTTCACCCCCTGCTGAGATTCATAAATTTCACGATAGGTTTCGCTTTTTATCAAAAGCTCCTCGTGAGTTCCAACCGCTTCAATGGTGGAATTATTCATAACAACAATTTTATCTGCATCCTTAACCGAGCTTATTCTCTGTGCAATAATAAAGGTAGTAGTATCCTTTAAAACCGTATTGAAGCTTTCTCTTATTTTTCTCTCGGTTGCAGTATCAACAGCACTCGTAGAATCATCAAGAATAAGAATTGCAGGTCTTTTAATCATAGCTCTTGCAATACAAAGTCTTTGCTTCTGACCTCCCGATAGATTAGCACCGCCCTGATCAATATAAGTATCATAGCCATCAGGGAATGATGATATAAACTCATGAGCCTGTGCCGCACGGGCAAAAAATTCAACCTCTTCATCAGTTGCATTTTCATTACCCCATCTTAAGTTTTCACTGACTGTACCTGAAAACAGGGTGTTTTTTTGTAAAACAACACCGATATTTTCTCTTAAAAAGTCAATATCATATTCCTTTATATCAACGCCATCAATTAAAAGCTCTCCCTCAGTAATATCAAAAAGTCTGGGAATAAGCTGAATCAATGTGGTTTTACCGCTTCCCGTACCGCCCACAACTGCAATAACCTCACCTTTTTTTGCCTCAAAGCTTATATCCTTTAATACATATTCCTTTTGTGATTTTGAATATTTAAAGCATACATTTTTAAAGGTAACATTTCCCAAAATCTTTTCGCCTTTAACAGGGTTATCTGTATTTTTCAAAGTGGAGTCGGTAACAAAAATCTCACTTACTCGCTTAAAGGAAGCACTGGCTCTTGTCATATTTATAAACATCATGGAAAACATCATAAGTGAAAATAAAATATGATTTATATAGTTAAGATAAGCTGAAAGTTCTGCCACCGTCATAGTTGAATTTATAATCTGGTTTCCTCCGAACCATACTATAAGTACGGTGGAAATATTAAGAAGCAGTGACATAATGGGCATATTTAAAATAACAATATACATTGCCTTTAATGAGGTTTCCATTAAATGAGCATTTGCCTCTTTAAACTTTTTCTTTTCATCAGCCTGACGAACAAAGGATTTAACAACTCTTACATTCATAAGATTTTCTCTTATAGTTCCGTTTAATTTATCCATTGCCCTTTGCATAATACCGAAAAGCGGAGTGGACTTAATTATTATAAGTGCTAAAGACACCGCAAGAATAGGAACAATAAAAATAAAAATAGTTGAAATACTTGCATTTAAGGTAAGAGTCATAAAAATTGCAAATAAAAACATCATAGGTGCTCTAACCATAATTCTCATACACATAGTAACTGTATGCTGAATATGGGTAACATCATTTGTCATACGGGTAACTAAGGACTCGGTTGAAAATTTATCAATATTTTCAAAGGAAAATTCCTGCACCTTGGAAAAAATCCCCGCTCTTAAATCTGCTGCAAAGCCAACACCTGCCTTAGCAGAGCATCTTGCATTCATAACTCCTGAAAAAGCGGCAAACAGGGCAACAAGAACCATAATAATTCCCACTATAACAATATAGGAAGAATTTCCTTTCATAATTCCGTTTTCAATAATTCTTGACATAAGATAAGGCTCCAGCATAACGCATATAACATCAAAAATCATAAACATCACCGCTAAAAGCACTGTTCTTATATAAGGCACAATATATTTTAAAATCCGTTTCATTTTAAACCTCCTGCAGTGTCAGATTATCAAGCATTTTATTATAAAGGGTAAACATCATATTAATCTCACTTTCCGAAAAGTCTTTAAACTGACCCGTTATTGTCTTTTTTAAAATCTCATCGGCATAAGAAAGCTTTTTTTCTCCCAAAGGGGTAAGCTTTATAATATTTCTTCTTAAATCCTCTTTAGACGTCTCTCTTAAAATAAGACCGTTTTTTTCCAATCGGTTAAGAGAGCAGGTAATACTCGCCTTAGAACACTCAAGCTCTTTAGCAAGAGTATTCTGATCACAGCCACCTGATGCTTTTAATATTTTAAGTATTTTCGGCTGACCGAAATATAACCCCTCTTTTTCAAGTAATCTGTTAAGATTTTTTCGTCTTTTTTGCAAAATTTTTCCTTCTAAGCTAAGAAGTGTATCTAAATTTGTCATAAAGCTCCTCCAAATTAGTTAATCAGTTAACTATTATTTTACAGTATTTTCTTATCGGTGTCAACATGAATTAAAAAAAGAAATAGCGGTATAATAAAAAATGAAAGGAGTGGATAAAAATGATGGATAACAAAAAATCAAAGAATAACGAAAACAACCAGAACAACCAAAACAATCAAAAAAACAACCAGAATAATGAAAAAGGTAATTAAGTTATGGGGGAAAATGCTTGCAATAGTAACAGGAAAGCGAAAATAGCTAAAAGAACCCAAGAGGTTGTGAGAGCATATTGTTCAGGCAATCTTTCAAAGTGCGACCCTGACGGAAGCTATACGGGTAAGCCCAGAGAAAGATTTGAAAAACCCATTCAGGATGTTGATGATTTATAGAGAGAATTAATAATTTATTCATATTACTTTCATTAAATTATCATAATTGGGTTTTATAATATAGTTGTAAAGTCAAAGAAGACTTTACAACCCCTGAAACCCTTTTGGGAAATTTGTTTTCCCACCCCTTAAACCGGAATTAATCCCCTCCGGTTATTTTAATCCCACACGAAAAGGAAGCCGAAAGGCTTCTTTTTCAATTTATAAGGAAAAATGAGAATAGGGTGGATATACCTCCACCCTATTAAATTACAAATGACAAAATACAAATGACAAATGATGGAAGGGTGGTGTAAAATCAGCACATAGGTAAGTAATTTGTGTCAGCACATAGGTAAGTCGGTGGTAAGTGCAGGTAAGCCCTTTGTCAAGGTGGAGATTGCAAGGTTTCGCAATGCGTAATCTTGCAATACTACCTTGACAAAATGAAA
>JAZOVB010000006.1:0-1109 GCA_045658425.1 Clostridia bacterium | reverse complement strand
TCGGTTACTTTAAGAGCATCAATATCCGCTCTTACTCCGACTGTTTTACTGCCCTTTCCGTAAATTATGGCGCAGATGCCCGTATCACCAACCTCACGGATATCTTCAACTCCAAGCTCTTTAAGATAAGCAATTATCTTTTCCTTGGTTTTAAATTCAAAATATCCGATTTCGGGAATTTTATGAAATTCTCTTCTTAATTCAATAAGCTTTTCCTCATAATTTTCAAACATTTCCATCACCGCCCAAAGTATAACATATTTATTGACTAAAGTCAATCTTAATGATATAATCGGTAAAGGAATGGAGTGATAAAAATGGTGCTGCCGAGAGTGAAAAAAGAAACACTTTCAGAAGGTATATTTAAGCTTCCCGATGCCCTTAATTTCAAGAGTGATGAGCTAAGAGATAAAATATCACGTCTTCTGCCTCTTTTAATTGATGGAATAACAATATCGGAAAACGAAGTACCCGTTATAGATTTTATAAAAAATGGCTCTTTTAAAAATGAAGAGTACCTTGTAAAAATTTCAGATAAAATTGAGATTTATTATAAGGATTACCTTGGCATCAGAAATGCCGTTTCCCTGCTTTCAAATATGATTAAAAGGGATTTAACGCTTCCTGCGGGAGAGTTTTACGATTATCCCGTATACTCCCACCGTGGTGTTATGTTCGACCTTGCAAGAGGAGTTATGGATATAAATATTTTAAAAGAGGATTTGCTTCTTTGCGCAAAATCAAAAATGAATTATATCCACCTTCATTTTTTTGACTTTCCAGGCTCTGCAATTAAAATAAAAAGCTTTCCCCATAAGGCGTATCTTCCCGGTGCATATTCGGTAGATGAGGTTAAAGCGCTCGTAGAGTATTGCGATATAATCGGTCTTGAGGTTATTCCGGAATTTGATCTTCCGGCTCATTCGGGAAAAATGATTGAATGCTTCCCTGAAATTGCCTGCATTACCGATAATCCGAATCAAACTAAATGGACTGCCTGTGCAGGAAGTGAAAAACTTTTTGAAATATATGAAAAGGTGATTTTTTATGCTTAAAGTTGGTTGTGGAAGAATTGATATTACTCCGCCTCTCGGAAGCTATCTTCAGGG
>JAZOVB010000005.1:0-1166 GCA_045658425.1 Clostridia bacterium | reverse complement strand
CAAATTGCTCCGCAGTTGTCAGGGGAACCATCATCGACCAATATAAGCTCAAAATCGGTAAATGATTGCGAAAGAACACTATCAATGCATCTTCTTATGTATTTTTCAATATTATATATCGGAACAATTACCGAAAACAGCATTGTAAAAAACTCCTATCTGTCTCTTAATACTACCATTAACTTCTGAAGCAAAAATAATTTATACTTCATAGCAAATGCAAACGCCGCCTGTTTTACGGGCAACCTATACCAAGGGTATGATTTTAACACATTTTGAATTTTGTCCTGGGTGCAGATTTCTTTTAATCTTTTCTTGAGATGCGAAAACTTTATTTTCTTATCCCTTGCGTGCATAATCTCTTGGGAACACAATATTCTTCCAAACCCTTGTGTTAATCTATCTAAATAAATCTTGTATTCTTCTTTTTTTATAGTATCTGCAATTCGTTTTTCAAGCTCATCTAAAAATACGATGCTTTTCTCAAAGCGCTCTTTGTTATATGATTTTGAAAGAGAAGCTTCATTACGGCAATAACAGTAGTAACTACCCGGAACACCAACTGCACTTTGGGAACTTTTTATAAAGTCCACCATAAACAATGTATCTTCAGACAGTATTTTCCTCTCAGACAAAAATTCTATTTTTCTTTCACGAATCACCGAAGTCTTAAATATATTTTTACATACACTCACGCCATAACGGCTGTCATCAGGCTCGTGAGGCAATGCACCAATGGTACCCAAAAGAAGTTTTTTCATATCTTCTTTTTCAAACACAGTCTCTTCCTCGAAATACGATTTTTTTGTGTCACCACCCGACTCAGAAAACATATTTCCGCCAACAAAAGAAATCCCTGATAAACAAAGGTCGGCATTAAATTTTTTTGACGAATTATATAAAGTTTCATACATTACCCGCTCTATATAATCATCAGAATCGACAAAACCCATATATTCACCGTTAGCTATTTCAAGCCCCGTATTTCTTGCAAGCCCAAGACCGCCGTTTTCCTTATGCACAACTTTTATTCGTGAATCTGTCTTTGAGATTTCATCGCAAAGTACGGCACACTCTTTCTTTGAACCGTCGTCAACAATGATGATTTCTATATCTTTAAGAGTTTGGTTCATTATAGAATCCAAACATCTCTTAAGGTATTTTTC
>JAZOVB010000004.1:0-6327 GCA_045658425.1 Clostridia bacterium | reverse complement strand
AAATTTTTGGTTTCTATGAAAAAAGGCAAGGCTCATTTTGATGAAAAACAAGTAATGACAAGGGTTTTTCGATGATACCCTTGTCATTTTTTGAAATTAATACTCTTTTATAAATATTGAAGATAAATCAATTTATTTTTTATTCTTGCGGTAGACCGACTTTTTCGACAGTTTGAAAGCGGTCATTTTATGACCGCTTTTTAATCAATTATTATTCATTTTCTCTGAGTGCTTCAATAATATCATTAACAGTAACAATATTTTCTGCTTCATCATCATCTATTTCAATTCCGAATTCATCGGAGAAAGCCATAAGAAGCTCAACTAAATCCAATGAATCTGCACCTAAATCATCCTGTAAGGAGCATTCAGGTCTTATGTCTTCAGGCTGAAGCCCTAACTGTTCTGCAATAAGTTCTTTTACTCTTTCAGTCATTTTAATTTCACCCCCGGAATATGTATTTTTATCATACATATATTATTATAAAATGCAGATTATGTCAATATTTTTTTTATTCTATATTCATTTTTCTTTCTATATTCTCTATTATATCCGACTGAACATAGCCCTTGCAGTTTAAAATTGCATTCATAAATGCTTTCGCATCTGAGCTTCCGTGAGCCTTTATAACAGGCTTTTTAAGACCAATAATCGGTGTTCCGCCGTATTCTTTGTAATCAAAACGCTTTTTAAATTCATAAAGTCCCTTTTTTATTCCTAAAGCACAGATTTTTGTAACAAGGGATTTATACATAATTCCCTTTATTTCCTTCATTAAGGTTTTGGAAACACCCTCAATGGTCTTTATAACTATATTTCCCGTAAAGCCATCGCAGACTATTACATCAAATTCACCATCTAATATATATCTCGGTTCACAGTTGCCCTTAAAATTAATTTCAGGATTTTCCTTTAGTATTTTATATGCTTCCACTAAAGTTTCTGTTCCCTTTTTTTCCTCCGCGCCGATATTTATAAGTCCCACTTTGGGATTTTTTATTCCCATATCCGTTTCAATATATGTTGAACCCATCATAGCAAGTTGATTTATGTACTCGGGAGATAATGTAACATTCGCCCCTGCATCAAGCATAAGCTTAGGTCCGTTTTTTGTGGGAAGATAAATTGCAAGAGCAGACCTTTTTATCCCCTTTATTCTTTTTAATATAAGATTGGATGCAGTAAATACTGCTCCGGTATTACCTGCACTTATAAATACATCGCCCTCCTCATCCTTGAGCATATTAAGTCCTACTATTATTGAGGAATCCTTTTTGGTTTTAACCGCTTTTATCGGATCATCCTCCCCCTCGATTTTTTCGGTGCAGTGTTTAACCGAAAAATTTTTGTGAGAAAGATTATTTTCTGAAATGACTTTGTTTATGATTTCTTCATTTCCGCATAAAATAACCTCAATGGAAGAGTCTTTACATACCGCCTGGTACGCCCCTTTTATAACCTCAACCGGTGAATTGTCTCCGCCGAACGCATCTAAAATTACCTTCATTTTCCCATCCCCCCGTTTATGTTTTTTGTTAATAAAATATCAATTATTAATTATATATTAATTTATAATAAAAATATTGTCAAGTCAGTTTTTTTATGTTATAATCTAAAATGACTAAAAATTGGTAAACGAGGTTGATATAAAATGGATTTTAATTTTGCTAAAAGAATGGATGGGGTAAAGGGTTCTGCAATAAGAGAAATGTTTAAACTTATGGCTGATCCGGCTATTATTTCCTTTGCTGGAGGAAATCCTTCACCTGATACTTTTCCTGCAAAAGCATTAGAGGATATAGCTTCCAATGAGCTTAAAAAGAACCCTGCAAAATGTCTTCAGTACAGCGTAACGGAAGGGTATGCTCCTTTGGTTGATAAGGTTTCCGAAAGACTTAAAAAACAGAATATTTTAAAGGCAACCGATAAGGTTATAATAACAACAGGAGGTCAGCAGGGGATTGACCTTGGTACTAAGGCTGTTATAAATCCGGGTGACGGTATTGCCTGTGAAACCCCAAGCTTTATCGGAGCTTTAAATTGCTTCCGTACTTATGAAGCAAAGCTTTACGGTATTCCGCTTTCAGAGGACGGACTTGATACCGATATTCTTGATAAAACTCTTAACGAAAATAAGAACATAAAAATTCTTTATATAATTCCCACTTTCCAGAATCCTATGGGAATTACAACTTCTATAGAAAAAAGAATTAAAATTCTTGAAATCTGCAAAAAATATAATGTTCTGATTATTGAAGATAACCCATACGGTGAGTTAAGATTTAAAGGTGAGGATGTTCCGACCCTTAAGGCTCTTGATGAGGAGGGAGATACCGTTTTATATTGCGGTTCATTCTCCAAGGTATTATCTCCCGGTATGCGAATAGGCTTTGCCTGTGCAAATGAAAAGCTTATTGAAAAAATGGTTGTCCTAAAGCAGGTTAATGATGTACATACCAATATCTTTTCCCAGATTATTGCGGATGAATGGCTTTCAAAGTGCGATTTTGAAGAGCATCTATCTCTTTGCAGAAAGGTATATGAGAAAAAATGTGCGCTTATGCTTAAGACTATGGATGAGGAATTTCCTGATTTTGTTACATATACAAGACCGGAGGGCGGTTTGTTTATTTACTGCACAATCAATAAGGATGTTGATACTGCCGAGCTTGTTAAGGAATCCATAAAAAATAAGGTTGCCTTTGTTCCCGGATGTAACTTTATGACTGATGTTTCGGAAAAGACCAACAGTTTCAGACTCAATTTCTCAACTCCATCCGATGAAAATATCGTAAAGGGAATAAAAATACTTGCAAATCTTCTAAAAACACTGTAAAAGGAATGAAAATTATGGATAAGAAGAAAACTATATTAAGCGGAGTTCAGCCATCGGGGGTAATGACTATCGGAAACTATATCGGTGCTGTCAGAAACTGGACTCAGATGCAGGAGGATTATAACTCTCTTTTTATGATAGTTGACCTTCACGCAATAACCGTAAGACAAGACCCTGTAAAATTAAGACAAAGATGTATGGAGTTTTTAGCTCTTTATCTTGCCTGTGGTCTTGACCCTGAAAAAAGTACCTTGTTTTTCCAGTCTCATGTTCATCAGCACGCTGAACTTTCCTGGGCTTTAAGTACTATTTCCTATATGGGTGAATTATCGAGAATGACTCAGTTTAAGGATAAAACAAAAAATAAGCAGGATGCAAATATCGGCGTAGGCCTGTTTACCTATCCTGTACTTATGGCTGCGGATATTCTTTTATATCAGGCAGACCTTGTTCCTGTTGGTATAGACCAGAAACAGCATCTTGAGCTTACAAGAAATTTAGCGGAAAGATTTAATCATCAGTTCGGAGATATGTTTACCGTTCCCGAACCGTATATCCCTAAAATCGGAGCTAAAATAACATCCCTGTCCGACCCTTTGAAGAAAATGAGCAAATCGGATGACAATGTAAATTCCTATATTTCGGTTATTGACGAGCCTGATGTTATTTTAAGAAAATTCAAAAGAGCTGTTACCGATTCGGGAAGCGAGGTAAAAAGAGGCGAGGGCAAAGAGGGGATTGAAAACCTTATGAGCATTATGAGTGCCTTTACCGGAAAAAGCTTTGAAACAATAGAAAATGATTTTGCGAATAAAGGCTATGGTGATTTTAAAACTGCTGTTGCCGAATGTGTAATAGATGAGCTTACACCTGTAAGAGAAAGATATTACGACTATCTTAATAATAAGGATTATCTTCAGTCGGTATATAAAGAGGGAGCTGAGAGAGCCTCTTATATTGCCGCTAAGACAATTAAAAAGGTTTACCGTAAATTAGGATTTGTTGATAAATTATAAAGGGTTCTGTTTACTTTAGGAGAAAAAAATGATTGATTATTATTTGATTTTCAGCTTTGCGTTAGCATATTTTATAGCTTTCGGAATTGTACCCATTGTAAGAGTTCTGGCTTTTAAACTAAATGCGGTAGATGTACCTAAGGATGACAGGCGGATGCATAAAAAACCTATACCAAGATGGGGTGGTGTGGCAATTTATGCCGGATTTGTTATAAGCGTTGCCTGTTTTGCACCGATTATTGACGAAAGACTTATCGGGATTTTAATCGGCTCTTTAGTAATAGTTGTTGTGGGGATATTTGATGATAAGTATGCTCTCCCTGCCTGGCTTAAGCTTTTAGGGCAGTGCGTTGCGGCGGTTATTGTTATTTCCTTTGGTGTAAGAATAAATGCCTTTAACGGTCTTTTATCCTTCGTTGATAATGCTCTTATTATTAAATGGTTTTCAATTATCGTAACATTTGTATGGATAATCGGCGTTACCAATGCTATAAATTTAATTGACGGACTTGACGGTCTTGCGGTAAGTATTTCGGGAATATCTGCGTTTGCACTTATATTTATTTCTGCTCTTACTGACAGGTTTGATGTTGCAGTATTGTTTGCGTCTGTTGCAGGTGCCTGTATGGGATTTCGGCCTTACAATATTCATCCTGCCAAAATATTTATGGGAGATTCGGGGGCTTTGTTTTTGGGATATATCCTCTCCACTCTTTCCATTGATGCGTTTTTGCAGGGGTATTCCGCAATGAGTATAATAGTTCCGATAATTGTTCTGGGACTTCCTATATTTGACACTTCATTCGCAATACTGAGAAGAATTTATAAAAAACAAGGGATAATGAGTGCTGACAGAGGGCATCTTCATCACAGACTGGTTGACGGTGGTTTTTCACAAAAGGAAACTGTTTCAATTATGTCTACCTTCAGCGCATTATTATCAATAACTGCTATTATTCTTGTTGCCAAAGGCTTTAACCGTGCTATAGTACTTTTAGGGGCAATGGCAGTAATGGCATTTTCAATTAAGCTTTACAGGGAAAACAAAGAAATAGCAAGAAAATATATTGAAGGATTAGAAAATAACAGGGGTGACGAAAATGGCGAAGATTAAGGTTATGACAGTATTCGGAACAAGACCGGAGGCTATTAAAATGGCTCCGCTTGTAAAGGAAATTGAAAAAAGAGAGGAACTGGAGAGCATTGTTGCGGTTACAGCTCAACACAGACAGATGCTTGACCAGGTACTTGAGATTTTTGATATTAAGCCGGATTACGACTTGAATATTATGAAAGACAGACAGACCCTTACCGATATAACACTTCGTGCTACAAAGGGGCTATGCGATGTAATTATGGATGCAAAGCCAGATATAGTTCTTGTTCACGGGGATACCTCCACTACCTTTGCAGGTGCTCTTGCAGCATTCTATAATCAGGTTGCGGTAGGTCATGTTGAAGCGGGGCTTCGTACCTATGATAAATATTCTCCTTTCCCGGAGGAAATGAACAGACAATTAACCGGTAAAATTGCAGATATGCATTTTGCACCTACTGTTAATAATAAGAATAATCTTTTAAAGGAAGCAATCAGTGAGAGTGATATTTACATTACCGGTAATACTGTAATAGATGCTCTTAAAACAACAGTAAAAGAAGATTATAAGTTTGCTACCGAAAGAATAAATCAGGTTGATTTTTCCAAAAAAGTTATTGTTGTAACTGCTCACAGACGAGAAAACTTAGGAGAGCCTTTAGAAAACATCTGCAGTGCACTTTTAGAAATTGCAAAGGAATATAAGGGTGAGGTTGAAATTGTTTATCCTATGCACCTAAATCCCGCAGTAAGAGAAACAGCAAATAAATATCTCGGAAATATTGAAAATGTTCATCTTATTGACCCTGTTGATGTTTGCGAACTTCATAATCTTATGAATAAGGCATATATGATTATGACCGATTCAGGCGGTCTTCAGGAGGAGGCTCCATCCTTGGGTAAGCCTGTACTTGTTTTACGAAATGAAACAGAAAGACCTGAAGCGGTTACAGCAGGAACAGTTAAAATTGCAGGTGTTGACAAGGATGTTATCTTAACTCTTGCAAAGGACCTTCTTGATAATAAAGATAGCTATGAAAAAATGGCAAAGGCAGTAAATCCTTACGGTGACGGTAAAGCCTCCATAAGAATTTGTGATGCCATAATTAAGAGATTCAATGAAAAATAAAGGCGAGATTTTAAAGGCGTTAAGTGCGGTTACCCAGGTAGGACTTACGGTACTTTCTCCCATTGCAGCTTGTCTTATAATAAGTAATTATATTGTAGTGAGCTTTACTCTTCCCCGCTATATTATAGCCATAGGTGTAGGACTTGGAGCAGTATCGGGATTTTACAGTATGATTAAATTCTTACTGGCACTTACCGGAAATAAGAAAAATAAATAACGGAGCAAGTCAAAATGATAGATAAAGACCTT
>JAZOVB010000003.1:0-7293 GCA_045658425.1 Clostridia bacterium | reverse complement strand
CAGGCATATTATCTTTATCAATATAGAAAAATGTTTCTTCGGTTCCTTTTTGCACAGTGTACTTTGTAACGGGCATACCATCTTCATCCAGAATATTTCTTATGGATTTAAGCACATATACAGGTGTTTCGTAAACAAATGCAGGAGCAGAAGAACCGCCTTTACTTGTTTTGATAACTATAAAATCAGGAATCTGATAATCTTTAGTAAGAGAATAGGCTTCCATATAATAATCTTCGCCCTCTACCAGAGAATTTGTTGTAATTGTATAATAATCATCTTCATCTGCTGTATCAGGGTCTTTTGGCACGACAAGTATTTCAGTTGTCTTTTTATTTATAAGAATACTTCTTGCAAATGTCGGCGGGTCATGCCAATATGTTCTTGACATAAGTTTATGAGTTTTGCAAAATCCGTCTGTATTGTTATCTTCGAGATATTTTAAATCCTTTGGAACATTAATTTCCTTTATCAAACCTTCTTCATTTAATTTTACCTGCAAAAGCTGTGATGTTTCATTATTTAATTCCTGCTTTAAAGTGTCAAAAGTTAGATTCTTTTTCTTTGTTCCATTTACTATTACATCATTTGCAAATGTGTAATCACAGACACCCTTTGTTTTTTCAAAAAATCTGGCAATAATTTTAGTTTCGGGACCGTCAGGTCTTTCAACTGCTTTTACCATATATAAATACTCATATCCGTCTTTGCTGACTGCCGTTACATAAGCAATATTGCCAAAAGCATCAAGATATGCTTTTACATAATCCCCCACATTAACGGAAGAATATCTTTCATTTGCTTCTTTATTTAATTTATAAGAAGCTTCTCCAATTGTTAAAACCTTTCGGTTGCCATCATAGGATATTTCAGAAATATTTCCCGATATAACATTTCCTCCAACGTATAAAAACGCATTATTCGTATTATCAGCATAGGTTATAACATCACCAATACTGATAAAATCAAAATTTATATCTTTGCCTTTATCATTCTTTATCACAACAAATTTATTCTCGTTTAAATCAAGAGTATCATTTGTTATGCTGTACATATCAGTAAGAACGCGGGTATTCTCATTTATTCTTTCTACCACCATGGTTTTGTAGTCATTAATTATAACAACATCATAACTACCGCCTGTCGTTTTAAGAAACTTAACTGTCCCCTGCGAAAGAGAGGTGAAGAAATTTTCAGGAATACTTTTCTTCTCGCCGTTATAAATTATATCTGCACCTTTATCAAAAGTAATGCTTTCTATGTTGCCGTTTTCATCTTCATACAGTATCGTATTATCTTTCTCGCCGCAAATATCCTCAATATCTAAAACAAAGGAGGTATCGGATAAATCTCTTTCGGTAATACTGATAATTTTGTAGTTTTCCTCTTCATTGGTACTGTATATAAGTTCAACTTCACTTCCAAGAAGAGATATATTACTATTATCTTTTACTTCATATAAAACCCCGTTTACCGAAATTTTATTATCCGTTGTCGGAGAATAATTTTTAATTCCCGTAAGCTTGTTAGCAGTAACAATACCTTTTATTTTCTGCATTTTATGATATTCGGTAAGTATATTCTGACCTTTTAAAACAGTATAAATTTTATCCCCGTCACCGTTTATTCCCGTTGCCTTTGCAATATCAATATCCAAAGAGTTGTAAATAAGTTTTACAATATCAGAAAAAACAGCATTCAGATTATGGTTGCTTTTTATACCTTTTAAAAGACCAAGATTATTTGCAGTGTACTGATATCCCGTCGGATATCCTCCGTTTGCATTTGCAAGGTAAGTATATCCCATTACTCTTACAATTATTTTCATAGCCTCAGTGAGCGTTATTTCGCGTTCAGGCATAAATTCAGTTTCACTGTATCCGTTTATATATCCAAGCCCTTCAAGTGTCATTATGCTTGCAAAGTGTTTGTCAGTTGCGGGCACATCTGTAAATTTAACTTCAAAAGCACTACCTTGTGAAGTAAGATTTATAAGAGCACATATAAGTTTTGCATATTCGCCTCTTGTTACTTTATCCTCTGCATTTTTCTTTTGAAATTCCTTATCCGCAATTCCGATATCAGTAAGAACCGTAAGTTCTTTAATGAAATTTCCGTAATCAGCAGAATAAACAGGCTGAGGTATTATAATGAGTGACAAAATCACTGACATTATAAGAATTAAACATAATAATCTTTTCATTTTTCCTCCTCCTATTTAATAGCGTTATAAATTAACTGAGCAGCCTCCGCTCTTGTTATTTTATTATTTCCCTTAAATGTATTATCGTCAAAACCTTTTATTATACCGCCCGAAGACAATGCATCAACTGCATCTTTGGCATAATCAGAAATCTGGTCAGAATCTTTAAATTTAATATTTAATTTTGTAAACTCTATACCCTTACTATCAAAAATTCTTTTTAAAATTACCGCTGCATCCTGCCTTGTAATTGCACCGTCGGGAATAAATTCCGCCTCACTTATTCCCGATATAATTTTAAAGTTATATGCTTTTTCTACATACTGATAAAACCAATCGTCAGTATCTACATCCGAAAAAGGAATTCCCTTATCAGAAGACTCAATATTATAGGCAGTTACAAGTATTTTAACAAATTCCGCTCTTGTTACATTATCATCGGGAAAGAACATTTTATCACCTTTCCCGGAAAGAATTCCGCCATTATTTAAGTATGTAATTGCTTCGTATCCCCAGTGAGTATTAGAAACATCACTAAATCCGTAAGATACTCCCTCGTCAACATAATTTCCGTTATCAAAGTCGGAACCAACCGTTACATTGGCACCTCCCCCGCCTCCTCCACCAACCGAAGGAGTTGGTGTTACAGGAAGTATAACGGTTCCTGTTGCGTTATTCTTTGCCTCAGCAATAAGAGTAATCAAATCGGTTATTGAGCTTACATTTCCAAGTCTTTGGTAAATATAACTTTCAATTGCAGAAACCTTATTTGTATCACCACTTATCGGCTCAATGTTTAAATAATTTTTGTAATTTTCAGTAAAACCTTTTATATTGGAAGCCATTGCATTTTTAAATTTTGATATCACATATCCGTCAAAATATGCAGTTGCTATTTTTTCACAATCGATATATGTGCGATTATTATAAATAAATGAATATATGTTATCCGATTTATCATAAACCGATGTTTCCGAATACAATGGATTATTTTCAAGTTCAAGTTGTTTTTTATGTTTTTCTATAACTTTTTTAACTGTACTGCTGTTATCTGCAGTGTTAACACAAACTAAAACAACAGCCTTGTCAAAAATTTTAACAAATTCATCAATTGTAAATGTTTCAAGATTTTTTATGATTTCTTCGCTTACAAGTTTCTTTTCGTCATAAGAAAGAGCATCATAAAACGAATTATCATCTGTTAAATATTTGCTCACTTCCGCCACAACAGGTGTGAGTAAATCAACTGTTGCTTCTTTGTTCTTTAAAGAAAGAAGCATACTCTCTGTCTTGGTTAAAATTTCGTCGGGAATTGCTTCAGCCTCTTTTGTATATTCGCTGTTTAATCCATCGGCTGTAATATAAATAATATAGGCCCCGCCAGCAAGACTTATTTTTTCTGAAATATCAAACGTTCCGTCTTCTTCTATATAATATTGGAATATTCCAAAATATTTATCACTGTCTGAAATATTGGTATCTGATAAATTTACGCCTTTTTTCGTAACCGACACCATCAATTTAGAGTCGGCATAATCTTTTGTAAAAGAACCTTTGGCAACGAGATAAGAAGCCAACTCACCCGTTCCCTGATCCTCTTTTATAATAATTTTTGCAGTTTCAACAGTTAAGTCACTTTTTTCATAAGCCAATACGCAAACAGAGCTTACCAAAAAAACTGCAACTAAAAATAAAGATATAATTCTTCGCATACAGTGTCTCCTTCCCGGGTGTTCTTTATTGTCAATTATCTATACTCGTTGCAAAACCTGCCCCCTCTTGCAAAGAGGAGGCTGAATTTGCAAATTAATATGTTATTCCATAGGAATTGTAAATGTCAGTACTTCTGTTCCGTATAAAGTTGTGGTTGTTACACCGTCGGTATATACCGCGTATGGAACTGCATAGTAGGTATTACCGTTAACAATGCCTGCACCGTAAAATCTTATTCCGAAATTACCGTTTGCATGAGTTCCTTCTGCCTGTGCCTGTTCTCCTTTAGTTCCGCCTTTAACTTCGTCTATAGTCATTGGTGTTTTTGAGAATATCATACCGCAGGAAGTTCTTTCCATTTCCCCGTATGCTTCTCCTGCTTTGGCAAATAAAACACCTGCAGGGGAAGTAACTTCATTATTACCTACCATAAATGTTTCCGAAGCACTTACAAAAATATTTTGTGTATATGTTGTTAATTCTTCAGGCATCTCGATTGCCGCAAAAGTAACATCAACAACTGTATCTTCACTTACTGTAACATTTAATGATGCGCTATCCCCCGATACAACCTGAGGAACCCCGTTAACTGTTGCACTGTCAATTATATAGCCTTTATCTGCTGTGATTGTAAGAGGAACTGTATGCCCCGTAACAACCGAATGTGTACCTGTAACACTCGCAGTTCCGTTTGCGCCTGCATTAACTGTAATAGTATTTTTTTCTTCGTCATCCCAGTCAAAAGCTAGTGTATACAAAGAATTGAGGGAGCCTCCTTTGGGAAGTGTTCCTTTTCCCGCTACATCAAGAATATATGGACTTTCTTTGCTTGCTTCTATTTCAAACTTAAATACACGTATTTCTTTCGTGTTCGTACTTTCTCCGCAACCGGTTGTCCACACTTTTGCATCCGAGTCATCAGTTGAATAAGTGTATTCAAGTTCTCCAAGAGCATTAGTATGTGTTTCGCCTGTCATCCATCCTGCATTTTTCTTAGTTGTGTCTGCAAACCAATCATTGATATATGGTTGTGCCTTTTCGGTTATATTAGTATGCTGTGTGATATAATAAACCGTTGCATTTTCATATATTTTAAATGACATAAATGTTTGTGTATAGTCATCTATTACCGCAGTTGAGCCCCCTTCATCTTTCCAGTCGTTTAAACCTGTTTGTAAAAATGTCGTTCCATTCAGGCATTCAGGAAACCCAGTTTCATTAAACTTATACGAAGTTGGCTTGTCATGATAACGCGGGATAGTATAAGACATTGAATCTGCGAAAGTCGCCTTTCCGCTTGTACCTTTGTATGTTGTAAGTTCAACATTGCCCAAAGTATCTTTTGCTATATAACTGTCTTCCTCTGATTCTCCGTGGAATTTAAAGGCTACAGAATAAGCTCCGCCTAAAGAATCCTCAGAATCTTTCAGCTTACCCATACCGCCAATATTTAATATGTATGGGTTCTCTTTGGTTGCTTCAATATCAAATTGATATATGTAGGCAGGGTTTCTGATGACACTTTTTCCAGGTTCTGCTTCCCACATGGTAGCCTCATCATTTTTAGATGTTAATTCATAGCCGCCGTCGGTGCTTTTTACCCATCCCGAATTTTCATAAGTGTTCCAGATGTTTTTAATATAACATTGTGCAAGAGTTGGATTTATCACATTCGATTGAGTTATATAATAAACTGTCGCAGATTCATAAAGTTTAAATGTTGTAAAAGTAGTATTGGCATCCTTATACTTTGCATCTTGATATGAAGGGAACGAAGGTTGAAAATAAGTAGTGCCATCTAAAAATTCCGGTAAGTTTGTACTCAACGGACTATAATTACTACTAGCATTTCTATCGCAAAAACGATATGTTTTGCCCCTTTCAAGGGTTTCAAATGTTGGAATAACCTTTGTATATCCATAATATGTTAGCTCAACCTTTCCGTCCGCTCCTGTAGCAATAGGAGCAGTGTTTGCTGATACAGGAAGCAACATTATCCCTGATAACAGACAAACAGATAATAAAATTGATATTATTTTTTTCATTTTAATCATCTCTCTTTTCTTTTTAAATTTTAAGATTGTACAACAAAGTTTGTTATTCTTGCATCCGCAAGGTGTTCATTACTTGCCTGTTCAAGCCATGTTCCTAAAGAACTGATTGGCTCTTTTATATCATATTCCATTTTCAGAATATCAGGCTTAATATAATTCTTCAAAACAAACTACTCCTTTCTTACATAATCTTATATATTTTAATTTATATACTTATTTGTAACCGGTGCGTCAGATATATCGCCTATATCTTCTTTTGTTTCTTCATCATCAGTATCATTATTTCCCACATCATCATTTAATTCATAATAATATGAAACAGTCAGTTTTGGGATTTCCTCTTCGCCTATTTTTAAATACATATAGTCTTTGATAGAATCAGCATATTCTTTCAGACGAATTGCAAAATTAAGTTCATTTGTTATTAGCTTTGTATTTAATTCTATAACCATCGGTACAACTGTTCCTGAAACTGTTATTGAATCAACCTTTCCTTTGTGTACAGGATTCGGACCATACTGAGGAACGGAGTTTGCTCCATAGATTAAAAAAGATTTTGTCCACGTATAATCAGTACAGTTAAATATTTCCGGTGTCATTGAAGCTATATTACTAAATGAACTTGCAACAAAGTTTACAGATAATTTTGCATCTGTTATTAATGAACCTTCGGGAAGGCCTGCATCAAAATCCAGATATCCTATTCTTGTTGAATTGGTATAATCAGAAAATTTGGAATTTAATTGAACTGTTTCGCTTTTAAAGCTGCCTGCTGTGCCTTTAAAGATTGAAGGCATATCTTCGTTTTCAACATCCCATACGGTCATATTTTTATCTCCGGAATATTGTTTCATACCAATATAGGAAGGATGAACACTGATTGTTTTAGCAAATTTAACTTCATAAACCGAAGTTTCTTCTCCAGGCATTGTAACTTTGATAACAGCTTTACCGGGAATTTCTTCAGCCTGTGTAATTTCGACTGTTGCATTCTCGTAATATGTCTGACATTCTACATTTGCATCATTTTCCCCTTCAGGAACATTCACATGATATACATTTTCATCCGGAATAAAGCTTGAAAGCATTGCACCATCTACAGATATACTCTTTAAAGAAGTTTTCTTTATAACAGTTATATCTGTATTAATTGTGTAAGTAACAGTATTCTGCCCGTCTGACGAAGTGGATTTTACGGTTATAATCCCCTCGTTTTCATTAACTGTAATTTTTGATGAAAGATCATAAGCTATAACATCTGTTCTTATCGGTAAATCCTCCTCATTAACAGTTAATGAAACAGAGTAATTATACAAATTCTTT
>JAZOVB010000002.1:0-9304 GCA_045658425.1 Clostridia bacterium | reverse complement strand
ACGAGTCATAGCTATTCTGGCTGCTTCAATCTGATTTGAAGTAATCCATGAAGGCTCGCATGCAACAAGACCGAAATCTCCGTATGCAACCTTGTTACCTCTTGTAGCAACACCCTTCATTCTGCCTCTCTGAACTCTACGGCGTTTAACTCTTTTTGGCATTAACATATTATTTTCCTCCTTCCGCTTGAGCCTTTGCTCTCTTGTTTTCAGGAAGAACTTCACCCTTGTAAATCCAAACCTTTACACCTATCTTACCGTAGGTTGTATCAGCTTCCCAGAAACCATAGTCAATGTCAGCTCTTAAGGTCTGTAGTGGAATAGTTCCTTCGTGATAGTGTTCACATCTTGCGATTTCGGCACCGCCTAAACGACCTGAAACTGCGGTTTTGATACCTTTAGCACCAACTCTCATTGTTCTCTGCATGCACTGTTTCATAGCTCTTCTGAAAGAAATTCTCTTCTCAAGCTGTGCTGCGATGTTTTCAGCAACTAACTGTGCGTTCATATCAGGAACTTTGATTTCAACGATGTTGATTCTTACATCTTTACCGATTAGCTTCTTAACGTCAGCGTTTAACTTTTCAATTTCTGCTCCGCCTTTACCAATGATGATACCCGGCTTAGCAGCATGAAGAGTAATTAAAATCTTATCCTGTTTCTTTTCGATTTCGATTTTAGCAATGCCGGCAATAAATAACTTTTTCTTTAAGTATTTTCTGATTTTATAATCTTCAACCAAGCTGTCTCCAAAATTCTTACGGTTAGCGTACCATTTTGAATCCCAGTCTTTGATTATTCCGACTCTGATACCATGGGGATTAACTTTCTGTCCCATAATTTCGCCTCCTTATTACTCTTTTTCTGCAACAACAACTGTTATGTGGCTTGTTCTTTTATTGATTCTGAACGCTCTACCCTGTGCTCTTGCCATAATTCTCTTAAGGATTGGGCCCGGATTAGCGTATATTTCTTTTACATATAAATTGTCAGCAGTCATATTGTGATTGTTTTCTGCATTTGCGATAGCAGATTTTAATAATTTTTCAACAATTGGAGATGCAGCTTTAGGAGTAGTCTTTAATATACCAAGGGCAACTCCTACAGGCTTATTTCTGATTAAATCTATAACTATCTTCACTTTACGCGGAGATATTCTAGCATAACTAAGCTTAGCTCTTGCTTCCATTTGTTTTGCCTCCTTTCATAACTTAAAAAGTCAGTCAATCATCTTTACTATTTAGCACCTGTTTTTGAACCTGCATGGCCTCTGAATGTTCTTGTTGGTGCAAATTCACCAAGCTTGTGTCCAATCATATCCTCTGTTACATAAACAGGCACGTGCTTTCTGCCGTCATAAACAGCAATTGTATGTCCTACGAATTCAGGGAAAATTGTGGATGCTCTTGACCATGTCTTAAGCACTCTCTTTTCGCCCGCTTCATTCATATCTTCGATTCTTTTATATAATTTAGCGTCAACAAAAGGTCCTTTTTTCAAAGATCTACCCATTTGACAACCTCCTCTCTTATAAAAAACGGAAAGTTATTATTGTTATTATTTAGCGTTTCTTGCTTTAACAATGAACTTATTGCTTTGTTTTTTCTTACTTCTTGTCTTAAGACCAAGAGCAGGTTTACCCCAAGGAGTAACCGGTGCAGGTCTACCGATAGGTGATTTACCTTCACCACCACCGTGAGGGTGATCGCAAGGATTCATAACAACACCTCTTACGGTTGGTCTCCAACCAAGATGTCTTTTTCTTCCGGCTTTACCGATAGAAACGTTTTCGTGGTCGATGTTACTTACCTGGCCGATTGTTGCCTTACATACTGTAAGAACCATTCTAACTTCACCTGATGGAAGTCTTACCTGAGCATATTTGCCTTCCTTAGCCATAAGCTGAGCAGAGTTACCTGCACTTCTTACTAACTGAGCGCCTTTGCCCGGTGCTAATTCAATGTTATGAATAATTGTACCAACAGGAATGTTTGAGATTGGTAATGTGTTACCAGGTTTGATATCTGCAGATGCACTTGAGATAACAGTGTCTCCAACCTTAAGACCGTTAGGAGCGATAATGTAGCTCTTTACGCCGTCTTCGTACTGGATTAAAGCGATAAATGCGCTTCTGTTTGGATCGTATTCAAGTGTCATAACCTTTGCAGGTACATCTAACTTATTTCTCTTGAAATCAATAATTCTGTATTTGATTTTGTTACCGCCGCCTCTGTGTCTTACAGTAATTCTACCGTATGAGTTTCTGCCGGCAGTTTTCTTTAAGTTAACCAACAATGATCTCTCAGGTTTTACCTTTGAAAGTTCAGAAAAATCTGTAACTGTCATAAATCTTCTTGAGGGAGTGGTTGGTTTATAACTTTTTATAGCCATAATTTTTCATCTCCTTAACAATACTTTATAGGATTTATGCTACGCCATACTTTCAAAGAATTCAATTGTCTTACTGTCTTCTGTAAGAGTAACAATGGCTTTCTTGTAGCTTGGTCTTCTACCGGTATGAACTCCTACTCTCTTCATTTTACCGGTTACGTTAACAGTGTTAACGCTCTTAACTTTAACGCCTTTGAAAACTGTTTCGATTGCGTTTTTGATTTCTATTTTGTTAGCATCCTTAGATACTTCGAAAGTATATTTCTTATCTGCGATGCCTGACATGCTCTTTTCAGAAATTATTGGTCTTCTGATTATATCGTGTGCGTACTTCATGTTAAGCGTACACCTCCTCTAATTTCTTAACAGCATCAACTGTGATAACAAACTGTTCGCAGTTTAATACATCATAAGTGTTAAGTGTGGTAGAAAGAGTTGTCTTAACTGTTGGAATGTTGTTTGCTGATTTAACAACAAAATCATTCTTTTCATTTAAAACGATTAATGCTTTCTTTTCAACCTTAAGGTTAGCTAAAAGCTTAACGATTTCCTTAGTTTTGTATTCTGCAACATTGATATTGTCAACAACAATGATGTTGTTCTCTGTTACCTTGCTTGTAAGAGCAGATTTTAGGGCAACCTGTCTTAACTTCTTGTTTAAGCTGTATCTGTAGCTTCTTGGCTTAGGACCTAAAGCAACACCGCCGCCTGTCCACTGTGGAGCACGGATTGAACCCTGTCTTGCACGGCCTGTACCTTTCTGTTTCCAAGGCTTGATTCCGCCGCCTCTTACTTCAGTTCTTGTCTTGGTGCTCTGAGTGCCCTGTCTGGAATTTGCTAAGTGATTAACTACTGCAGCATGCATTGCATTGTTATTTATTTCAACGCCAAATACTTTATCGCTTAATTCGATATCTCCAATTACTTTACCTTCCATATTATATAAATCAACTTTAGGCATTAGTAATCCTCCTTTCTCAATTAATCATTTATTTCTTAACTGAATCTTTTATAATTAAAATGCCGCCCTTAGGACCAGGAACTGAACCCTTAACTAAAATTAAGTTCTTGTCAGCCATTACTTTAACTACATCAAGATTCTGGATTGTAACCTTTACATTACCCATGTGACCGGGAAGCTTCTTACCCTTGAATACACGGGATGGTGAAGAACAAGCACCCATTGAACCTGAGCTTCTGTGGAAGCCGGAACCGTGAGTCATAGGACCTCTGTGGTTACCCCATCTTTTAATAACACCTGCAAAGCCTTTACCCTTTGATGTTCCGGTAACATCAATCTTGTCACCGTCAGCAAAGATGTCAGCCTTTACTTCGTCACCGATATTTAAGGAAGCACAGTCATCAAGTCTGAACTCTCTTAAAAATCTCTTGCAGCTAACGCCTGCCTTGTTAAAGTGGCCTTTTAGCGGTTTGTTAACTTTCTTTTCCTTTACTTCGGAAAAACCTAACTGTACAGCGTCATAGCCGTCATTCTCCACTGTTTTCTTGAAAACAACCGGACAAGGACCAACTTCAACAACTGTTACCGGAATAAACTTTCCGTTTTCATCGAATAACTGAGTCATACCCAGTTTTTTACCGATAATTCCTTTTTGCATTTTTCTTACCTCCTTGGTTATTGGTTGGCATTAAACCAACTTGACCTTCGTGCCCTCCATTATAAAGATTTAAAGGGCATCGTTTGCTTTAATTATTAAAGCTGTTTCATAGAAACTTCTACACCTGCAGGCAAATCAAGCTTTGTTAAAGCTTCTAATGTTTTAGATGTAGGACCTATAATGTCAATAAGTCTCTTGTGCGTTCTCATCTCAAACTGTTCCCTAGAGTCTTTATACTTATGCACGGCTCTTAAGATTGTTACGACTTCTTTCTTTGTTGGAAGCGGAATAGGTCCTGAAACCTTTGCTCCGGTTCTCTTAACAGTCTCAACGATCTTTTCAGCCGACTGATCGATAAGCATATGATCATAAGCCTTTAGTCTGATTCTGATTTTTTCATTTCCTGCCATTTCTGTTATACCTCCCTTAAGATTATTAGGTACGACAGCAAAATCTGAAAACCCATCCGGGTGTTTCGCCCGTTCCCATTTTAAAACCCGCTTCGATTTTTCAAGCGGGTAAGCATGGTAAACGCGCAAAAAGGGCATAGATACCCTATCACCTTTGCATGAGTTTTAATTGTGCTTGCCGCCCGGTTTAAAATCGGACATACTCCATGGAAAAACCGGCTTTCGCCGCAACCTCCCACTTCATCGCATAAATTCTTTTACTAACACATTTTACCTTATTTCGCAAGGTTTTGCAAGTGTTTTTTAATAATTTTTGTGAAAATTTGCATTTTTGTATACTTGCACAAATATATTAATAAAAACAAGAGTTTCATTGTGCATTTCAACTATATTCAAAGTAGAAATTGCTTTTTTCACTCTTTATTGCTATTATAATATATATAAAGGAATAAGTAAAGTATATTTATATAATAATTATAAAGGATTTTGTTATGAAAAAAATTACGGTTAATAAAAATGACGCAGACCAGAGAGTAGATAAGTTTCTTACAAAGTATATGAAGAATGCTCCCATGTCTGTAATTTACAAAGCAATAAGAAAAAAAAGAGTAAAGCTTAACGGAAAGAAATGCGAAATATCCACCCGTATCAAAGAGGGGGATATTCTCGAATTATACATAAATGATGAATTTTTTGAAGTTAAAGAAGATGAAAAAGACTTTTTAAAGCTTACACCCGACCTTAACATTGTTTATGAGGATGAAAATATAATGCTTATAAACAAAAAACAGGGCGTTATTGTTCACAGCGATGATAAAGAAGGATTCAACACCCTTATTAATCATATCCTGTCCTATTTATATATAAATAAGGAATACAATCCTGACAAGGAACATTCCTTCCGCCCCGCTCTTTGCAACCGTATTGACCGTAACACCTCGGGAATTGTAATTGCTGCCAAAAATGCTGCAACCTTAAATACGATGAATGAAAAAATTAAGAATAATGAAATCCAGAAATACTATTTATGTATTGCTCTGGGTAAATTCAAAAATAAAAAGGGTATTTTAAAGGACTATCTTATAAAAGATGCTGATGAAAACACTGTTAAAGTATATAAGGAGAAAAGACCGGGTGCAAAAGAAATAATTACTGAATACAGAGTATTAAAGGAAACGGACAAGCTCTCTTTGGTGGAGGTACATCTTATAACAGGAAGAACACATCAGATAAGAGCTCATCTTGCAAGTATAGGACATCCTCTTTTAGGTGATACAAAGTATGCGAAGCTTACCGATATGCCCATAAAAAGCAGAAAACAATATCTTTGCTCTTATAAAACCTTTTTTAATAAAACAGAAGAAGAAAATCCGCTTTCCTATTTAGAGGGAAAAACTTTTCAGATTGAAAATCCCGTTATATTATCTGATTTTGAAAAATTTTCCAATATATAATACTTGATTTTTATTGATAATTATGTTATTATTAATAATAATTACTGATATTGATAAGAAAAGAGGGGTATTATGGTACAAAGAAGATTTTCAAAGCAAAGGCAGATTATATACGATATGATAATGAATAATCCTGTGCATCCTACTGCAGATTACATATATAATGCACTCAAGGGAGAGTATCCTGATTTAAGCTTAGGTACGGTTTACCGAAATCTTAATGTGCTTACCGAAATGGGTATGATTATAAAAATTACATCCGAAGCAAACAGTGAGCATTATGACGGTAACACCGATTACCATTACCACCTTATGTGCGAGGAATGTCACGATATATTTGATGTGGATATTCCCTATTTTAAGGATATTGAGAAAAAAGCACAGGAAAACAGCCCTCATAAAATAAAAAAACATACCCTTGTGTTTACAGGAGTATGTGAAAAATGCGGGAAGTAAATTAAAAATTACAAATGAAGGAAGAGCGGAGATGCTAATTAGCCTCCGCTCTTTTTCTCGTTGTTGTAAGACAACATATCGAGTGCGAAGCACATATCGAGCAATCATAGATTGCATATCGAGTTTTGCTTTTGCAAAACATATCGAAAATCCCGTCAGGGATTTATATTAGGCCTTTTCAAAAAGCCTCCCACCGCTAAAGCGGTCCCCCCTCCTTTAGGCAAGGAGGACTTTTTTGGTGTTATTTTATCCGCCTTTAAACTGTGCAAAGCACATATCCAGCAATCGCAGATTGCATATCAAGTTTATCCGTAGGATAAACATATCGAGCATTGCCTTCCAATGCCATAATATATCGGCCTCCGTTCTTTTTCATATTACCTCAAGATACAATTTAACCGCCATAAATATTCCAAGACCTAAAAAGATATAGGCAGACCAGGTTGTGGTGGTATAAAACCAGTCGGAGGGCTGTGCATCGTGGATATTGGAAATCATACGCATATAAGAAAGTTCAAACAAAATATCCGGATGAAAAATTGAAGTATAAAAAAGTACAGGCATAATCAGATAGAAAAAGAAAAGCACCAAAGCAACGCCTAAGCTTCCGATTTCCTTAGCCGTAATCACAAAAAGAGGAGCAACGATCATAAAATATAAAACAATAAGAGAGTAGTTTATAATTGCTTTTATTTTCTCTTTTCGTTCAAGCTTTGCAAAGAATTTTTCAGCGGTTTCACCGCTTTTTTCATCATCTAAAAGCCCATAGCAGTTTTCACAAACTGAAAGATTATCAGTATTTTCCCAACCGCATTTTTTGCATTTTTTCATATAGTCCCCTCCGCTCTTTTTTTCCGATATTATTTTACCATATATAAGTAAGGTTGTAAATATTTTTTCTTTTTCCCATAAAAACGAAAAAAATTTAATTCGGGCGGATAATATCCGCCCCTACCATATTTGTTTTTAGGTCATCTCCCTGTAAAAAAAGGTGGATGCCGTATGGCATATCCACCTTTCCTTCATTTGTAATTTGTCATTTGTCATTTGTAATTTTATAATGTTTTTTACACATTTTTTCTCATCCATATATGCGGACAGTCCTCTTCATATTCAATTTCGCCGTACTCTGAAAATCCCAGCTTCTTATAAAAATCCACAGCTGTCAGCTGAGAGTGGAGAATAAGCTCTCTCCCGCCCTGATTTTTCACATATTTCAAAGCACCCTTTACAAGATAACTGCCAAGTCCTTTACCTCTGTAACTCTTTTTCACTGCAAGACGGCCTAAAATAAAGATTTCGGGGTTATCAAGGTTAAAGATTCTTAAGGTTCCTGCTGCTTCCCCGTTTAAATAAAGAACAAGATGGGTTGCGAAATTATCAATTTCATCATACTCTTCTTTAAAGCCCTGTTCAAATATAAAAACCTCTTCCCGTATTTTTCTTGCATCCCCGGGAGTACCGTCATTAAAATATTTTACCTCTTTTACATCGGTAAGATTTTTTGAATATACACATCCGCAGTAATTCTGACGGTAAAGTCCATATTTAACCGAATTTTCGCAGGAGCGTTTATATCCGTTTTTCTTTTTAAAATCTGCGGGAAGGTGCTTAACACCGTATTTTAAGGAAAAAGCTTCTCCGATTTCATTTAGCTTTGAGGCATTTTTATAAGGACTTACCGACAAGGTTGTGGTGACATAATCGAAATTATTTTCCTTTGCATATAAAAAGGTATTTTCAAGTCTTAACTCATAACAGAGAAAACATCTTTTTCCTCCCTCGGGAATATCCTCAAGACCCTTTGCCATTTCTTCAAATTCGTATGCGTTATAAGGGGGCGAAATTATTTCTATATCCGTATATCCTAAATCCTCCGTAAGCTTATATAGTTCTTTTAACCTTAAGTCAAACTCAACTTCGGGGCTTATATTAGGGTTATAAAAATATAATGTTATATTAAAATAAGAATGAAGCTCCTCTATCATACCCGACAGGCAGGGTGCACAGCAGGTATGAAGTAAAAGAGATGGCTTATTACCATTTTTTTTAATTTTTTCAAGCTCTTTTTCATATTCTTTTTGATAATTTACATTCATTATTATTTCTCCGTATCTCCCGTGAGCCCCTCAAAGGCGGGTATCATTTCTAAAATATCCTTAGGTAAAACCATAGGCTTTGTAAAAGGATCGAGTACTATTCCGTACAACTGCTTATTATCCATTGCCATTTCAATACATTGTAAAAAGGGTGAAACAACTGTTGAAAATCTGTGGCCGTAATCCACGGGGATTTCTTCTTTATTTGAAAACACGGGTAAATATTGCTTACCATTATTTTTTAATATATCAGATTTAGAAACCAATACATCGGAATCATGAAGACAATGAAGCAGTGGATATAGAGTTTCCTCTTTTTTATCATCTAAAAATCTTTCTTTTAAAATAAGAAGAACAGCTCCCGACTCTAAAGCCTTTTTGTTTATTTTTTCCATTTTAATCACCTTGACTGTTTGCAATTATTTATAATTTCTATCAGCTTTTTTACTTTTTACATACACTTACTGTCATATAATTATATCATAGATATAAATAAAATTCAACAATCCGCCCAAAACATAGTTTCTGAAAATAATAAGGGGGGAGTTTAAAAAGTCGAAACTTTTTAAACTCCCCTTATGTTGTCCGTAGGGGATAGGAAAAAAGCTTTGGAATGGATAAATTTAGCCCCATAGGGGTAGTTACCCGAAGTCTAGGGTGTCTTAAAAGTCAACCAAATCCGCCTTAAGTCTTTAAAAATAGGATTCTTCTTCGTTGTCTGCATTGGCATACTTTTGTATTGCCAATGCCTTTCGTCTTGAATAATCACAATTTTTAAAGGCTTAAGGTTCGTAAGAATTTCAAGATAACTAATTTTTAGATAGGATAAGACAAAAACTTGGTGATATATAAAATATTCACCAAGTTTTTAACGC
>JAZOVB010000001.1:0-19531 GCA_045658425.1 Clostridia bacterium | reverse complement strand
CCAATATACCAAATGAATAGTTATTTCTGCTTGATGAAATTTTAACACCTTCACTTACTTTAATATTAAGATTCGTGACTTTAGCGTCTTCCATATTCCCAAATAAACCTATATTATAGGTCGCATGCGAGTTTTCATTTTCAATTTTTATTCCATAAGACGATTTTAAAGTAATAGTCTTATTATTGCCGTCAAAGCTTCCTGAAAAAGCAATATTAGAATCTCCGGTACATATTCCTAAAAATTTACCATTACCTTTTGACAAATCGTTATATGCAAGAGAGATACTAAAATCCAATTCAATATTTTCATGAAGAACATAAGAAGCTTTCTTTAAATATCCAATTTTTTGGGCTTTAGTAGTTATATTTTCAGGATATGGAAACAAATTCAAATCTTCTTCATAACTTGATATACCAAGACCACTGCGGATATACGAAGCAGCAGTAATTCTCGAAAGTGCATACATTTGCTCTGCACTATGTATACTAATAACTTCCGTTTCTGTTTTTTCCACATATCCGTTGCAAATTAATATATTATAAAGAATTACAGCCACATCAGCTCGACTTATATATTCTCCCTGATTACCTCTTTGTCCTGTTGTTAGCCCTTTTCTCTGAGCTATATCTACATAAACCTGAGCCCAATTACTATAATTCCATTCAATACCAGTATCCATTCCGGAAGCACTTAAAAGCATTTTTATAGCTTCTTCATACAAAATAAAATCATCAGGTCTGAATTTGCCATTTCCGTCTCCGGATATTATTTTAGAATTATATGCATAATTTATATATCCTAAAGCCCAATGACTATTATTCACATCAGTAAAACATATCTCATTTTTCAAATTATCAGCTTCGTTAGTTTTTTCTAAAAACCTACAAATAACAGTAGCCATTTCAGCTCTTGTAATGTGACTTTGACCTCGAAAGGAACCATCAGAATACCCGGTTATAATACCTTTATAGTCTAAATATTTCGCAGCATCCCTAAAATAATCGTTATCTGTTACATCAGAAAACATATTTGCTCCCATAACATTTACCGATAATATCAGTATTGCCAAAATCAATAAAATAACTTTTCTCATATTTTCCCCCTTTAAAATAACTTTTCTCATTTTTTCCTCCTCAATGAATATTTATTATTCGTATGGTAATATATATTATAAATATATCATATTTATTTTTATTTGTCAATAATATAAAATTAACATAGGGTGATTAAATATGAATGCAAAATTTATAAACAATTATATTCAAATTGGATTAAAAGTATCATATTACCGAAAACTAAAGACATATACTCAGGAACAGCTGGCTGAGAAATTAAACTGCAGCGTTTCTTTTATAGGTCAAATTGAAGCACCAAACATATATAAAGCAATTTCACTTGATACATTATTTAAAATTGCTGACGCATTAGAAATACCTCCATACAAATTACTATATTTTGAAAATTAAAAAAACCATTTGCATTTATAAGCAAATGGTTTTTTGTAAGTATTGATATTAGTCGTTGTACTCTTCGTCTCTTCTTAAAAGCTCCTGGAAAACTTCCTCTTCCTCTTCCTCGGTTTCAAGAACAGAGAATATTTCCTCGCCGTCAACCTCTGTTACTTTAAGCATTGTTACCTCTAAAGGCACTTCTTCGTCATATTCATCCTGAAGCGGTGTAACAGCGGCATAAACATTATCATTGTATTCGAAAACGTCTATAATTTCATAGTCCATTCCGTTTTCATTGTCATCGTATAAAGTAACAACATCTCTTTCTTCATTGTATTCAGCCATTTTAAAAACCTCCAATTTTATAATTTATTTAATGTAAAAAGTAGCTTTTCGAAGTCGTCATGCCCTACTGTCAAGATAGCATTGTAAGATAAATACAGCACTTACAGTATCCACAACCTTTTTTCGCTTTTTACCGCGAACATTGGCTTCGCTTAAAACACGGTGGGCGCTTACTGTTGTAAGCCTTTCATCCCATAAAATTGTTTTAATACCAAATCTTTCCTCAAAGGCTGACGCAAATTCCCTTGCCTTTTCGCCTCTTTCCCCAACGGTACCATTCATATTTTTAGGAAGACCGATTACAACAGCTTCAAGATTGTTTTCTTTAACTATACTTTCAAGCTGATTAAGTAAATCGTCATGGTCTTTATTATATAAGGTACCGTAAGAGTGAGCCATCATTTTAAGTTCATCTGACAGGGCCACACCTGTTCGTGCATCGCCTAAATCAAGTCCCATTACTTTCATATAAAAACCTACTTAACAACAATATTTACAAGCTTACCGGGTACAGCAATTACTTTTACTATGGTTTTACCATCTAAGTTTGCCTGTACCGAAGCAAGTTCTTTTGCCTTAGCTTCATATTCTTCTCTCGGTAAATCCGCAGGGATAATAAGTTTATCTCTTGTTTTACCATTTATCTGAACAACAATTTCAATCTCATTATCAACAGTTTTTGCTTCGTCATAGGTTGGCCATGAAGCCTCATTTAACATACCGTCAAAACCATTTAACTCCCACATTTCCTCAGTAGCATGAGGTGCAAATGGATTTAATAAAATAATAAGAGTTTTAAGTTCTGCCTTGTTAATTTTACCAACCTTATAAACATCATTAAGAAGTGCCATTAAAGCGGCAATCGCTGTATTAAACTTAAGATTTTCTATATCAGAAGAAACCTTTTTGATGGTTTTATGGATAGATTTTTCTAATTTTTCGGTATATTCATCACCATCAACAACAGCATTGTTAAGGTTCCATACTCTTTCGATAAATCTGCTGCACCCCTTGATACCGTCTGCCGACCATGGTGCTGATTTTTCAAAGTCGCCTATAAACATTTCATAAAGACGCATTGTATCTGCACCGTAATCATTAACAATATCATCAGGATTTACAACATTACCTCTTGACTTACTCATCTTCTCACCGTTCTCACCTAAAATCATACCATGAGAAGTTCTCTTTGCATAAGGCTCTTTAGTAGGTACTACACCAATATCATATAAGAACTTATGCCAGAATCTTGAGTAAAGAAGATGCAAGGTTGTATGCTCCATACCGCCGTTATACCAGTCAACAGGTGTCCAGTAATCAAGAGCTTCTTTTGAAGCTAATGCATCCTTATTATCAGGGTCAATATATCTTAAGAAATACCAGGAGGAACCTGCCCACTGAGGCATTGTATCGGTTTCTCTTTTTGCGTGACCGCCACACTTAGGACAAGTTGTATTTACAAAGCTTTCCATTTTAGATAGCGGTGAATCGCCTGTATCAGTTGGTTCATAGGAATCAACCTCAGGTAACATAAGAGGTAATTCACTTTCGGGAACGGGAACAAATCCGCACTTTTCACAGTGAACAATTGGAATAGGTTCTCCCCAGTATCTTTGACGGGAGAATACCCAGTCTCTTAATTTATAGTTAACCTTTTTAGTACCGATACCCTCTTTTTCAAGGTATTCAATAATTTTTTCTTTAGCATCAGCTACCTCTAACCCGTTTAAGAAATCGCTGTTAACAAGCTCTCCTGTTGCAGTTTCGGTATATGCTTCCTTTAATACATCTTCCCCGCCTTTAACAACCTCGATAATAGGAAGATTGAATTTTTTTGCAAACTCCCAGTCTCTTGTATCGTGAGCAGGAACAGCCATAATAGCACCTGTTCCGTAGGTCATAAGTACATAGTCAGAAACATAGATTGGAATTTCTTTTTTAGTTAAAGGATTAATAGCGCTTATTCCCTCAATTCTTACACCTGTTTTTTCCTTTACAAGCTCGGTTCTTTCAAAATCTGATTTTTTATTAGCTTCTTCTCTGTAAGCTAAAATATCATTAAGATTTGAAATCTTATCACCGAACTTATCAATAAAAGGATGCTCGGGAGATACTACCATATATGTAGCACCGAATAATGTATCGGGTCTTGTTGTATAAACTCTTAATTTGAAATCAACAGTTGTATCAAAATCAACCTCTGCACCTGTTGATTTACCAATCCAGTTTTTCTGCTGTGTTTTTACTCTCTCAACATAGTCAACTTCATCAAGGTCATTTATAAGTCTTTCGGCATATTCGGTAATTTTAAGCATCCACTGGCTTTTAACCTTTCTTACAACCTCACTCTGACATCTTTCGCAAACACCGTTTACAACCTCTTCGTTTGCAAGAACTACCTTACAGGAGGTACACCAGTTAACTGCCATTTCCTTTTTATAAGCAAGTCCTTTTTCAAAAAGCTTTAAGAATATCCACTGGGTCCACTTATAATATTCAGGGTCAGTAGTGTTTATTTCCTTTGACCAGTCAAATGAAAAGCCTAATGATTTAAGTTGTTCCTTAAATCGTGCCACATTATTTTTAGTAACCTCGCGAGGGTGAATTTTATTCTTTATGGCAAAGTTTTCGGTAGGAAGACCGAAAGCATCCCATCCCATAGGATATAGAACATTGTATCCCTCAAGTCTTTTCTTTCTTGATACTATATCAAGAGCGGTATAAGACCTTGGATGCCCTACATGAAGCCCTTGTCCTGACGGATAAGGAAATTCAACAAGCGCATAAAACTTTTTCTTTGTATAGTCTGTGCTTGTTTTAAAGGTTTCCTTTTCATCCCATATTTTTTGCCATTTCTTTTCTATGCTTTTAAAATTGTAATCCATTTTAAGATTCCTCTTTCTTAATTAGTCTTCTTTTATAATATCGCTGATATCAACTCTTTTGGCATCCTGCCACAGTCTTTCAAGTGAATAAAAGGCTCTTGACTCCTTATTGAAAATATGACACACAACATCATCATAATCAATAAGCACCCATCCCGCAGTACGATACCCTTCGGTATGAGTCGGTGTAACACCATTTTCCTCTTTGAGCTTAAATTCGATTTCATCTGCAACAGCCTTAACCTGTAATTCGCTGTTAGCTGTACAAATAACAAAATAATCGGTAAGCGAGGACACACCGGAAATCTCAATAAGCTCAATATCGTGAGCTTTTTTCAAGTCGGCAAGTTCAACAATTCTTTTTGCTTTAGCTAATGCTTCCATCTACTCTCTCCTTAATATAATCTCTTAAGTTTATAATATCGGGTTGGATATTTTCATATCCTACATAATTTATGGTATTATCCACCGAGATTAAAATTGCTCTATCTATATTATTATAAGCCATTTCTCTTAAAATTTCAACACCTTTGTAATTTCTTTCTTCACTAATTAAGTCCGCAATATAAATTATCTTATCAAAAAGAGTCATTTCCACATCACCAAGGGTATGAAATCTTATTGCATCAAGTATTTTTTTATCGGTTATGCCAAACTCATTCCTTGCAATATAAGCTCCCGTAAGAGCATGAATAACCTTTGGAAATTCAAGTTCCCTTTCCTTAACGGAATAAGCATTATTATTTTTTATTATTCCAATCTGGGTATCAATATCTATTTTTTTAGCACAATCATGTAAAAGCCCTGCAAAATAAGCCCTATCTGTATCCTCGTTATACTTTATTGCAAGTTTATAAGTTTCTTTTGCAACATTGACACTGTGTATATACCGTTTCTCACCTATCATTTTTTTAAGTTTTTCCAAAATCATCTGTGGGTATACGGTATTTTCAACAATATATTCCATAACATCTGAAGAAAGCATATAAGAAACTTCTTTGCAATTTTCAAAGGCATTTCTTATGTCGGTAGAGGAAATATCAATCCCGTCAAAATCAATTGACAGGATTTTTGCATTATATTCTTCTTCGAGCCGTTTAATTCCTCCAAGAGATAATTCATATTCAGGTCTTTTTATAAATACAAATGATGCATATTTAAACAGAAGTCCGGGATTTTTCCATCCCGGGATATTTTCTATATTATCCGAACCTGCAATAAAAAACAACTCAGCATCGGAGTATTTATTTTTCAAATATTCTAAGGTGAGATACAAATAAGAATAGTCATCCTTTAAAAGCTCAAATGTATCGATTTCAAATTCCTCATAATCCTTAATAGCAAGTTTCAGCATATTAAGTTTATCTTCATTGGAAATTGATGATTGCTTTTTATGAGGGGGTACACCGTTTGGAATAAATAAAACCTTATCAAGCTTAAGCTTTGTATAAGCCAGTTTTGCTATTTCAACATGAGCCTTATGAACCGGATCAAAGGTTCCGCCCAAAATTCCGATTTTCATCCTTTTACCTTCTTTTAAAACAGTCAAATCTTTAGGAGAAGGGTTCTTTAAACCCTCTCAGCTAATCTAAATCCATTACATCGCAGATACCCTTATATATTGCATCCGCAATATTATTTATATATGTTTCGTTTTTCAGCTTTGCTCTGTCTGATTTATTTGTTACAAATAATGATTCGGTAATTACTGCCGGCATATTGGCTTTTCTTAAGATATACAGAGCCGAATTCTGTCTTGCTCCATAATCCTTGCCTTTAGTAGCTTTAACCAAATATTTCTGAATAGTCTGGGCAACAGTTTTTCCTGAAATCTTATAACCGGTTTTCACCGTGTCATAAGCATACATAGTCATAGTTCCGCTGGTATCAGTATTCTCCGAAGCGTTATTATGTACACTTACAAGCAAATCTGCTTTTTTATTATTTGCAAATTCCACAATTTCTGAAAGCTCTAAGTATTTATCAACAGAACGGGTCATATACACATTAACCTTTTCATTTTTAAGTTTTGCGTAAACTTTAAGAGCAATCTTAAGATTAACATCCTTTTCCTTTAAAACAATTACGCCATTTTCAGTTCCAACAGCCCCGGGATCTTTTCCGCCATGACCTGCATCTATAACCACAGTTTTATATTTACTGTTATGTTTAGGCTCTTTATAAACTATTTTTTCATCCTCACGGAAAAATTCAACAGTAAGAGTTGTCTTTTCAACATCTATGTTATATGTAACCTTATCTTCCAACTCAAAAACAAGTCTTGTTACCATTGGGTCATTACTGAATTGGGCGCATCTGAAAGTTGTAAAATAATCACTGTCAGGAGTGGGGTCTTTAGTAGTATATCCTTTTATACATTCTTCTATGTCTATTACAAGTCTGGATGGTGAGGTTAATGTAAAACTCTTATACTCAATATCCGAAGTTTTAAAATTAATAATGGCAGAAGAGTCTTCTAACTTTGCAGATGTAAGATAATTGTATTTGGAAAGGTCCTCCTTATCGGTTGAAGTTTTCCCATCTTCTTTTTCATCAGTTGTACCTGAAGACTTTCCGCTGTCAATCACAACAGTTCGTGTTTTATCCTTCCACTCAACCTTCATACCGCTTTTTTCCGCCAAAAATCTTAATGGAATAAAAGTCCTGTCAGATATTATAAGCGCGCGGGTATCAAGCTGATGTCTTTCATTATTCACAAAAACTACCGGGCTGTCAATATGAAATATAAAGGTATCTTTCCCATTTTGTATTGTTACTCTTCTTTCCTTTGCTTCCCAGCCTACATCAGCACCCATTTCTTCAAAAATCATTCGTACAGGCACTAAAACTCTGTCATTGTATATAACAGGACTTACATCCGAAGTAAGTTCTTTGTTATCAAACATTATAGTAATATTATCTTCACCATGAACCATCATAGGCAATATTAAAGCGAGGATATTAAACGCGAAAAACAATAGTAACAAAAGTGCTATAAAATTCTTTTTATTCATAATTGCCTCCATTTCAAGTTATAATATATCACATACATTATATAACACTTTTCGACAAATTACAAATACAATTATATTACATTTTTGTGAATATTATATTAAAAAAGCATTTGTCATAATTGACAAATGCTTTTTAAGTTATACAGTATGAATTTTATTTTCAGTATCCATATGAGCTACATCCATTTTATACTTTTCTGCTTTTCTGTGCTCAAAGAATTTAACTGCAACCTTATCGAATAATGCATAGGATAATACATCTTCATCCTGTTCCATATATTCCTTAGCTTCATTTCTTAGCTTATCAAGTTCAGGAGTGATTTTATCTGCAGGTCTGCAGGTAATTCTTTCTTCGTTACCGATAATCTTTTCAATGATTTCAGGCTTGATTTCAACAGGAGTCTTACCGTATTCACCTTTTACAAGACCTTTTGTTTCATTGGAAATCATTTTATATCTTTCACCGCTGATTACATTTAAAACAGCCTGTGTACCAACAATCTGACTGGTAGGAGTTACAAGTGGAGGGAACCCTAATTCTTCTCTTACTCTTGGCACTTCCTTTAATACCTCATCAAATTTATCTTCTTTACCGGCCTGCTTAAGCTGGGAAACAAGATTGGATAGCATACCGCCCGGAACCTGATATTTTAAGGTGTTGATATCAACCTTTAATACCTTAGGATCAAGAAGTCCGGATGCAAGAGCTTTTTCTCTCAACACGCTGAAGTAATCAGTAATTTCAGATAATTTATCAAGGTCAATACCTGTGTCATACTCTGTACCCTGTAAAGTAGCAACCATAGGCTCGGTAGCAGGCTGACTGGTACCTAAAGCAAATGGAGACATAGCTGTATCAATTACATCAATTCCTGCTTCAATTGCCTTTAAGTAGGTCATAGAAGCAACACCTGATGTATAGTGAGTATGAAGCTGAAGCGGGATTTTAACCTCTTCCTTCATAGCCTTTACAAGATCATAAGCTGCATAAGGAGTAAGAAGACCTGCCATATCCTTGATACAGATTGAGTTTGCACCCATATTTTCTAAATCTTTACCCATTTTAACGAAGGATTCAACATTGTGAACAGGGCTTATTGTATAGCATACAGTTGCCTGAACATGTCCTTGTTCCTTCTGAGCAGCTTTGATTGCAGTTTCTAAGTTTCTTACGTCGTTTAAAGCGTCGAATATTCTTAAAATATCAATACCATTGGCAATTGATTTCTGAACAAAGTATTCAACAACATCGTCAGCATAATGTCTGTAACCTAATACATTCTGACCTCTGAATAACATCTGAAGCTTTGTATTAGGAGCTTTAGCTTTAATTTTTCTTAATCTTTCCCATGGATCTTCATTTAAAAATCTGAGACAAGAGTCAAAGGTTGCTCCTCCCCAACATTCTAAGGAGTGGTAACCGATGTTATCTAATTTTTCAACTATTGGTAAGATTTCATCAGTTGTCATACGGGTTGCAATTTGCGACTGATGAGCATCTCTAAGAATAGTTTCAGTAATTTTAACTTTTCCCATTTTATTTTCCTCCATTATTTAGCGTACATTGATAAGAATACACCTGCAGCAACGGCAGAGCCGATAACACCTGCAACGTTAGGTCCCATAGCATGCATTAAAAGGAAGTTCTTAGGATTTGCTTCCTGACCAACCTTCTGAGACATACGGGCAGCCATAGGAACGGCAGATACACCTGCAGAACCGATAAGCGGATTGATTTTACCGCCTGATATTTTACACATAAGCTTACCAAGTAGTAATCCGCCGGCAGTACTTATACCGAAAGCAACAAGTCCCATAACGATAATCTTCAGTGTAGCAGGGCTTAAGAAGTTATCAGCAACAGCTGTTGCACCAACACTTACACCAAGACAAATTGTTACAATATTCATAAGCTCGTTCTGAGCAGTTTTTGAAAGTCTGTCAACAACGCCACATTCTTTCATTAAGTTACCAAGCATAAGCATACCTACAAGAGGAGTTGCATCAGGTAAAATAAGAGCGATAACTGTTGTAACCAAAATCGGGAAAATGATTTTTTCGGTTTTGGAAACAGGACGAAGCTGTTCCATAACGATTTCTCTTTCCTTTTTGGTTGTAAGCGCTTTCATAATAGGTGGCTGAATAATCGGAATAAGAGCCATATATGAATAAGCAGCAACCGCAATAGCAGATAAAAGATGCGGAGCAAGAGTTTTTGTTACAAAGATAGCAGTCGGACCATCAGCACCGCCAATGATACCAATTGAACCTGCTTCCTCAACAGTGAAGCCAAGTAATAAAGAACCAAAGAATGTAACGAAAACACCAAGCTGTGCAGCAGCACCCAAGAACAAGCTCTTAGGATTTGAAATTAACGGACCAAAGTCGGTCATAGCGCCAACACCCATAAAGATAAGTGGCGGGAATATACCGAATTTAACACCTAAGTACAAAAAGTCAAATATTCCGCCTTTAGAAACCAGCTGTGAGAAAGGAACCATAGAGGAACCGTCCGGCTGAAGCTTAAAGAATTCAGGATGATATACCCCGGAATTAGGAATATTTGTAAGAAGCATACCGAAAGCAATCGGTAATAAAAGCATAGGTTCAAACTCTTTTACAATAGCAAGGTATAAAAGTACGCAGGAAATGATAATCATAACCGCCTGTTGCCATGTAATAGAGAGTATACCCATAGTGCTTATAAAATTTATAAAGCTTTCGCCAATATTCACTATAAAAACCTCCCTTATTATTTACTGTTATTCAGGCACTCGGGAGTTGAACTCCTTATGCCTTAAATTTGTTAAATTTTAATCTTTTCAATTTGGCATCCTCGTAAGGCGACAGCCTAACTTCGTCCTTCGCATTGAAAATATTATAAATTTTCCTGCATTTAGCCGTCGGAAAGTTATCCGAACTCGTTTTTAAATTGTAAATTTTTGATATAATTTCGTTAAAAGCCTCGGTAATATCCGAATATTACCTTTGTTTTTGCCTCATTCTATCTAAAAATTTCCTAATTTGAAAATTCTTATAGAACCTTTAACCCTTTAAAATTGAGATTTTTCAAGGCGAAAGGTTTTGATAATACGAGGTATATCGAAACCGACAACGAAGAAAAAGCCTATTTTTAAGGGTTTGAGGCGAGTTCGGACAGCTCTCCGACGGCTAAGGTCGAAGAGTTTTAAAATAAGAAATTTTGTTTCAGATAAAGAAATTTCAAAAATAATACTTTCGTATATTTGCAGGAATTTTCTGCAATATGAAGCGAAATTTCTATTTTAAGACCATAAGGTGCTCAGCTCCCGAGTGCCTATATTAACCGATAACAGCAATAACAGTTCCGGTTTCAACAGTTGCACCGGTATTTACATTAACAGATACAACCTTACCTGCACAAGGCGCAGGAATATCATTTTCCATTTTCATAGCTTCTAAGACTGCAACAGCCTGTCCCTCAGCTACTGTGTCTCCAACCTTAACATTTAATTTAAGTACAGTACCAGGCATTGGAGCTTCAACCTTTGTTCCATTAGCCGGTGCAGCAGGTGCAGCTGCCTTTGGTGCCTGAGCAGGTGTCTGAACTGGTGCAGCCTGCATTACAGGAGCGGATGCTACTGAGCCTGTTTCTTCAACTGTTACATCATAAGATTTTCCATTAACTGTGATTACATAACTTTTCATATTTTTTCCTCCTATTTATTCCAATTACTTATTCTTCTGATTGATTTTATTTTAAAATTTGATGCGTTCTGATTAGTCAATGCACAAATCGCAGCGGTAATTACTGCAACAATCTCGGTATCATCCTCTTCAACCTGAGGAGCAATCACATTCTCTGTTACTGCTTCCTGAGGTTTAGCTACAGCCTTAGCCTTTTTCTTCTGAGGTATTTTGTAAAATACCTGTTCAAAGCCTAAAAGGATAGCCCAAAGAAGGATTAAAACGGAGAATACTATAACCATACCGATGACTAAAACAACCACGCCTTCACCCATTTTATCCATATTTATTCACCCCACATTATAATGGCATATTGGAGTGCTTCTTATCTACAACTTCTTCTCTTTTTGCAAAAAGAACATCAAAAGCACTTACCAATACAGGTCTTAAAGCTTCAGGGTCAATTACATCATCAATATATCCGCGTTTTGCAGCTTCATAAGGTGATGCAACTTCATCTCTGTATTTAGCCATAATTTCTTCTTTTCCTGCTTTCGGATCATCACACTTTTTGATTTCTTCCGAATAAAGCATATTAAGAGCAACTTCAGGAGTTGAAGCTGTAATAATTGCAGTTGGAAGAGCGTAAGAAATATCAGCACCCATCTGCTTGGAGTTCATATAAAGATATGCAGCACCATAAGCTTTTCTTAAGATTACATTGACTTTAGCAACAGAAGCATTTGCAAAAGCAAAGCCTAATTTTGCAACATCCTTAACCATTCCCCATTTTTCATCAGCTAAGGAAGCTTCAAAGCCTTCAGAATCTGTGAAAGAAAGAACAGGGATACCGAAGCTGTCACACTTACCGATAAAATCAGCTGCTTTTTTAGCACCTAAATTATCAATAACACCACCGTTTACTTCAGGCTGATTTGCAACAACACCTACAGTATAACCGCCAAGTCTTACAAAGCCTGTAACCATATTTTTTGCGTAGTTTTCAGCAACTTCTAAAAATTCACAGTTATCTGCAACAGATTTGATAATATCACATACATTGTATCCGCTCTTATCATCGGATGGAATGATGTTGATTATATCAGGTGTTGCTCTGTTAAAGTCATCAGCAGTTTCTATAACCTCTGCATCTTCAAAATAATTAGATGGCAAGTAGCAAAGAAGCTTTTTAACTGTTAAGAAAGCATCTTCTTCACTTGAAGCTGTAAAATCAACAGTTCCGTTTGCGCTGTTAAAGGTTGATAGCGGGAATTCATCACACGCTTCATTATTAACACCCTTTAATACTTCCTTACTTGTTATATAAAGTTCTGCCTGCTTGTCAACCATAACTGTAAAGTCAGCAACGGCAGGAATAAAGGTCATACTTCCGCCACATACTCCCATAACTATTGAAAGCTGAGGAATAAGACCGGATGCATCAACCGATTTTTTCATAACTTCGTTATATGCACACAGTGCGTCAAGTCCGTCTTCAAGTCTGATACCGCCGCAGTCAATTACTGATACAACGGGAGCACCTGTTTTAAGTGCAAGATCATATACCTTAGATATTTTTTTACAGTTCATTTCACTTAAAGAACCGTTAAGCACCCCAAAGTCCTGAGCATAAGCATACACAAGTCTTCCCATAACGGTGCCGTAGCCTGCAATTACACCATCGGCATAATTTGTTTCACCGGTCAGGCTGTTTCTGTTTTTAAGATAGGAATCTGTTTCAATAAAAGTACCCTCATCGAAAAGCATTTCCAATCTTTCCTTAGCGGTTTTCTTCCCGCCAACATTTCCGGAAGCCGCGTTTTTCTTATCGGTCATTTCACGGAAAAGCTTTAGTTTTTCAAGATTATCCATAGTACCCTCCTGATTTAAATTTTCATTTATAAGTATAGGATTTATCCCATATAATACGAAATAAATCCAATTTTACCCATCTTCTACATTTTACAACACTTTTGTCAAATAATCAATAGTTTTTTTGTTTTTTTACCAAAACTTAGCCACATAAAAATTATATGAATATTTTTTCCGCTTCTTTTTTTGAAAGCTCACGCCACTGCCCTTTCGGAAGATTACCCAGCATAAGACCGCCAATCCTTATTCTTCGTAGTTTTTTTACGGTATATCCTGTTTTTTCAAACATTTTTCTTACCTGGCGATTTTTCCCCTGTGAAATGGTAATCAAAACTTCATTTTTTTCTTCATTGATAACGGAAAGCTCATTTGCCTTTCCAACATAATCCTCTATTTCAACGCCCTCATTTAAAATCTTGATTTTATCCCATTCGGCTTTTTTATCAAGGGTGGCAATATATGTTTTATTTATTTCAAATTTAGGATGGGTTACTTTATAAGTAAAATCACCATCATTTGTAAGAATAAGAAGCCCTTCAGTATCATAGTCGAGCCTTCCCACAGGGAAAATACGTTCCTTTATCCCTACAAGCTCCACTACAGTTTTTCTTCCCCTGTCATCAGTTACCGAAGACAAATACCCTACCGGCTTATTAAGAAGTATATATACATTCTTTTCGTTAAGGGTAATCTTTTTACCATCAACCTCTACAATATCTTTTAATTCATCCACTTTGCAGCCAATTTCCGCAACAGTTCCATTTACCTTTACCCTACCCGAGACTATAAGTTCTTCTGCCTTTCTTCTCGAGGTAACCCCCGCGTCACTTATAAATTTCTGAAGTCTAATCATAACCAAATATCCTCTTTATAAATTCTATTAATGAAAATCCTTTTTTCCGTTCCGTACCATCCAAAGTTATAAGCTTTGTTTTAAAAACCTCTTTGCCGTTTTTTAAAACAACGGCCTCCCCTGCCTCATCGCCTTTTTTTACAGGGGCTTTAAGCTTACGGTATTTATATATAACATCATAGTCCGATGCTTCATCTGAAATCTTCACACCATAATATTCTTCCTTACATTTTACAGGGAGAAAATCAGCTGCTCCCTTTTTAACCTCAACATTATCTACAATTTTATTTTTATCAATTATTATTTCTTTTTTCACCCGCAAAAAACCTTCATCAAGAAGCTTTTTATGGTCGTCCCAATCATCAGGAGCATTTAAAGTTACCGCAACAAGATTTACACCGTCTCTTTGAGCGGCGGTAACCAGAGTACGACCTGATTTTTTTGTAAATCCGGTTTTCACTCCTATACATCCATCGTACAAATGAAGCATTTTATTATGATTGGAAAGATATTTTTTAACACCGTTTTTATCCGATATAATTTTACTTTTTGACGATACAATCTTTTTAAATTTATCATTATTGAGTGCATAAGAAGTTATAAGAGCAAGGTCGTAGGCAGTTACATAGTGATTATCATCATCAAGACCGTTGGGATTTTTAAAGTTTGAATTAAGTGCACCGATATCCTTTGCCTTATTATTCATAACAAAAGAAAATTTTTCTGTATCATCAGATATATGCTCAGCTATTGCAACCGCCGCATCATTTCCCGAGTTTAACATAAGCCCGTAAACCAAATCCTCCATAGAAATTTTATCACCCTGTTTTAAATAAACCGATGACCCTTCCTGATATGCGGCTTTTTTTGAAACTGTAACAATATCGGTAAGCCGTGAATTCTCAATAGCACATATTGCGGTTAAAATCTTTGTTGTGCTTGCCGGCTTCATTTTTACATTGCTGTTTTTTTCAAAAATCACAGTTCCTGTTGACTGCTCCATCAGTATATATGCCTTTGCGGAAATACCGTCAAATGCATATACATTATTCAAAGAAGTCATAAGCATCAGTAACACCAAAATAATTTTTTTCATAAAATCACCCACTCACATACATTCACACTTATATGTATATGAGTGGGTTAAATTCAATTATTCCATAACAATTTCTTCCTCGGCTTCTGCCTGGAATTTTATTTTTTTATCTTTCTTGGAACCTGAAATAAGCTCGGTAAATTTATCAAGCACTTCAGGAATCATATCCACAATTTTATCAGTTGCAGTTGATGCAGAGGACATAGAAATAAGCCTTACATTAGTTCCGTTTACAACTAAAAATGCAACGGGAGTAATAGAGACACCGGCACCGCTTCCACCGCCAAATTTGGAATTTACGCCCGAAGTGTTCACAACGGGAGCACCAAATTCACTGCCGCCTGCACAAAAACCAAAGGCAACCTTGGAAACAGGAATAATAACCGTTCCGTCAGGTGTGGTAACGGGATTTCCGATAATAGTATTGACATCTATCATCTTTTTAATATTTTCAAGCGCTGTGCTCATAATTCCTTCAATTGGATGTTCAGCCATTTTATATACCTCCGTCATTATGTATTATAAAAATGATGGGTCGGAGGAATCAACTTCATAATCCTCTCCGTTTTCCATTCGCATTTCAAGCTCTTCAAAGGTTACATTATCCTTATCGGGATCAGTCTCAACACCAAGCTGTGACAAATCCTCTTCAAGATTGGGCATTTCATCAAGAGACTGAAGCCCGAAGCATCTTAAGAATTCATCAGTAGTACCATAAAGCACAGGTCTTCCGGGTGCATTAAGTCTTCCTCTTTGTTCAATCAATTCTCTTTCTAAAAGCTTTGCAATAGAATAAGAGGAATCTACCCCTCTTACCTTTTCAATTGCCGCTTTTGTAATGGGCTGATTATAAGAGATAATGGATAAAACCTCCAAGGTAGCAGGTGACAGCACCTGCTTCTGCTTATGGGTAACCATCCTTACCACCGCATCAAAATATTCAGAACGGGTAGTAAGCTGATATGAATTTTCAAGTTTAATAAGCTTTATTCCTCTTCGCTCATAGTTATATTCATCAAGCATCTTGGGCATAAACTCTTCAAGCTCTTCCTGGGGAAGCTCTAAAGCCTCAGCAATCCTGTCCAAAGAGACAGGGTCACCAGCTACAAAAAGCAAAGCTTCGATAGCATTATAAAGCTCTTTATCTTCAATTCCTAACATTTACTCTTCTTCCTTTAATGTAATATACATTGAATCATTTTGTTTTTTTACAATGATTTTGCTTAATTTAATAAGCTCAAGTATACCTAAAAAGGTAACTATTATCTGAGGTCTTGTTGAGCATGTATTTATAAAAAGCGAATCAAATTCAACCTTTTTGTTTTCGGAAAGGTAGCTTTTTATAATATCAATCCTGTCCTTCATATTGACCTCTTCACGGGCAACAATGCCAACAAAAGAAGTTTTCGGAGGCGGCAGCTTTCTTTCAATCCTGTCAATAACATCCTGAAATGCATTTACAAGGTCAAGCACCGAAACCTCCAGGTCATCATTATCATATCTTATACCCTTTACCTTACTTCTCGGCTTTACAAAGGAAAATCTTCCTATATCCTCGCGTCCTTTTAAAAACTCGGAAAGCTCTTTATATTTCTGGTATTCCAATAGCTTTGCAACAAGCTCGGTACGGGGGTCGATAACCTCTCCGTCTTCATTCTTTTCAACAGGAAGCAGCATTTTGGATTTTATATATAAAAGCTCGGAAGCCATTACAAGAAACTCCGAAGTATAATCAAGGTCCATTTCCTTCATTTCGTTAACATAGCTTATATACTGCTCGGATATTTCCACTATGGGTATATCGTATATATTAACCTTATTTGCCTTTATTAAAAAGAGCAATAAGTCAAGAGGCCCTTCAAATTCGTGAGTTTTAAAGGTAAGCTGTTCCATTTATAATATAACTCCTACAATTTTTTCTATTATCACTATAAGCTTATCCACACCTGTGAATATAAATCTGTCAAGCACACCTGTATATACAACAATAAGCGATACTATCATCATATAACGGTCATATTCCAGAACTCTGAAATAGGTATTTTCAGGAAGTACCGCCAGAAAAATTTTCGAACCGTCAAGAGGCGGTATGGGAAACAGATTAAAAACCGCAAGCATTGCATTAACCGATATCATCTGCCATGAAAAAACTGCAAAATAATAGGTTATATGGTATAGTATATTTTCATCAGCAAACGGAATTTTGCAAAGCAGTCCGTAAACAACAGCAAATAAAAATGCAAGTATAACATTGGTAACAGGACCTGCAAGTGCCGAATACACCATACCGTGCTTTGGATTTTTAAAATTATTGGGATTAATGGGAACCCCCTTTGCCCATCCGAAGCGGAAAACTACAAAAAAGATTACCGAAAATAAATCAAAATGCTTTGCAGGATTAAGAGTAAGTCTGCCATTTACTTTAGCAGTTAAATCCCCCATTTTATATGCGGTATATCCATGCGCAAATTCGTGGCAGGATATAGAAAGCAAGAATGCAAGAAGGCTTATAAGGATAACAGGGATATTACTTAATAATTCCTGCATCAGGGATCCATCTCCAATGCTTCTTTTAGCCAGTATTCAGCTAAATCAAGTGCAACATAAAGACTTGTTCTTTCAGCCTTTCTTACAGGCTTAAAATTAAGCTGACCGCTATTCTGATTAAGCTTAATTGTAAGCTTGGAGGGAACGGTTTTACCATCCACTTCTTTTTCCTCAAGAATATCGATTATAATAATATATTTTTCCGAAAAATCACCATAATAAATGGTATTTCCCATACGGGATAAGGGCTTATCCTTATACATTAATTTATTGTCAGACATTTAATTTGCCCCCTCTTCAAGAAAATCATTAATCTTTTCAAGCAAAAGCTCACAATCAGCACCGTGAACATCACAGGCTTCTTCAATTGTTTCACTTGTAGCAGAAGGACAGCCAAGGCAGTGCATACCGATTTCTAAAAAGAAGGGTGCTAAATCTGCATCAAGCTTTAAAACATCTGCAATTACAGTATCCTTTGTTATTTTCATAACTAATCACTCCATTTACACATTATTATTTATTATTATACTACAACTAAGTATCTAAATGCAAGTTTTTTTCATAATTTTACAAATAAAAAAGCGGAATACAAGATTCCGCTACTTTTACAAATCAAATTTCGATTTTAATTATTCAGCGCTTTTTTTGCTGAAACATTCGCTGCAGTAAACCGGACGGTCATCCTTTGGAATGAATGGAACCTTTGCTTCTCCGCCACATTCTGCACAAACTGCTACATGAAGCTCTCTCTTTTCGCGGATGCTTGCTTTTCTTGACACTCTGCAATCCTTGCAACGAACAGGTTCGTTTTCAAAGCCTTTCTCAGCGTAGAATTCCTGCTCCCCTGCTGTAAATACAAATTCGTTTCCGCAATCCTTGCAGATAAGTGTTTTGTCCTGATACATAGTTTTTTCTCCTTTTGAAAATAGAAATATTTTTTAGTCCAGCGTCCGGAATCGAACCGTCTCCTCCATTAAACACAGAATTGAACCCGCGAAAAACAGCACTCTGCCAATGAGCTACATGGACATATATTGTTTTTTTATAACCTCCAGCTTTTTCTTTATTCTCTGAACAGCATTATCTATTGATTTAACACTTTTACCTGTAACCTCGGATATTTCCTTATAAGATAAATGCTGATTATAAAGAATAAGTATATTAAGCTCAAGCTTACTTAAGGCTTCATATAAAAGTCTGTTAAGCTGTGCGAAGGTTTCATTATTGATATAAATTTCTTCAGGATTGATTTCTCTTTTATCCTCAATATATTCGGATAATTCCTTATCCCCGTCCTCCTCAAATTTGGAAGACTGTAAAGATACAGACTGATTAAGAGGAAGATGTTTTTTTCTTGTGGCAAGTTTTAAGGCAGTCTTAACCTGTCTTTGAATACAGACAACCGCAAAACTATGAAAAGTAACTCCTTCATCAAAACGATAATCACGGATAGCCTTAAAAAGACCTATCATCCCCTCCTGGATAAGGTCATCATTATCGGCACCCACAAGATAGTATTTATTTGAAAGACTGCGGATATATCCGCGAAACTCATCAAAAATTATCTCTAAACATTCGGTATCGCCGTCTTTTGCACCATTTATCAGCTGAGGATTATTAATATCTTTAGTTCTCACAAAAACACCTGCCGGATATCCTTTTAAAACTTATAAAATCATTATACACATTATAAACTTAGTTGTCAAATATTTTTTTACATTTTCGTCAAAAGTACTTATTGAATATTTTATTTTTTGTATATAGTATACAAAAAAATACATTTTTCCACAAAATATTAC